>JBDUCS010000026.1:0-20133 GCA_040003335.1 Gemmatimonadaceae bacterium | reverse complement strand
TCACCCACGCGTCATTAGTGCGTCACACGGCATCAATTAACCGCGTCTAAGAAATGCTGCTCATCGGCGTCTTTCGATCACACGGTCCTGCGCTGGCTATTGGCCGGTGCTACCGAGTCCGCCGCTTCTTGTCGTAGTCGCGACTACTCCTGCCTTCCACTCCAACGCCGCATAACGCGCGATCACCACCTGTGCGATCCGCTCGCCGTGCTCGATGCGGACCGGTGACCTGGAGTCGTTGCGCATCATCACGAGCCATTCGTCGGGATAGTCGGAGTCGATGGTGCCGGGCGCATTCGGCAGCGTCAGTCCCTTCTTGAAGGCGACTGAGCTGCGTATTCGCAGTTGCGCTTCGTAGCCCTCGGGTACCCGCGCCCTGAAGCCGAGCGGTAGCAGCGCGCGCTCGGCGGGTGCGATCGTGATCGAGTCATCTGACGCCACGGTGCGCTCGGAGATGACGCCGTCGTCAGCACTGCAGAAGCGCACACGCCGTCTGGTGAGATACGCGCGCAGGTCGTAGCCCGCCGAGCCCGCCGTCGCGCGCGCGGGAGTCACGACATCGGAATAGAGCGGTTCGAAGACGACGAACGAGTCGGTCACTGCGGGCTCGGTGAGAGGGATGGCCACGTTCGTTCACACCACTCGGCGCGTCAAGCTCGCAGGCCGATCGTCCGCTCGCGCCGTCTTCGCTGAGTGCTACATTGCCTCGACCTTTCCGAGATTCCCTTCCGCATCGAGTCACCATGCGCAGCCTTCGACCCCTCGCTCTCCTCGGCGCCATCGCCATGGCACCCGCGGCCCGTGCCCAACTCTCCGCGCCGCTCGATTCGTCGACGCTGGCCGCCTTCAAGTGGAGGAGCATCGGACCCGCGAACATGATGGGCCGCGTGGCCGACGTCGCGGTCGACGCGAAGAACCACAAGATCTTCTACGTCGCCAGCGCCGCAGGCGGCATCTTCAAGACGATCAACGCGGGAACGACCTTCTTTCCACTGTTCGATCACGAGAAGATCGTGTCGATGGGCGCGCTCGCGGTTGCGCCGAGCGATGGCAACATTCTCTACGCGGGCACGGGCGAGCAGAACTCGCGGAATTCCATTTCGCCCGGCGGTGGTCTCTACAAATCCATCGATGCCGGACGCACGTGGACGCTCGTCGGTCTCGAAGCCACTCAGTCGATCGCGCGTATTGTCGTGCATCCCACCGATCCGAACATTGTCTACGTCGCCGCGCTCGGGCACACGTGGAACGCCAACGCCGAGCGCGGGATGTACAAGTCGATCGACGGCGGCAAGACGTGGACGTTGTCCAAGTTCGTCAGCGACAAGGCCGGCTTCATCGACGTTGCGATGGATTCGCGCGATGCGAACACGCTCTATGCGGCGAGCTGGGAGCGCGTGCGCGGTCCGTACTTCCTCAAGAGCGGTGGACCGGGCTCGGCGCTGTGGAAAACGACCGATGCCGGCAAGAGCTGGAGCGAGATCAAGGGCGGCGGTTGGCCCACCCAGTTGAAAGGGCGTATCGGTCTGGCGATCGCGGCAAGCAATCCGAACGTGGTCTACGCCAACGCCGAAGTCGACACGAATCCGAATCCGCTCAAGAAGGGCGAGAAAGCGGACACGTCGAAGCGGCAAAAGCCGAATAGCGGCATCTACCGCTCGACCGACGGCGGCGGCACGTGGGCGCTAATGTCGCGCAACGAGGGCGACGCGCGTCCATTCTACTACTCGCAGGTGCGCGTCGACCCGAAGAACGAGAATCGGATCTACTGGATGTCGTCCGTCTTCCGCTTCTCGGACGATGGCGGCAAGACGGTGCGGCGCGGCGCACTCAGCATCCACACCGATTGGCACGCGATGTGGATCGATCCCGACGACACGGACCACTTCATTATCGCCGACGACGGCGGGATCGCGGTGACGTGGGACAAGGGTGGCACGTACGCCTTCCCGAACATCTTCGCGATCGGGCAGTTCTACGCCGTGAGCTTCGACATGCAGAAGCCGTATCGCGTCTGCGGCGGCTTGCAGGACAACGGCAGCTGGTGCGGGCCGAGCCGCTCCAAGCAGCGCGGCGGCGGCACGACGCCGGCATTGAGCAACGCCGACTGGTTCAACGTCGGCGGCGGCGACGGCTTCTACACGGCGCAGGACCCGACCGACCCGAACGTGATATACGCCGAGTCGCAGGCCGGCAACATCTCGCGCTACAACATGGCGACGGGTGCGCGCGTCGCCATCCGCAGCGGACGATTCGGGCGCGGCCCGTACGAGGACTCGCTCATCGTCGCCCGCGGCGACACTGCCAAGCCCGAGACGCCGGAGATCTCACGCTCGCTGCAACAGGTGCGCGACAAGGCGAAGCTCGATTCGACGGCGGCGCTCCGATTCAACTGGCAGACGCCGTACTTCCTCTCATCGCACAACGCGTCCGTCGTCTACGCGGGGGGCAGCAAGGTCATCAAGTCGAGCGATCGCGGCGATCACTTCTATCCGATTTCTCCCGACCTGTCGGCGCACGACACGGTAAAGCTCAACGTATCGCTCAAGACGACGGGCGGCATCACACTCGATGCCACGGGCGCCGAGACCTACGGCACGGTGACGACCCTCGCCGAGTCGCCGATCCGGCCGGGGCTGTTGTGGGCCGGCACCGACGACGGCAAGGTGTGGCTCACACGTGACGACGGCGGCCACTGGGACGATCTCACCGCTCGATTCGCCGGCGTGCCGAAGAGCAGCTGGGTCACGCGGGTCGAAGCCTCGCACTTCGACACGTCGGTGGTCTACGTCGCGTTCGACAATCATCAAGAGAACGATTTCGCGCCCTACCTCTTCGTTTCGACCGACATGGGAAAGTCGTTCGCGTCAATCGTCAACGATCTGCCGAAAACCGGGCCGGCATTTCTTCACGTCGTACGCGAAGATCCGGTCAATCGCGATCTCCTGTTCGTCGGCACCGACGTGGCGGCCTACGTCTCGACCAATCGCGGCAAGAGCTGGCAGCGGTTCATGACGAACTTGCCGACAGTTCCGGTGCACGACCTCAAGATCCATCCGCGCGACCATGAGATCATTGCCGCGACGCACGGGCGCTCGCTCTGGATCGCCGACATCGCTCCGCTCGAGCAGCTGCGCGACAGCGTGCTCACGCAGACGGCGTATTTCTTCCAGCCGAAGGCGGCGTTTCAATACACGCCCGGCCAGGTGCAGAACTGGGCGGGCAATCACCTGTTCGAGGCGGAGAATCCGCCATACGGCGCGGAGCTGGTGTACCGCCTCACGAGTGGCGACGCCAAAAAAGACACGGCGCGCATCACCATCACCAACATCGCGGGCGACACCATTCGCACCTTCACCGGTGCCGGCGGCGCCGGCTACAATCGCGCTGTGTGGGACATGCGTCGAAATCCGCCGGCACTCGGCCCGGCCGCGCTGCGCGACAGCATCGTCGCGGCGCGAGCGCGCAAGGTTCGCGACGACTCGATCAAGGCCGCGAAGCCCGCCGATACAACGGCCGCGGCGCGTCGCGATTCGACGGCCGCTGCGCGAGCACGCGAAGGCCCGGGCGGCATCAACCTGCGACCGGCGGAGACACCGCCCGGCGCGTTCGAAGCGCGGGGCGGCGGCGGCGGCGGTGGTGGCGGCGGTGGTGGCGGCGCGCGCACCGGCCCCAATGTCGAGCCGGGCGATTACCTCGTCACGATTCGCGTCGGCAGTGTCGTGCTGAAACGTCCCGTGCGCGTCGAGCGCGTCGGCGAAATCATCGAGGGTCCACCACCGCCGGACGACGATGACCACTGATGACCACTAGCGACACAACGGCGGCGCTCGCGGGCGACCAGAGATCACGGCTCGTGCTCGCCGCCGCCGACGGCGCGCGAGCCGAGCTCTACTTGCACGGCGCCCACGTCAGCTCCTGGATTCCCGCGGGGGGCGGTGAACGCCTCTTCCTCAGCTCGACGGCCGTCTATCGCGACGGATTGCCGATCCGGGGCGGCGTGCCGGTCATCTTTCCGCAGTTCGCCGATCGTGGTCCGCTGCCGAAGCACGGATTCGCGCGCACCGCACGCTGGTCGCTGGTGTCGTCGGCGCGCGACGCCGTCGGGTGCGCGATCGCCGACCTGCGGCTCACTGACGACGACGAATCGCGCCGACTCTGGCCGCACGCATTCGTCGCCGACTTGACGGTCCGGGTCGGGGGCGATGCGCTCGAGCTGTCGCTCGCGGTGCGCAACCGCGGCGCGGATCCCCTTTCTTTCACGACAGCGCTGCATACCTATCTGCGCGTTCGCGACATCGCCGGCGTTGCCCTCGTTGGACTGCGCGGGGTTACCTACACCGACAGCGCACACGGTGGGCGCAGCGCCGTTCAGCTCGAAGAACGGCTTCGCTTCGAGGGCGAGATGGATCGCGTCTACGTCGGCGCGCCGGCGCATCTCCTTGTCGATGAAGCCAGTCACCAAACGCGCGTCGAGGCGAGCGGCTTCGTCGATTGCGTCGTGTGGAATCCGGGCGCCACGCGCGGCGCGTCATTCGACGATCTCGAGCCGGGTGGCTATGCGCGCTTCGTGTGCGTCGAAGCCGCCGTCGCCGCGAGCCCCGTCGTGCTCGCGCCCGGCCAGAGCTGGCAGGGAACGCAACGGCTCATCGCAACGACGTCGTAGGCGCGCTCGTGCCCAGTTGCCTCATATCTCATCCCGAGTAGCTTCCGGGCGTGGAGTCCCGACAGACACTCGTCACGCACGCGCTTCCGCCGCATCTCGCGAGCTGGACGCTGCCGCCCGGATGGGAATGGGGCGCCGAGGGCGTTTGGGGCGATCACCGGCACTACCAGGAAGTGATCGACGCGCTCGGCCGGTCGCTCTCGCTCGTCAGCGTGCCGAATCCGGAGCACGCGACGTGGCTCGCCGCCGAAGCCCGGCATCTCGCGCATCGCAGTCATCCGTCGATTCCGACGACGTATCACTACTGGGCGCCGTTCCCCGAGAGCAAGCGCGGACCGGGGTATCTCCGGCGTTGGATCGCCGGCGAGACCGTCGGCGCGCAGCTCACGCGCACAGGCGCGGAAGACGTGCCGTTCGCGATGCAGCTTCTGCGTGCGACAGGCTCCGTGCTGGCGTATCTGCACAGCGGTGGCACGACGCACGGTGCGCTCTCGTCGCGCACCATCTGGATGAATCCGATGGGGCGGCATTGGCTACTCGGTTGGGAGTGGGCGATGTCACGGAGCGACATGCCGGTGGGCCTCGCGCCGTCGAGACTCGAGATGCCGATTCCGCCCGAATGGCGCGACGGGTCCTGGGTGCCGACGCCCTCGAGCGACCAGTGGCAGCTCGCGGCGACCGCATTCGCTGCGCTCACCGGCGAGTATCCGCCCGATGAGGTGCCGCCGATCTCGCTCCTTCGCCCCGAGTGCCCGCAGGGTGTCTGTAACGTTCTCGACCGCGCGCTGAGCGCGGATCCCGCCGCGCGATTTCCGAACATCTCGGCGATGCTGCGGACCCTCGAGCGCTCTGCCGGCGCGCGCAGCTCGCTCTACATCAGCAACACCCAAAACGTCGCGGTGCCGAAGGATTCCGAAGAGGCGCGGCTGCGATGGGCGTTGGGCGACGACTATGACGTGCTGGCGCGGCTCGGCGCCGGCACGTTCGGATCCGTGTGGCGCGTGCGCGATCTCACCTTGGAGCGCGAGGTCGCGCTCAAGATGTTGCATCCGCAGGTCGCGCGTGACGACAAGGCCGTGCGACGATTTCGGCGCGAGGCACAGCTCGCGGCGAGTCTGGCGCATCCCGCCATCGTGCCGATCTATGATTGGGATTCCAACGCCGGCGTCTCCTGGTACACGATGGAGCTCGCGGAGGGCGGTTCGCTCGCCGATCTCCTCAAGCGCTCCGGCCCTCGACCGCTGAACGACGTCGCACCGCAGATCGAGCACGTGCTCGACGGGCTCGCCGCCGCGCACGCGAGCGGCATCATCCACCGAGACCTCAAACCGGAAAACATTCTGATCGACCGATACCGGCGGTGGCGCATCGCCGACTTCGGGGTGGCCAAGGTGGGCGGCGAGGATCAGTTCGGCACGACGGGCACGCCGGAGTTTTCGGCACCCGAGCAACTGCTCGGCGAGGCGCAAGGTCCGCCGGTCGATTGCTTCGAAGTCGCGGCGATCACCGCGTTCGTGCTCACGGGCGAGCCACCGTTCGGCACGGGCGACGGCCGCACGATCCTCGGCCGAATGCTGTCGAGCGACGTCGACCTCTCGGCGTATCCGCCGGAGATCGAGGAGTGGATGCGGCGCGGCCTGGCGCCGAATCCGGAAAATCGCTTTTCGAACGCCGCCGAGATGCAGGATGCGTGGCGCAGCGCCGTCGAGACGGTTTTGGCGCGCGACGCGCACACGCCCTGGTGGCGCCGCTGGCTTCCCGGCGCGGAGGGTGCGGCGTCGGGAATCTAGGTCGTCAGTCGGCGGTCGTCAGTTGTCGGTCGTCAGCTCTTCAACTGCGCTCCTCGGTTCACCGACTGCGCTCTCCGCTCACCCATTTGTGGAATGCGAACCAACATCTCCAGCGGAACTCCGTGGGAACCGGTCGCGGGATACTCTCGCGCCGTGCGCGTCGGCAACGCGGTACACGTCGCGGGTACGACGGCCACGGCCGACGACGGCAGCGTCGTCGGCGCCGGCGATCCCTATGCGCAGACCGTGCAGACGCTGCGCAACATCGCGCGCGCGCTCGAACGCGCCGGTGCATCCGTGAGGGACGTCGTGCGCACCCGGATCTTCGTCACGGACATCGCGCGCTGGGAAGATGTCGCACGCGCGCACGGCGAAGTCTTCGGCGACATCCGGCCGGCGTGCACGATGGTGCAGGTCGTGGCACTGATCGATCCGGCGATGATGGTCGAGATCGAGGCCGACGCGGTGGTGACGGCGAGAAAAGACAAAAAATAGAAGACCGGCTGCGACGCCCGGGCAACGCAGCGGGTCTTCTCTGTTTTTTCTTTTGTCGCGAGTACCGGGCTAGCGCTCTACCAGCGAAATCACGCGTTCGGCGCTGATGCCCTCGGCCTCGCCCTGGAAGTTGAGCACCACGCGATGCCGCAGCACGGACATCGCCACCGACCGCACGTCGTCGACGTCGGGGACCGAACGCCCATCCATCGCCGCACGCGCCTTGGCGCCCAGAACGAGATACTGCGACGCGCGCGGGCCCGCCCCCCAACTCACGAACTTCTTCACGTCGGCGCCGGCCTCCGGCGCGTCGGGGCGTGTCGAGCGCGCCAAGTTCACGGCGTAGCGAACGACCGTCGGCGGCGCGGGGAGGCGCCGCACGAGATGCTGCAGCCCCGCGAGCTGCTCGGCGCTCAGTACCGGACGCACGGTGGCTTCGACGTCGCTCGTCGTCGCCGCGACGATGCGCTCTTCCTCATCGCGCGTCGGGTAGCCGACGCGGAGCTCGAACATGAAACGGTCGAGTTGCGCCTCGGGGAGCGGATAGGTCCCTTCCTGCTCGATCGGGTTCTGCGTCGCGAGCACGAAAAACGGCTCGGGCAAGCGATGCGTCTGCCCCGCCGCCGTCACCGCGTGCTCTTGCATCGCCTGCAGGAGCGCCGCCTGCGTCTTCGGTGGCGCGCGGTTGATCTCGTCGGCGAGCACGATGTTGGCGAAGATCGGCCCCTTCACGTAACGGAACGCACGATGGCCGGTCGCCGTGTCCTCTTCCATGATCTCGGTGCCCGTGATGTCGCCGGGCATGAGGTCGGGCGTGAACTGCACGCGTGAGAACGAGAGATCGAGCGCCTCGGCGAGCGTCTTCACGAGCAGCGTCTTGGCGAGGCCCGGCACGCCGACGAGGAGCGCGTGACCGCCGCTGAGCAGCGCGGCGATGAGGTTGTCGACGATGTCGTGCTGACCGATAATGCGGCGGGCGATCTGTTCGGTGAGCGTCGCGCGAGCATTCGCGAGCTGCTCGAGTAGCTCCATGTCGCGGTCGCCGTGCGGGGCCGTGCGTGCTTGTGTCGCCAACGGTCTCTCGGTTGAGGTGCCGCGTTCGTTGAAGGCGTAAGCTACTGCGGGATACGTACGGCGTTAAGTATCCGTTGGGTCAACGGGGCGCAAAGTAGAGCGGGCGGCTTCGCTCTCGAAGCCGCCCGCCCCCGGCACCGGCTGACGATCGTCGCGCTACCGCAGTGTGAGCTCCGCGCGCGCGCCGACTGGTTGCGAGTAGCTCGTCTGCATTCCCTCGGCGACAAATTTCCCGTGCAGTCCGACGGGACGCCACGGCGCGGAATACGTGATGGACTCGCGAGGCGGCAGCAGTCGCGAGCCGAGAGCCAGCGTGAACGCTTTGCCGTCGCTCCAGCGCCACACCGTGCGACCCGAGGAGGCCTCGCGCACGACAAAGTCGTACGTCTGCCCCGATCCGAACTTGATCTCGACGACGTGATCGGTCGCGTTCGCCACCGTCAGGAGAAAGACGACACTGTCCGATGCGACGCTCGCCACGAGCGACGCTGCGAGGTCGCCCGCGACGGGCGGAGGCGGCGGTGGTGGAAGCCGCGTGACGCGCACGACCGTCCCCGCGATCTCGGTCGGCGAGAGGACGATGTGCGGCGAGCCGCCACCGACGGTAAAGGGCCGCGCGGGCGGCGGCGAGCCGACGACGGGAATCGGGAGCATCGACAGATTCAAGCTCCACGAAAAGAGCGCGCGCTGGCAATCGGCGCCGAGGGCGGCGGACGACGCGATCGGCGTCGGCGCGCACGCTCCCGTCGTCCGCACGAGGTGATCCTCGCCTGTGCCAGTCGCCGCGTACCAGAAGCCGCCGTTCTTGTCGAACAGCGTCGCCATCCCTGAGCGGAATACCACCGGCGATCCGACTCGCGGATCGGGGCCGGGACCGAAGGCGAGCGCTCCTTCGTCGCCCGAGACCGTGAGGAGCCGGTACGGCGCCGACGCCTGCCAGGCGATGAGGTTCGGCCTGAACGCAAGTCGCAAACAACTGTAGATGGGAAGCGGCGGCAGCGTTCCGCGGGGCGAGGCCGGCGACACGCCGACCGCCGTCGAGCCGCTGTCGACGCATGGAACGGCCGATGGCAGAATGGTGCGCTGGCCAACGGCGTAAAAGTCTGTCGACACCTCGTCGATCACGAGCGAGATCTTCGTGAGCCGGGCCGCGGCGCGCGTGATGTCGGCGGCGTCGCGAAATGGCGCGGCGCGCTCGGCGTCGCCCGATTGCTCGAGTCCCGAGGCGACGGCATCGAAGCTGGCCGCGGCCTCGTCGGAGTCCTTGGCCACGGGCTCGGTCGCGCGCTCACTGCTGCAGGCAGCGGAGAACGCAAGGAGAACGCCGAGTGAGAGACGGTGGAATCGCATTGCGAGATCTCCTTGAGGCGCGTTGAGCGAATGTGCCGACGCCGCGTTCGCTCGAGGCGACCGCGGCGTTCTGACAAACCTTAGCCGGCGTGGCGACGTCACCGCGCGCCCTGTCGCGCGGCTTAGGGAAGAACGAACTCGGCGCGTTCTTCGGCGGGGAAGTCGCTGCTCTCGAGCCGCGCGACGACGGTGAACCGGCCGTGCTTCGCCCTCGCGTCCCAGCTCTCCTCGAAGACCGTCGTGGCGTGGGCGCCGAGCATCTTCGTTTGCAGCGACGAAGTGAACATGCGGCCCGCGCCCCAGCGCCAGACCTCGCGCCCGATCGAGTCGAGCACTACGAAGTCGTGTGTCTGACCGGTGGCGAAGTGTAGCTCGACGTGGCGGTCGCCGGTGTTGGTGGCGTGCAACTGGAAGGTCGCTCCACGACCAACGTTCACGCTGACCGTGGTCTCGACGTGCGCCGGCGGCAGCGCTTCGCGCCTCGCGTGCCTGGCCGGAGCGGCTGCTGCTACGCGGGATTCGGCGTCGACGCGCGCGGAGGCGCTGTCGCCGGCGACGGCATCGGTCGATCGAGCATGCATACTGCCGGCGAGGGCGATGACGCCAGCGAGGAGCAGCCAGATGACCGGACGGGAAGACATTTCAGGTTGTCGCGAGAGCTTGGGCGAACGATGCGTGCGGGGCGGGGCCGACGCTGTTCTGGAGTGGTGTACCAGGGGCGGTCAAGGTACCGGTCAAATAATGACGTGTCAAGAGCGAAATGGTAACGTAAGTTGGCTGGCCAGCGAGACTTGGTCCTAGATCACTGGTTCGGCAGATGTTCGGAAAATTCGCCGAACGCAGCTTGCGAAAAATTTCACAAGCGCGTAGATTCCGCGCCAGAATGGTCCAGGTGCCGGGGTCCAAGAACGGAAGCGGGGTGCCGTCGGCGAGCGAGCTCGCGGTGCTGGGCGTGCAGTTTCTCGCGGCGATCCTCCTTTGCCTGTTCGCCGGCAAATGGCTGGACACGCAGCTCGGAACCTCGCCGTGGCTCCTGATTGCGGGGACGTTCGTCGGGGCGGGAGCGGGTTTCTACGCCATGTACCGCAAGGCGTTCGGCACGCGCCCGTCGCGCGGACCGAGAGCGTGAGAAGAGCGTGCGCGCGACGCTGATCTTTGCCGTCGTCGTGCTTGCCATCGCGGCGGCGCTCGGCGCGATACTCGCGGTGCCGTTCGCGACGCCGGACGATCGGCGCGCGATCGTGGTGAGCGGGGCCGTTGCGGTGGTGGTACAGGTCGTGGCGTTCGCGATCGCGCGCAGGGCATTCCGGGCAGCCGCGTTGTCCGGGTGGCTCATCGGTGCCGCGATCCGATTCGTGACGCTGCTGGTGTACGGTCTGGTCGTCCTCAAGCCGCTGTTGCTGCCGGCGCCGGCCGCGCTGATTAGCCTCGTGCTCATTTTCTTCGTCTCAACGCTCATCGAACCCAAGATGCTCACGCTATGACCGTTCGCTCGCTGCTGTTCACGTTGGTGCTTGCCGCCGCTCCGCTGGGTGCCTCCCTCGCGCAGACGTCACCAGTGGTGACCGGCCAACCGGCCGAGATGGACAGCGCGGCTCGCCCACAGATCGACCGCCCGATGAGCGAAGATGCGAAGAAGGTCGACATTATCCTGCCGCACCTGTCGGATTCGGATGTGATCGAGCTGCCGTTCTACGAGTGGCACCTTCCGCACTGGACGCCGGTCGTCATCGGCGGACACGCGATAGACCTGTCGCCGACCAAGCACGTGGTGATGATGCTCGTCGCATCGCTGTTGGCGTGTCTGCTGCTCATCGGCGCGGCACGGGCGCACGCCCGTCACGCGGCGCGCGGCGAAGCGCCTCGCGGCGTGACCGGCGTGGTGGAGGCGACGGTGTTGTACATCCGGAACGAGGTGATCCTGCCGAACGTCGGGCCGCACGGCCAGCGTTACGTGCCGTATCTGCTCTCGACCTTCTTTTTCATCCTCTTCGTGAACCTGCTCGGTCTCGTGCCGTACGGCTCGACGGCGACCGGCAACATCTCGGTGACGGCGGCATTGGCGATCGTCGGCTTCATCGTGATCGAGGCTGCCGGCATCTCGACGTTGGGCAAGAATTACATCAGCACGATCTTCTACTGGCCGCACGACATGCCGCTCTACGGCAAGATCCCGATGACGTTGATCATGACGCCGGTCGAGATCCTCGGAAAGTTCACGAAGCCGTTTGCCCTCTGCATCCGTCTCTTCGCCAACATGACGGCCGGGCACGTGATGGTGCTGGCACTCATCTCGATCATCTTCGCGTTCCAGTCGTATCTGATCGGCATTGCGCCGGTGCTGATGGCCGTGGGGATCATGGTACTCGAGCTCTTCGTCGCGCTGCTGCAGGCGTACGTGTTCACGCTGCTCGTGTCCTCGTTCATCGGCCAGATCAGGACGGCGCACCATTAACCGTGATCGGTGTTCGGCGTTCGGAAGACAACCGCCGCACTCCGAAGACCGATCACGGAACACCGATCGAAGCGCGCGACACAGCTCCGGTCGCGCGAGCACGGTACCCGGTCGAGGGACCGGGAAAGCTCGTTGAGGCCCGGGCCTCGGTGACGAGCGGCGCTCTCGATGTTTGAGTCGCGCGGAGCGATGACGGTTCACGTTTCATTCTTCGGAGTACTACATGTCGATTCTTCCTCTCATTCAGGCGGCGGCCGCCTACACGCGCGACTACACCGGCGCGTGGGCGCTTCTCGGCGCCGGTATCGGTGGCGGCCTCGCGGCGATCGGCGCCGGCATCGGCATCGGCCGTATCGGCGGACAGGCGTCTGAAGCGATCGCGCGCCAGCCGGAAGCAGGCGGCGAGATTCGCGGTCAGGCGATCGTGCTCGCGGCGCTGATCGAAGGCGTCGCCTTGTTCGCCGTCGTCGTCTCGATGCTCATTCTCTTCAAGTTCTAAAGGCCGGTTCGACGGCGATCCCGGGACCGCCGCCGGAACGCTCACTCCAGAGACTCTCATGCGCCGTTCATTCACGTACGCACTCGCGCTCCTCGCGTCGACGCCGGCAGCCCTGCTCGCTCAGGAAGCGTCATCGGGTATGCGCCAGTTCATGAAGCCGGATCCGGGGCTCATCTTCTGGACGTTGCTGATCTTCCTGCTGCTGATGGTCGTGCTCGGCCGGTACGCATTCGGCCCGCTGACGGCCGCCGTCGAGGCGCGCGAGAAGTCCTTGCAGGACGCACTCGATGCGGCAAAGCGCGATCGCGACGAGGCGGCGCACCTGCTCGCCGAGCAGCGACAGGCGATCGATGCGTCTCGCGCCGAAGCCCAGAACTACATCGCCGAGGTGCGCGCGGTCGGCGAGAAGATGCGCGCCGAGATCATGGAGCAGGCGCGGCACGAGCAGCAGCAACTCCTGGAGCGCGCGCGCGCCGAGATCGGGAGCGAGCGCGACAAGGCGATCGTGCAGCTGCGTCACGAGGCGGTGGAGCTCGCCGTGAAAGGGGCGAGCCGGGTGATCGAGAAGAACCTCGACGACGCGACGAACCGCGCACTGGTCGAGAAATTCCTCTCCTCGCTTTCGACGTCGGACGGGCGCCGCAATGCGTGACGTCACGATCGCCCGCAACTACGCCGACGCGCTCGTTGCGCTCGCCCAAAAGGCGGACGACCTCGAAGGATGGGGCACGCTGATCTCGAGCGTCGCCGACGCGATCGATCGCGAGCCGAAGCTGCGCCTCTTTCTGGACCAGCCGCGCGTGAGCGCAGCGCGCAAGAACGAGATCCTCGCCAAGGCGCTGCAGGATCAACTGCCGCGGCTCATGGTGCGCTTCATCCAGTCGGTGGTGATGAACCGCCGGCAGCACCTCATTGCCGAGATCGCGATCGAATATCACCAAATCGTCGATGACCTCAAGGACCGCGTGCACGCGCAGGTGCAGGTGGCGCGCGAGCCCGACGATGCGGTGCGCCAGTCGATCGTGCGCGAGCTCACGCGCGCCCTCGGCAAGCGCGTGGTGCCGCACTTCTCGATTCGCCCGGAAATCCTCGGTGGCACGATCGTCCGCGTCGGCGACTCGGTGATGGATGGGTCCGTGCGAAGAAAGCTGGGGATGCTGCGGATGAAAATGCTGAACGGCTAGTGCTCGGAGGAGAGTTGCCTGCGATCGTTTGCCGTAGTGCGCCCGGGCTTTAATACTCAGGGGGAAGGTGAGAGGCTTTCACCTTTCCCCTTTTCCATTTACCGTCCTTCGCCGTCCCTCACCTCAAGCCCCAAGCCCCTCGCCCAGGCCGCTCACCCATGCTGTTGCTCCTTTCCATTGCACTGCAGCTCGGGGCTCGGGGAGGAAACGAGTCGACGCCGCCGGCCGGTGATAGCGCCGGCTACTGGCAGCAGCGCGCGTCGTACACGATCGTCGCGGCGCTCGATGAGGCGAAGGAGCGGGTGAGCGGTGTGGGCGATCTCCGCTACGTGAACTACTCGCCAGATACGCTGCGCGAGATGTACGTGCATCAATATCTGAATGCCTTCAGGCCCGGCTCGAAATGGAGCGCGATCGACGAGCGCGAAGGGCGCGATCGCTTTCAGCGTCTGCGGGACCCCGACAACGGATATGAGCGGTTCACGGCACCCGTGACGGTGAACGGTGTGGCGGTGCGCGTCGAATATCCGGGCGCTCCGGACAGCACCGTGGTGCGCTTCGCGCTGCCCCTGCCGCTCGGGCCCGGCGACTCCGTCACCGTGCACTTCGAGTGGGAGGCGCGTCCGTCGACGCTGCCGCGACGGCAAGGACGGCGCGGGCGGCATTGGGACCTGGCGCAGTGGTATCCGAAGGTCGCCGTCTACGACCGGCACGGGTGGCAGCCGAACGCGCTCACCCCGGCGGGTGAGCTCTATGGGGAGTTCGGGACGTTCGACGTGACGCTCGTCGTCGCGAGCGATCAGGTGCTCGGCGCCACCGGCGTCGTCGTCGCGGGCGATCCCGGCTGGGCGCGCGTGAAGCAGTGGGGCGAGATCCGCGATGAGCGCGACACGTACCCCGAGATGGCAGGCGCGGGCGTGCCGGCCGCGCCGCCGGGTTTCAAGGCGGTGCGATTCTACGCGCGCGACATACACGAGTTCGCGTGGACCGCCTCACCGGAATATCGCTACGAGGGTGGCTCGTACGCCGACCGGATCGCGATTCACGTGCTCTACCGTCCGGGCGACGAGAAAGAGTGGGGCGGCGGCCAAGCGGTACAACGCACAGCGCGCGCGCTGTCGTGGCTCGAGTCGATCTACGGGGCGTACGCCTATCCGCAGGAGACGAACGTGCACCGCCTCGACGGCGGCGGCACCGAGTTCCCGATGATGATCATGGACGGCTCCGCCTCACCGGGCCTGATCCTCCACGAGAGCGGACACATCTACAGCTTCGGCATTCTCGCCAATAACGAATGGCGCTCGGGGTGGATGGACGAAGGGCTCACCTCGTTCCAGACGAGTTGGGCGCTCAGGCTGTCGCCGATCGATCGCGCGCACGGCGAGTCGCCGCCCGGACCGCCGCCCGCCGGGGGCTATCGCGCGCTGGCGGTTGCGCCAAAACCATGGGACGCGGCGCAGATCGGGATGCAGCGGCTCGTGCTCTCGGGCATCGCGCAACCAATCGGCTTCTCGGCGAACGACTTCAGTGACTTCGGCGTCTACAACACGATGATCTATAGTCGCGCCGAGAACATGTATACGGCGTTGCGCGACATGCTAGGCGACACGGGGACGGTCGCTTGGCTGCACCGCTACTACGCCGACTGGAAGCTGAAGCACGTGGACGAAGCGGCGATGCGCGGTGCGGTCGAACGGTCGTCGGGCAAGAAGTGGGACTGGTTCTTCGACCAGTGGGTGCACCGCGTCGGCGTGATCGACTATTCCCTGGACGATGCGACGACGGAGCGCGCGGCCGGCGGCTTCGTCACGCACGCGCGCATCGCGCGGCGGAGCGGCTACCGGCACACCATGCCTGTTGGTGTGCGGACCGCCTCCGGTTGGACGATCCAGCGCGGCGATGCGGCGAACGATGAAGAAACGCTGGTATTCCGCACGACCGACGCGCCGCTCGAGGTGCGGCTGGATCCGCGGCACACCACCGAAGACTGGGACCGGCGCAACGATGTCGCGCATCCACGTTGGCTGCCACGGATATTCGACCCGCGAACGAAGCGGCTCGTGCTCGAGTGGCCCTTTCTCGATCAATCGGATCGCGATCGGACCGTCATCGCGCTGGCGCCGCTCGTGTGGTATAGCTCGACCGGCGGCGTGAACATCGCGGCACGCGCGCGCACCAACTACGAGGGCATGGTCGACCGCGCGGAGCTCGGGCTCGGCCTCGCATCGCGCCGGCCGCGCTATACGAGCTCGCTGAGCGGAGCCGGCACGTACGCCGACGACCTGGCCGCGCCGCTGTCGCGCATTCAGGCGTGGGCGACGGTGGAGAATCCACGCCTGCCGGGCGCGGCGCAGCCGGTGATGGGGCTCGCGACCGGTGTGTGGATGTTGGACGGCGTGATCAAGGGTGAGCTGCGCCGCGCTTGGGACGACAGCCCGCATCCGCTCTCGCGCACGTCGCGGATCGCGCACTCACTCGCGCTCACCGCGACGTTTCCCTACGAGAGCAAGTGGCTCGACTTCGCGCGCTTTACCGACGTGACGACGGTCGATGCGCGAGCCACGTTCAGTCGGAGCGGCGCGGACGCGACGGGTGTGAGTGCGCGGGCGACGGCGATGGGCGGCTGGGTGTCGGGGCAACACATCGACCAGGTGGGCGGCCACTTTCTCCGGCGCGCCGAGCTGGAGCTGAAGAAGGTAACCGCGCTCACTGACGACGGCATGACGGTGGCGTTCGCGCGCCTCTTCGGCGCGGGTGGATGGAACACGCCACTCCAGCGGTCGGTCGGCATCGCGTCGCTCGACTTCACCGACACCTTCTCGAATCACCTGCTGCGCCCGACCGGATCGGTCTTTTCACCGCGGAACGCCGACGACATCCACTACACGTCGCTCGGCGGGTTCGCGTTGCGCGGCTACTCGCCGCTGCTCGTGCTGCGCGACTACGCGGGCGCGTCGGCCAACGCGGAGCTCGCGCGATCGCTGGTCACCTTTGGTCCGCGCGCCAGCCGGTCGCTCGCGCTCTGGGCGCACGCATTCGGCGACATCGGGAGCCCGATCGTGCGAGGGTATGCCGCGACGCGCGAGTGGCCGGCTGACGCCGGCGTCGGCCTCGCCGTGCGCGGCCAGCTGTTCGACCGCGACATCCATGTGCGTGCGGAGCTGCCGCTCTGGGCACGGCAACCTGCGCTCGCGATAGGTAGCGATCGCAATCAGCTCGATCGCGTTCGATTCCGATGGACGTTTTCGCTACAGGATCTCTGGTAGGCGCTCGAGTGGCGCTCGCCACCGATCACCGATCACCGATCACCGATCACCGATCACCGATCACCGATCACCGATCACCGGCGAGGGGTCCGGCGATCCGAGATCAGGATCGTGATCACCATCCACAGACCGAGCGCGCCGGCGATCACGAATCCGGTGGTGCCCAACACGGGGTGCACGTTGAGGAGCATCGCGCTGGCGATGCAGAGGCCGCAGAGAACCAGTCCCGTGAAGATGCGGTTCGCCACTTTCTGCAGCCCCTCCATCAGGAGGGGCAGCTGCGGCGTATCGAGCCGAACGGCGAACTCGTTGGCGGCGAGGCGCGCGGTGATCGTGTCGATGCGGCGCGGGAGCGAGTTCATCAGGTCGGACGTCTGCGTGATGACCTGATACAGGCGACCAGGCGAGAGCTCCCGCTTCGCGCGCGCGGCGGCGATCTTGTCGCCGAACTCGCGCACCGCCTCGAATGGCGCGTACGTCGGATCGAGCGCTTTGCTGACGGCGTCGAGATTGAACAGTGCCTTCGCCAGCAGCGTCAGTTCCGCGGGAAGCCGCAGCCCGCTCTGGTACGAGATGTTGAGCATCTCGTAGATCAGCGTTCCGGCGCGGATCTCCCCGATCGCCCGGTCGTAATTCCGGCTGACGAGCGCCGCGACTTCGCGAACGTACGAGGAGCGGTCGAACGTCTCGGTCGGCTGGCCGAGGAGGATCAGAGTCTCCGCGGCGGCATCGCCGCGATTGTCGGCGAGATCCAACAGGAGGCGAACGACGCCCTCGCGCAGCGAGTTCGAGAGGTGCGCCGTCATGCCGAAGTCGATCAGCGCGAGACGCACCTGATCGTCGCCCGCCGGCGGCGACTCGGCTTCGCGCTGCGCGGCCTGTTCGATCTTGCTCAGCACAGTGGACGCCGGCCGCTGCTCGGTGCGACGATCCGCCGCCGCGAGCTCGCCCGGCGTGCTTGGGTTCTCGCGGCCCGGCAGCACGATGAAGACGTTGCCGGGATGCGGGTCGGCGTGAAAGTGGCCGTCGATCGTGATCTGCTTCAGGTACGCTTTGGCGAACTCGTCGGCGAGCGTGGTGAAGTCGTGCTCGGTGCGCGCAACGGGCGGCACGGCGCCGATCTTCACGCCGTTGATCCGCTCGCTCGTCAGCACGCGCTCGGCGGTGTATCCCTCGATGATCCGCGGAATGAGTAGGTGCGGGAAGCCAGCGAGTGAGCGCCGGAACGACATCGCGTTCCGCGCTTCGATACGATAGTCGAGCTCGTCGGCGAGGGCGCGCTCAAGCTGGTGCACCACGCCTAGCATGTCGATGCGCTCGCCGGCTTGCGTGTGCGCCGTGAGAAACTTGGCAAACTCTCGGAAAAACTCCATGTCCTCGGCGAGTGCGTCGCGGATGCCCGGGCGCTGCACTTTGACGACGACGGCGCGTCCATCGCGCAGCTGGGCGCCGTGCACCTGACCGAGGCTCGCCGTGCCGATCGGCTTCGACTCGAACGACGAGAAGAGCTTGCCGATGCGCGCGCCGAGCTGTTCTTCGATCACCGTCTCGATATCGGCGAGAGGGATCGCGCCCACGTCGTCCTGGAGCCGCTCGAGCTCGACGATGTACGGCTCGGGCAACAGATCGGGACGCGTCGAGAGTACCTGGCCCAGCTTGATGTACGCGGGTCCGAGCTCGACCAGCCGCTTGCGGAACGCGCGCGCGCGGGAGGCGATCTCGGTCGCTTCATCCTCGGGGAGCTCGAACTCATCGGGCGCGATCGCCTGGAAGCCCTGGCGCGATGCGAGGTCACGTAGCCCGTAGCGCGTGAACAGCCCGACGGTCGCCGCGAGGCGGGGGAGATAGCGCGGAGCGAGGAGCATGCGGTGGATTAAGGCAGAATCCGCGCCCGGACAGTTGGTCACCGATGCCGGGTGCCGAAGGTGAAAGTGCCGGTTCGCAATCACCGAGACGTTGTCAGTGCCGCGCTGACCGGCGACCTTTCCGCGCATGCAACCCGACGCCAGACATTCGCCACCCGGTACCGGTCGTATCCAGCAGCGCACGGTGCCCAAGCCCTGGGGCCATGAAACTGTGTGGGCGCAGACCGGGCGCTACGTGGGGAAAATCCTCCACATCACGGCCGGCCAGCGCCTGTCGGATCAGTATCACGAAGCGAAGGACGAGACCGTCTATCTGCTCAGCGGCACGCTCATCTACTGGGTGACGGTGGACGGTGTGATGCGCGACATGCATCTCCAGGTTGGCGAGAGCTTTCGCATCACGCCCGGTACGATTCATTCGATGGAGGCCGTGACGGACTGCGATGTGCTCGAAGTCTCGACGCCCGAGTTGGACGACGTGGTCCGGGTGAAGGACCGCTACGGCCGCGAAGGTACGAATACGCCATGACGCATACCAGGACAGGAGCGCGATGAAGGTCATCATTCCGCTGGCGGGGAAGGGAACGCGGTTGCGGCCGCTGACGCACACGACCCCCAAGCCGATGTTGCAGGTCGCGGGCAAACCAGTGATGTCCTACATCCTCGATGACTTGAAAGTGCTCGGCGGCGTCGAGCAGATCGTCTACATCACCGGGCATCTGAAGGAGAAAGTCGAGGCGTACGCGAAATCGACATACGACTTTCCGTCCGTGTTCATCGAGCAGACGGTGCAGAACGGCACGGCCACGGCGGTCGCGCTGGCGCGTCCGCACGTCGACCAGCCGGTGCTGATCATCTTTGTCGACACGATTTTCGATACCGATCTCGGCGTGATCAACCGCACCGATGCCGACGGGATCATCTGGGTGAAGGAGGTCGAAGACTACCAGCGCTTTGGCGTCGTGGTCACGAATGCCGACGGCTTCATGACCAAGATCATCGAGAAGCCGACGACGCCGGTGAGCAAGCGAGCGAACATCGGCCTCTACTACATCAAGAATTGGGCGCTGCTGTTCGAGGGGATCGACCATGTGATGCAGCAGCCGGCGAACAACGGCGAGTTCTATCTCACCGACGCGTTCCAGTACATGATCGACAAGGGCGCGAAGATCAAAGTGATCGACGTCGAAGGGTGGTACGACGCGGGCAAGCTCGACACGCTGCTCGACACGAATCGCGTGATGCTCGAGCGAGGACACGCGCGGCGTCCGGCGCACCTGCCCGACGGATCGACGCTCGTCGATCCGGTGTACGTGGCCGACGGCGTCGAGCTGAAGAACGCCACGATTGGTCCGAACGTCTCGATCGGCGCGGGCTCGGTGATCGAGGGCTCGACGATCCGCAACTCGATCATCGGCGCCAAGACGCGCATCGGCCACTCGTCGCTCTCGACGTCGCTGATCGGTGACGAGACGGTGATCGAGGGAGT
>JBDUCS010000025.1:0-20330 GCA_040003335.1 Gemmatimonadaceae bacterium | reverse complement strand
TGCGGGAGCCGGGACTCGAACCCGGACGGGTTTCCCCACGGGATCCTAAGTCCCGCGCGTCTACCAATTCCGCCACTCTCGCGTCGACCCATTTTACTCGCGTCGCACGCGCGCCGCGATGTCCCGCGCATGCACGACGGGCTGGTCGGCGATCCTCTGCCGGCCAGCCCGTGTGCACGACCGCGGTTCCGGGCCGCGTATCGTGATCCGTCGCGTCTTCGCTCGGCTCAGCTGCCCACCCGCAAATTGGCGACGAACGTCTGCTTCGGGTTCGCTCGCGGATCGAGCATCAGCAAGCTGACGATGTCGCCGCGCTTCACGCGCGACAACGCCTGGTCGAGCTCCGCCGCCGAGTGCACCGTTAGCCGCGGCCCCGGTGCGAGCACCTGCATCACGATCAGGCCGGGCCGGATCGGGTTCGTTGCGTGGTACGCCGGGCCGTTGACGTCGACATCCGTCACGATGAGCCCGCGCTGCGCCTCGCTCAGATCCGCCTGCCGGGCGCGGTCGGCCGAGATCGGCTCGACCGTGATGCCGATCTTGTCGTAACTCGTCGGCTTCACCGCGCCTGGGATCACGGCCGGCTCGGTGGCGGCGACCACGGTCTCGGACGGCGCTTCGGCCAGCTTCACTTTGAACGTCTTGCTCTGCCCGTAGCGCATCACGTTCACCTCGACCTCGTCGCCGGGCTTCGAGTCGCGAATGATGCGCTGCAGAGAGGCGACGCGATCGACCGGTTTTCCGTTGATCGCGACAATCACGTCACCTGCCTCGATGCCGGCGCGCCTGGCCGGGCTCGTGCCATCGCTCGGGTCGAAGCCTTCGACCTTGGCGCCGCGAATCTCTTTCAGTCCAGCCACCTGTGCGTCCTCGGCCTTCACATCGTTGATCGAGATGCCGAGCACCGCGCGGCGTACGTGACCGTTCTTGATCAGGTCGTTCATCACGCTCTTGGCCAGCGTGATCGGAATGGCGAAGCCGTAGCCGGCATTGTAGCCGGTGGGGCTGGCTATCGCGCTGTTGATGCCGATCACTTCGCCGCGGATGTTGACGAGTGGGCCACCGGAGTTGCCCGGGTTAATGGCCGCGTCGGTCTGGATGTAGTCGACGATCGCGTAGCGCGCGTTGTAGAGCGCTTGCAGCCCGTTCGTCCGTCCCTTCGCGCTGATGATGCCGGCGGTGACGGTGAAGTCGAGCTGGAGCGGGTTGCCGATCGCCAGCACCCACTCTCCGACGCGCGCCGTCTCGTCGTTGCCGAGCGGGACGGTGGGGAAGTTCGATCCATCGATCTTGATCACGGCGATGTCGGTCGTCGGGTCGCGGCCGATCACCTTGGCCGTGAAGGTGCGCTTGTCCGGAAGACCGACGGTGACGCGGTCCGCATCGGCGACGACGTGGTTGTTCGTCATGATGTAGCCGTCGGACGAGACGATGAATCCGGATCCCGATCCCTCGACCGGCGCCCGTTGGCGCTGGTTTGGATCGAACTGGTCGAAGAAGTCCTCGAGGCCTGGCGGCACCTGGCCTTGCTGGCCGCGCGGGCGCAACCGGCCTTGGCCCTGACCCGTCGGCGCGGTGCGGGCGATGTGCTCAGTTTGAATGGAGACGACGGCTGGCGTCACGTGCTCGGCGATCGACACGAACGCGTTGTTCATGTCGGCGACCGGCTGGACGACTTGCGCCGGAGGGCGCGACGCGGTCGCGGACTGCTGCTGTGCGTAGCCGAATGGCGTCACGTTGAACGCCGAAGCGACGAAGAGCCCACCCACGAACGCGGCCGATGCCGCGACGCCCATCTTCGCGCGATTGAGAACGGTTGCCATTGATTCTTCCTTACAGCGTTGATCGGTGGTGATCCGTGCGCGGCGATCGGGCTCGCAAGCTGCGATTCGGTGCGCAGATGGTCAATGATATAGTACGCCGCCCGTCCTGTAAGGTTGCCTCCCGGGCGAGCGGCGTACAGGGTGCTGACACCGCCAGCTATTTCTTTTGTTCGTCCACGATCTCGTAATCGGCTTCGACCACGTTGTCGCTAGCCTTTTGATTCTGGCCCGCACCGGCGCCGGCGCCGGCCGTGGCGCCGTCCGCGGGCGGCTGCTGCTCCCCCGCGGCCGATTGGTCGGCCTGACCATACAGCGACTGCCCGGCCTCGCTATAGACCTTGGTCAGCTCTTCCATCGCCGACCGGATCTCGGCCATATCCTCGCCGCGCAGCGCCTTGCGTCCGCGCTCGACGCCAGCCTCGAGCTTCGCTTTCACCTCGGGGCTGAGCCGGTCCGACCACTCCTTGGAGTTCTTCTCGACCTCGTAAGTGAACGAGTCGAGTTTGTTCCGCGTGTCGATCTCCTCGCGGCGCTTCTTGTCGTCAGCGGAGTTGACTTCGGCATCCTTCACCATGCGCTGGATCTCGCCCTCGGACAGGCCGCCCGACGCCTCGATGCGGATTTTTTGCTCCTTGCCCGTCGTCTTGTCCTTCGCGGTCACGTGCAGGATGCCGTTGACATCGATGTCGAAGGCGACCTCGACCTGCGGCGTACCGCGCGATGCGGGCGGGATGCCGGTGAGCTGGAACTTGCCAATAGTCTTGTTGTAGACGGCCAGCTCTCGCTCGCCCTGCAGCACGTGGATCTCCACCGTGGTCTGGTTGTCCTCGGCCGTCGAGAAGACCTCGGAGCGCTTGGTCGGAATGGTGGTGTTGCGCGGAATGAGCACGGTGGTCACACCGCCGAGCGTCTCGATGCCGAGCGAGAGCGGAGTGACGTCGAGGAGCAGTACGTCCTTCTGCTCGCCGGTAAGCACGGCACCCTGGATGGCGGCGCCGATCGCGACGACCTCGTCAGGGTTGACGCCCTTGTGTGGCTCCTTCTTGAAGTAGTCCTTCACGATCTGCTGCACCTTCGGGATGCGCGTCGAGCCGCCGACGAGAATCACCTCGTCGACCTCTTCCGGCTTGAGGCCGGCATCCTTGAGCGCCTGCTGCATCGGCGGGATCGTGCGCTGGATCAGGTCGTCCACCAGCTGCTCGAACTTCGCACGTGTCAGCGAATAGTTGAGGTGCTTCGGCCCGGACTGGTCGGCCGTGATGAACGGGAGATTGATGTCGGTCTGCTGGGTCGAGCTCAGCTCCATCTTGGCCTTCTCGCCGGCTTCCTTTAAGCGCTGGAGCGCCATCGGATCCTTCGAGAGGTCGATCGCCTGGTCGCGCTTGAATTCGGCCACGAGCCAGTCGATCACGCGCTGGTCGAAGTCATCGCCGCCCAGATGCGTGTCGCCGTTGGTGGACTTCACCTCGAACTGGCGCGAGCCCTCCACGTCGTACAACTCGAGCACCGAGATGTCGTAGGTGCCGCCCCCCAAGTCGAATACGGCTACCTTTTCGTCCTTCTTCTTGTCGAGACCGTAGGCGAGCGCGGCCGCCGTCGGCTCGTTGATGATGCGCAGCACGTCGAGGCCGGCGATGCGCCCGGCGTCCTTGGTCGCCTGCCGTTGCGAGTCATTGAAGTACGCCGGCACGGTGACCACGGCCTTCTCGACCTTGTGGCCCAGATAATCCTCGGCGGTCTGTTTCATTTTTTGCAGAATCATCGCGCTGATCTCGGGAGGCGTGAAGCGCTTGCCTTGGACCTCGACCGCGACCACGTCGCTGGGACCGGCGACGACTTTGTACGGCACCCGCTTGGACTCTTCCTGGACCTCGCTCATCTTGCGACCCATGAAGCGCTTGATGGAAAAGACGGTGTTCTGCGGGTTCGTTACCGCCTGCCGTTTGGCGACGGTACCAACGAGCCGTTCGCCATCCTTCGTGAAGCCGACGACCGACGGCGTCACGCGGCCGCCCTCGGCGTTCGGGATGACGACCGGATCGCCTCCTTCCATCACCGCGACGACCGAATTGGTGGTTCCCAAGTCGATGCCGATCACTTTCTCAGCCATGAGTGTCTCGTCCTCTAGAATGCGTTCGTGGAGCTCTGTTCTCGCGTCATTATCTCAACTACCGCCTGGAGCGCGATGCTCCCGCGGAGGAGTTCCGCAATCTCGGGGCCGAATCCTCGCGCCACAATGGCAGAATCAATGACTATCTGCTACGATGCTCAGTAGATGAGTAACGCCGAAACGACTGTCTGCGACGCAGCCGCCAGCGCGGGATCGGCGAAGTGATCCCATTTGGCGACGACCTCCCAACGGTGCGCAACCCGTGGATGACGTGGGCGCTGCTGGCCACCACGCTCGTCGCATGGCTGTATTTCCAGGGCGGCGGGTGGAGCGAGCGGCTCCTGATCCAGTCGACGTGCAATTTCGGGATGATCCCGGGGGAGATCACGCACCTGGCGCCGGTCGGCAGCGGGGTGCGGGTGTCCCGCTTTGCGACCTGCCTGATCGATGACGACGCGATCAATCGCTTCACTCCACTGCTTTCGATCTTCCTGCACGGGAGCTGGCTGCATCTCCTGGGGAATTCGCTCTATCTGTGGATCTTCGGCAACAACGTCGAGGACGCGATGGGACCGTGGCGCTTCCTCGTCTTCTATCTGCTGTGCGGCGTGGCCGCGGCTGCGGCGCATGTCCTCACCAATCCCGCCTCGCCGGTTCCGACCATCGGCGCTTCGGGGGCGATCTCAGGAGTGCTGGGCGCGTACCTGCTGCTCTACCCCAAGGTGCGTGTGCGGACGTGGTTTCCGCCCATTTTTTTCTTCCGCGTTCCTGCCTGGATCATGCTGCCACTCTGGTTCGCGTCGCAGGTGGCGAGTGGGCTGTCTCAGATGAGTCCGCTCCGTCCCGAGGTCACGGGCGGGGTCGCGGTATGGGCGCACGTTGGCGGCTTCCTGGCCGGGCTGGCGCTCATTCACCTGTTCACGCGCCCCGCGTACCTAGCGCAGATCAGGGCGGCTCGGGGGCTCGCGGCTCGAGTCTGGGCAGCCGAGTAACGGCTCTGTCACGGACGTGTGACGCTAGCCCTGCATTCCTGGCGCCCGTACCTTTGTGCCTCGCGCCGCCCGCACCCATCGTGTCGCCGGCGCCACTGATTCCCGGAGACTCGTCGTGCGCCTGATCCCCCGTGATGAAGCCTTCTTCGGCATGTTCAACGCGCTCGCGAACCGGCTCACCTCCGCCGCCAAGCTGCTCAAGCTGATGTTCTCGGAGCCCGAGCGGTTGGGCGAGCACGTGGCGTCGATCAAGGTCGTGGAGCACGAAGCCGACGCGATCACGCACGACATCATCTCGCGCATCGACAAGAGCTTCGTGACGCCGATCGATCGCGAGGACATTCACATGCTCGCCTCCCGTCTCGACAACGTGATCGACCTGATCGACGGCACGGCGCGAAGGGCGGCGATGTTCCATGTGAGCGAAGTGCGCGAGCCGGCGAAGCAATTGGCCGACGTGCTGATCGCCGCGGCGATCGCGCTCGAGGCGGCCGTGGCCGGCATCAAGCAATCCGCCGTGGTGCAGGAGCTCACGAAGCAGGTGAAGCAACGTGAAGAAGAGGCGGATTCGATCTACCACGAGGCGGTGGGCGGACTCTTTCGCGGCCGGCCCGACCCGCTCGAGGTGATCAAGTGGAAGGAGCTGTACGACACACTGGAGAACGCGCTCGACGAGTGCGAGGACGTCGCGAACGTCGTCGAGAGCATCTCCTTGAAGCACGCCTGACGAGCGGCGCATGACCACGTACGTCGTCCTCATCGTCGTCGTCGCGTTCATTTTCGATTTCAGCAATGGCTTCCACGACTCGGCGAACTCGATCGCCACCGTCGTCGGAACGCGGGTGTTGAAGCCACTCCCGGCCGTCGTCTGGGCGGCGTTCTTCAACTTTCTCGCCGCCTTCACCGTCGGTACGGCGGTTGCGAAGTCGGTCTCGGCGGGATTCGTCACTCCCTCGATCGTCGACCCCAATGTGATTCTCGCCGGACTCGTCGGCGCGATCACGTGGAACGTCATCACGTGGTACTATGGGCTCCCGTCCAGCTCGTCGCACGCGCTCATCGGCGGCTTCGGCGGCGCGGCGGTCGCCAAGGCGGGGATCGGGGGCCTGGTGCTGCACGGCGGCAAATGGCCGACGACGCTGAGCTTCATCGTTCTATCCCCGCTCATCGGCGCGGCGCTCGGCTTCACGTTGATGGTGGCCGTCTACTGGATATTCCGCCGCATGTCGCCGGGGCGCGTGGACCGGTCGTTCCGCGGCCTACAGCTGTTGAGCTCGGCGCTCTTCTCGCTGTCGCACGGCGCGAACGACGCGCAGAAGACGATGGGCATCATCGTCGGCCTCCTCGTGGCATCGCACGGCGCGTTTGCCGGTGAGACGGGCTTTCTTCACCACTTCTATCTCGCGAACGGCAACAGCATCCCGAAGTGGGTCGAGATGGGCGCGTACAGCGCGATCTCGCTCGGGACCCTCACGGGCGGCTGGCGCATCGTCCACACGATGGGCTCGCGAATCACGAAACTCCGGCCGGTCGGCGGGTTTTGCGCCGAGACAGGCGGCGCGCTGAGCATTCTTCTGGCGACGAAGTTCGGCATTCCAGTGAGCACGACACACACGATCTCCGGAGCGATCATCGGCGTCGGGGCGACGACGCGTCTATCGGCTGTCCGTTGGGGCGTCGCCGGCCGCATTGTATGGGCGTGGATTCTGACGATCCCGGCCGCGGCGCTGATGGCGGCGTTGATCTGGGAACTGCTGTCGCGGTTGATCGTCCTGTAGCGGTTTGTCGTGCCTGTACGCAGAAGACGGCGACTTCGTGACCCAGGTGTGACGGTTGCCGGGCGCCGGCGACCATAGCTTGCAGTTCGCAGCTTCGACGAACGGTGGGCCGAACACCGTTAGAGAATTGGTGGACATGGATACCCTGCTTCAACCGCAGCTGTACATCAATCGCGAGCTCAGCTGGCTCGAGTTCAACGCACGCGTGCTCCACGAGGCGTTCGACGAGCGGAACCCACTGCTCGAGCGCCTCAAGTTCTTGTCGATCTTCTGCACGAATCTCGACGAGTTCTACATGGTGCGCGTGGCGGGACTGCGGCGGCAGGTCGCGGCGGGTGTGACGGCGACGGCTCCGGACGGCTTGACGCCGAACGCGCAGCTCGACGCGATCGCCCAACGCGTCGACGACCTGCTGCGTCTGCAACGCAGTTGCCTCCACGACATTCTGCTCCCGGCGCTCGCCGACCACGGTGTGCGCCTCGTGCCGCTAGCCGAGCTGACGCCGGCAGAGTGGGCGCGGGTAGACGACTTCTTTCAGTCGCAGGTCTTCCCGGTGCTGACGCCGCTCGCGGTCGACCCGGGCCATCCATTTCCCTACATCTCGAACCTCTCGCTGTCGCTGGCCGTTGAGGTGCGCGACCCGCAGCTGGGCTCGGTGCATTTCGCGCGCGTGAAAGTGCCGAAGTCGCTGCCGCGCTGGGTGCCCTTTGGCCGCGCCCACGAGTTCGTGCCGTTGGAGCAGGTGATCGGCGCCAACCTCGGCGCGCTGTTTCCCGGGATGCAGGTCGTGCACTGGTACGCGTTTCGGATCACGCGCAACTCCGACATCGACATCACGGAGGACGAGCCGGAGGATCTGCTCGAGGCGATCGAGGAGCAGGTCTTTTTGCGGCGGTTCGGCGAGGTGGTGCGGCTCGAGGTGCAGGACGAGATGCCTGACGAGATGCGCGCGCTGCTGCTCGACGAGCTGCGCGACGACCGGCTGCCGCCCAACGCGACGCTGACGACGCGCGACGTGCAGGCGCAGGGCTCGCTCCTCGAGCTCGGCGACCTGATGGAGCTGGCGAGCCTCGACGTTCCAGAGCTGCGCGACCAGCCGATGATTTCCGTCACGCCGCCGCCGCTACGCGACGGGCGCTCGATCTTCGACGCAATCCGCGAGCGCGACATCCTCGTGCACCACCCATTCGAGTCGTTCGCGACGACGACGGAAGACTTTCTCGAGACGGCCGCGGCGGACGAGAACGTGCTGGCGATCAAGCTGACGCTGTATCGCACCTCGGGCGACACGGCGATCGTCAACGCGCTCGCCGAGGCGGCTCAGCGCGGCAAGCAGGTGGCGGTGTTGGTGGAGCTAAAGGCCCGCTTCGACGAGGCGAACAACATCAACTGGGCGCGGACGCTCGAATCCGCGGGGGTGCACGTCGTCTATGGCATGGTCGCCCTCAAGACGCACTGCAAGACGGCGCTCGTCGTGCGACGCGATCCGGATGGCATCCGACGCTACGTCCACATCGGCACCGGCAACTACAACACGAAGACGGCGCGCACGTACACGGACCTCGGCCTCTTCACGTGCAACGAAGAGATCGGCCGGGACCTGACCGATCTCTTCAATCATCTCACCGGCTTCTCGCGCCAGCAGAGCTTTCGCAAACTGCTCGTGGCGCCGGGCAGCATGAAGGAGCGCATCCTCGGCCTGATCGCGCGCGAAGCCGAGCACGCGCGCGCCGGGCGGCCGGCGCGCATCATCGCGAAGATGAACGCGCTCGCTGACGCGGACGCGATTCGCGCGCTCTATACCGCGTCGCAGGCCGGGGTGCAGATCGATCTCATCATGCGCGGCATCTGCTGCCTGCGGCCGGGCATCGAGGGGGTGAGCGACCGGATTCGCGTGATCAGTATCGTCGGCCGCTTCCTCGAGCATTCCCGCGTCTGGTACTTCGAGAACGGCGGGAGTGAGGAGTACTACATCGGCAGCGCCGATTGGATGCCGCGCAATTTCGAGCGCCGGGTGGAGGCGGCCGCCCCGGTGGAGGATCCGGCGCTCCACGCGTGGCTGCGCTCGCTCCTCGACACCTATCTCGCCGACAACCGCCAGGCGTGGGTGCTCCACGCCGACGGGAGTTACGTGCAGCGCGCGCCGGGCGACGATGTGGCGCGCGGCTCGCACACGGTGCTCCTCGCCGATCCGTGGGGACGGCCGCCCGCGCCGCCTCTGTCGCGGCGCACGGAGGAGTTCGCGATCGTCACCGACACCGCCGCGGACTAGGCGCCGAGCCGCCGGAGCTGCGCCGGCGTGAGCACCCAGCGCAGCATCGCGCTGCCGGCGCGCAGGTCCCCCGGAAACTCGACGAGGCACGCGCCACCCTTCTTCAACTCGACGAAGGGCGTGTCGCTCGACGCGAGCAGCCAGCTGACGAGTGAGCCGAGGTGCGACTCGTGGCCGACGATCGCCACGGCGCCGCTCGGCCGCCGGGCGCGCAGCCACTGTAAGAGCTTCGCCGGCTTCTCGCCCGGTGCCAGCGCGTCGGTCTGAACACGCTCGGCCGGCGCGAAGTGCGGCGCGAGAATGTCCGCCGTCTGCACGGCGCGCACGAGCGAGCTGGAGGCGAGCGTGACGATCGGCGGCGCGATCCGCGCCAGGCCGCGCGCGGCGCGATCCATTCGCTCGCGCCCGTCCTTGGTCAGCGGACGGAGGTCGTCGTCATTGTGATCGCGGGCGTAGACGTCCGCGTCGACGGCGATGGCGTGGCGGACGACGAGAAGACTGATCACTGGGCGTTCGGGGCTAGAGGCTAGGGGGCTGACGCAGTCCGGTCGGGCTTACTCGTTCTCCACTACCGCGACTTCTTCGCCGCTCTCGACGCGGGCGAGGATCGCGCCGGTGCGGTCGACGATCTCGATCGGAACGCCGGTGAGCTGCGACAACAGGCCTGCCTTGCGTGCCGCGCCCCAGATCTCGAGGCGCAGCAGGTTCTTCTTGTCGCGCGCGAGCGGACAAAGCCGGATCGCACGGCGGAGCGAACGTACGCGAATGCGCTCGACCGCACCGACGTGTCCGCGGTCGAATCCGTCGGCGACCCGTAAGATCGCGGCCAGCCTTCGCACTTGATCGCGGTGCGCGCTCTCCAGCCCGCCGAAGTTGCGGTGCTTTCGCTTCGGACGCGCGCCGCGATGATAACGCGATACGTTCGCCACCACCACCTGCTCGCTCGGCGACATGCCGAGCAGGTCGGCGTGCAGAATCAAATAGTAGGAATGCTTGTGGTGGTTGTCGTAGCTGATGTGATAGCCGACGTCGTGCAACAGCGCCGCGTCGGACAAGAGCGTGCGGTCTTCCGGGACGCACCCGAGCCGGCTGCCTAACGAGTCGAGGAGCGCCAACGCGAGACGCTGCACCTGAAGCGCGTGGGGCTCCTCAAAGCGGCAGGCGTCGGCGAATCGCTGCACGGAGCGTCGGCGCGCCTCGCCCGGGTTGGCCACCTTCGGGCTGACGCGTGCCGTATCGAGCAACAGTCCTTCGCGAATGCCGTAGCCGGAAACCACGAGGTCATGCGCTTCGAGCCGCGCCATCACCTCGGCGAGCACGGCCAACCCGGCAACGATAATGTCGGCGCGCGCCGGATTGAGACCCGGCATCGCCTGCCGCTCGGCGAGCGTCGTGTCCTGGAGCGCGTCGAGCACGTGCTCGAGCTCGCCGCGCGTCACACGGGTGCCGTGCACCGTCTGGGCGGCGAGCATGCCTTGGCGCGCCAGCGTCATGGCGGCGAGATTCGTGAACGTGCCGCCGGATCCGATCACCTGGGCGCCGCGCCAGTCGCGTGCCGGGAGCCGCGCCCGCAGCTCCTCGCGCACCGTCTTCCGCAGCGCGCGCACGTGCTTGCGCCGGATGTCGGCGCCGAGAAAACGCTCGGTGAGGCGGAGCGCGCCGAACGGCAGTGAGACGAGCCGGTCGACCAGGCCATTGGCGCTGAGCGCCAACTCCAGCGAGCCGCCGCCGATGTCGACGACGGCCGAGCGACCGACGCCCAAGTCAAAATGCGCGAGCGCGCTCTTGAACGAGAGGAGCGCTTCCTCGGCGCCGGTGAGCACGCGCACGCGGAGTCCGGTCTCGATGCGCAGCCGCTGGACGAAGGTCGACGCGTTCGCCGCGTCGCGTACCGCGCTCGTCGCCACGGCCTCGATGCGCCGCGCGCCGAGTTGCCGGGCGAGCGTTGACATGCGGACCACGGCGGATGCAGCCCGCTGCATGGCCTCGTCGGAGAGCGCGCCCGTCTCGCTCAGGCCGGCGGCGAGGCGCGGCGCGGCCTTCATCTCGTCGATGACGTGGATCGCGCCGTTCGCCGCGACATCGGCGACGATCTGGCGAATGGAGTTCGAGCCGATGTCGATCGCGGCGACGCGGCTCGCGCCGCGCGGCGGCGGCGCATCGGGCGCGGCGACGGCTTCTCGCTCGGCCGCGCTCTTCGCCGCGCGCGCCCTCGTGTCGTCGCCGTCGCCATTGCCCGACCGACTCGCCTTCGGCCACCTGGATACGTGTCTCACCGGGCGAAACGTACGCGCGGAACGCGCGGCCGGCTCACGCGTTGTCGGTGGACGGAAAGTAGGACATCACGGTGGTGCCACGGGCCGGCGCGCTCTCGGCGTGCACGCGACCGCCGTGCGCTTCCGTGAGGTGCTTCACGATCGACAGGCCGAGCCCCGTTCCGCCCGCCGCGCGCGAGCGCGCCGCGTCGGCGCGATAGAAGCGCTCGAAGATGCGCGGCAGGTGTTCGGCGGCGATGCCGACGCCGGTGTCACGCGTGCCGATCCAGACGCCGGCGACGTCGGCGCGCGAAAAGACGGTGACCGCGCCGCCGCCGCTCGTGTAACGAACGGCGTTCTCGACGAGGTTGCCGATGATCTGGCGCACGGCTGTCGCGTCGGCGATCGCCTCGCGGGCGTCGTCGGCGACCTCGACCGCGAGCGTGACGCCGCGCTCGGCCGCGGTGGCGCGGTACGGCGCCACCGCCTCGGAGGCGGCAGCGGCGATGTCGACGCGCGAGGGGCTCGGCACCCAGCCGCCAGATTCGATACGAGAAAGATCGAGCAAGTCATCGACGATGTGCTGCATACGCTCGGCGTTGCCGCGGATCGCCTGCGTAAAGCGTGCGCGGTCTTTGGGGCTGGCATCGTCGCCGCCGAGCGTTTCGGCGAAGCCGCGGATCACGGTGAGCGGCGTCTTGAGCTCGTGCGAGACATTGGCGACAAAGTCCCTTCGCACGAGCTCGAGCCGTCGCAGCGCGGTGAGGTCGTACACCGCGAGCACGGCGCCGCCGCCGGCGAGCGCGCGCGACGAGATCGCGAGCGTGCGCGACTCGATCTGCGTCTCGGCGCTCTCGGCGGCCCGCCCGCCGAGGGCCGTGGTGAGCGCATCGCGCAGCACGCGCTCGCGCGGGAGCAGGTCGGCCGAGAAGGGTGCCTCATGGCGCAGCGCGAGCAGCCGCCGCGCCTGGGCGTTCACGCGAACGACCTGCCGCCGCGCGTCGACGGCGATCACGCCTTCGTGCAGCGAGTCGACGACGGCACCGAGCAGCGCGTCCTCAGATTCGAGGGCGGCGAGCCGGCTGTCGAGCTGCTCGGCCATCCGGTGCACGGCCGACGCGAGATCGCCGACCTCGCCCGGGGCCGACAGCGCGGGCCGGCGCGAGAGGTCGCCGGCCGCGATCGCGCGCGCGACATCGCGCAATTCGACGATCGGCGCCGACACTTGGCGTGCGAAGACGACCGCGAGCGCGAGTGCGATCAGGAGCGCGATCAGCCCGGAGATCGCAACGTCGCGCTGCGCGCGCGCGACGATCTCCAGCAGCTGCGCGGTGCCGATCGAGACGCGGGCGATGCCGAGCGGCGCGCGCACGGCGACGTAGAGCTCTTCGCTGCCCTCCGACGGACTCGTGCGCTCGGCGACTCCGACCCCGGTCGCGCGCGCGGCGGCGACTTCGGGGCGCGCCGCGTGGTTCTGCAGCGCGGCGAGCGACGGTCCGTCGAAGTCGGAGTCGCCCGTGACGCGACCGCTGTCGTCAATCAGCGTGACGCGATGGCCGAGCGCGGCACCGGCGGCGTTGGCGATCGCGTCCGGCTCGACGCCCGGACGCCACTCGAGCGCGACGAGCCGCGCTTCGCGCGTGAGCTGTTGGGCGACGAGGTCGCGGAGCTGCGCGCGCAGCCGGCCGCCGCTCAGCGCGAGCGCCACGATCACGAGCACCGAAATGACGAGGCTCGATCCGACGACGAGCCGTTGGGTGAGGCGCACCTCGTCAGGCGCCGCGCGTGGCCGCGGCGCGCAGTCGGTAGCCGAAGCCGCGCACCGTCTCAATCAGCTCGCCGGCGTCGCCGAGCTTCGCACGCAGGCGCTGCACGTGCATGTCGACGGTGCGCGTCTGAATGTCGGGCGCCGCTTCCCACACCATCTCGAGCAGCTGCGTGCGTCCCTGCACGCGGCCGCGCCGCTCGGCGAGCGTGCAGAGCAGCTTGTACTCGGTGGCCGTGAGGTCAATGTCGCGTCCGTCGATCCGCACGTGATGCGTCGCGCGATCGATCGCGATCGGTCCGACTGTGAGCACGTCGGCCGGCGAGCCACCGAACGCGGTGAGCCTCCGGAGAATCGCGCCGACGCGCAGCACGAGCTCCTGCGGGCTGAAGGGCTTGGCGAGATAGTCGTCAGCGCCTAACGAGAGGCCGCGCACGCGATCGGGCTCGTCTTTGCGCGCGGTCAGCATGAGGACGGCGACCTCGCGTGTGGCATCGTCGCCGCGCAACTGCTCGAGCACCTCGAAGCCGGACATCTCCGGGAGCATGAGGTCGAGCACCACGAGCGCCGGCCGCTCGTCGCGCACGGCGCGCAGGGCGTCGGCGCCGGTCGCAGCGGTGGAGACGCGATAGCCGGCCTTCGCCAGGTGGTAGGCGACGAGGGCGATGATGTCGGGCTCGTCGTCCACCACGAGCACGCGCTCACCGCCGGCGGTGGCGGTCACGCGCGTCGTCCGGCGGCGCTGCCCGGCGGCGCGGAGACGCGGCGCTGAATCTTGGCGACGATCATCTCGATGGCGATCTCGTTGCGGCCGCCGCGCGGCACGATCACGTCGGCGTATCGCTTGCTCGGCTCGACGAAGTCCAGGTGCATCGGCCGCACGGTCGATTCGTATTGCTGCAGGATCTCCTCCAGAGGCCGCCCGCGCATTCTCAGGTCGCGCCGAATGCGACGCATGAGCCGAATGTCGGCGTCGGTATCTACGTACACCTTCACGTCACACAGCGCCCGCACGCGTGCGTCGACGAAGAGCAGAATGCCGTCGATCACGACCACCGTTGCCGGCGCGATCCGTACCGTCTCCGTCCGCCTCGCGTGCGTGACGAAGTCGTAGACCGGCTTGTCGATCGCCTCCCCCGCGGCGAGCCGCTCCAGTTGCGAGACGAGGAGGTCGATATCGAACGCGTCCGGGTGATCCCAGTTCACGCGCGCCCGTTCGTCGAACGACAGATGCGTGAGATTCCGGTAGTACGCGTCCATGTCGATGAACGCCACCGACGCGCCGCCGAGCGACTCCGCCACGCGGCGCGCGACGGTGGACTTGCCCGATCCCGATCCGCCGGCGATGCCGATGATGAGGGGTTTCATCGCCCGCGCCGGCGAGAGGAAGAGTGCGCGCTCACGGTCGCGGAATGAACTGGAGAGAGGTCACGATGACGTAACAGCGAAGAGACCGAGCCGCGACGCCGCGGGCGCGGTGCCGATGAGCGAAGTTGACGGCGATCGAGAACGGGGTCAACCGCGACGAGGATCGCACTCCCACCCCTGATAGTCACCGGCTAACTTCTGCCATGCTTCCGCTCCTGCTCCTGTCGAGCCTCGCCGGCGCGACGCCCGCACCGCGGCCGCGCGCCGACACGATCGACCTGGTTGTCGCGTCGACGACCGACCCGCACGGCCGGTTGCGCGGCTGGGACTACTACGCCAACGCGCCCGACCCGGCGCGCGGCGTGTCCCGGGCGGCGACCATCGTAGACTCGCTGCGACGAGCCGCACCGGGGCGGCTCGTGCTGGTCGACGCCGGCGACATCCTGCAGGGCAATCCGCTGATGTTCGTCGCGGCGCGTGTCGACCGCGGCGCGCTGCATCCCGCCATCGCCGCGATGAACGCAATGCAGTACGACGCGGCGGCGATCGGCAACCACGAGTTCAACTACGGTGTGCCGGCCCTCGCCCGGGCGATCGCGCAGGCGACGTTCCCCTTCCTCGCCGCGAACGCGTACACGCCGGCGGGCGCGCGCGCCTATCCGGCGTATCGGCTCGTCGAGCGACAGGGCGTGCGAATAGCCATCGTCGGCGCGACGACGCCGGGCTCGATGGTGTGGGACCGCGACAACCTGCGTGGCCGCGTGGTGCTGCGCGACATCGTTCCCGCGGTGCGCGCCGCGGTCGCCGAGTCGCGGGCGAAGGGCGCCGACGTCGTGATCGTAACGGTGCACTCCGGGCTCGACGAAGCGTCGAGCTACGACACGGTCGCCGCCAAGCTGCCGAGCGAGAACGTCGCCGCCCGGGTGGCGCGCGAGGTGCCGGGCATCGACCTGGTCGTGTACGGCCATTCACACCGGCAGATGGCCGATACGCTCATCGGCACCACGATGCTGCAGCAGCCGAAGAACTGGGCGACGAGCGTCGGCGTGGCGCACCTCGGAGTCGTTCGAGACGGCGCGGCATGGCGGGTCGTCTCGCGTCGCGGCTCGCTCGTCCAAACGGCGCAGCACGTCGAGTCGCCGGCGGTGCTCGCCGCGACGCAGACGCAGCACGATCGGACGGTGGCCTACGTGACGACGGCGATCGGCACGACGGCGGTGGTCTGGCGCGCCGACTCGGCGCGCGTGACCGATACGCCGATCACGGATTTCGTTCTGGAGACGATGCGGCGCGCGGCGCACACCGATCTCGCCGCGACGGCGGCGTTCGAGCTCTCGGCGACGCTCGGGCCGGGCGCGATCACGATCGCCGATGTCGCGAAGCTCTACCCGTACGACAACACGCTCGTCGCGGTGCGGATTACCGGCAAGCAACTGCGCGACTTCCTCGAATTCAGCGCGCGCTACTACGGCACGTTCGGGACGGCTGAGCCGGCGACGGACGCCAAGGTGCCGGGCTTCAACTTCGACATCGTCGCCGGCGCCGACGACGTGATCGAGCTGTCGAAGCCGATCGGGTCGCGCCTCACGACGCTGACGGTGAAGGGACGCGACGTGCGCGACGCCGACCGTTTCACGCTCGCGCTCAACAACTACCGCGCGAGCGGCGGCGGCGGCTACAGCATGCTCGCCGGCGCGCCCGTCATCCCGGGCAAACAGCTCGACATCCGGCAGCTGTTGATCGACGACGTGATGCGGCGCAAGACGCTCTCCCCGGGCGACGTGTTCACGCGCAACTGGTCGATCACGCCGGCGGCGGCGATCGCGCCGGCGCTCGCGGCGGCGGCCGGCGGCGACCGCGCATTCGGCAACGTCGCGTCGGCGCCATCGGTGGCGAAGGCGACGCACATCCGCGTCGTCGCCATCAACGACTTGCACGGCACGCTCGAGCCTCGTGCCGACGCGCGCGGCGTCCGTCGTGGTGGCGTGGCCGCGCTGGCGACCGTGCTCGAGCGTGAGGAAGCGAAGTGCAAGGCGCCCGAATGCGCCTGGCTCCTCCTCGATGGTGGCGATGAATTCCAAGGGACGCCGGCATCGAACCTCGCCTACGGCCGCCCGGTTGTCGCCGTGTTCAACGCGATCGGCGTCGCGGCGTCGGCCGTCGGCAACCACGAGTTCGATTGGGGCATCGACACGTTGCGCGCGCGCATGCGCGAGGCGCGCTACGCGATGCTCGGCGCCAACGTGCGCGCGGCCGACGGGAGCGAGCTATCGTGGATGCGGAGCGACACGATCATCGTACGCGGCGGCGTGCGCGTCGGCATCGTCGGCGTCGTCACAACGTCGACGCCGCACACCACGCGGCCGGCGAACGTGCGCGGGCTGCAGTTTCTCGAGCTGGCGCCGGTCGTGGACGCGCGGGCGAAAGCGCTGCGCGAGCGCGGGGCGGAGGTCGTGATCGTCATCGCGCACGAGGGCGCGTACTGCGATCAGAGCGGACGCGCCGCGTGCCACGGCGAGATCATCGACATGGCGCAGCAGCTGACGCAGCCGGTCGACGCGATCGTAGGCGGCCACACGCACTCGCTCATCGAGAGCGTCGTGAGGGGCATTCCAATCGTGCAGGCGCGCAATTGGGGGAGTGCGGTCGGCACGATCGACGTGCCCGTCCCGGGAAGCGGCCGGCGCGAGCCGGGGACAATCGACGTCGTCGACGTGCTCACCGATTCCGTCGTTCCCAACGCGCGCATCGACTCGATCGTCACGGCGGCGCACGCCGCCGTGGCGTCGCTCGTCGATCGTCCGGTGGCGACGCTCGCCGAAGGGTTGGCGCGCAAGGGCGATCAGTACCCGCTCGGCAACATCATCGCCGATGCGGTGCGCAGCTCGGCGAAGAGCGATGTCGGTGTCATGAACAACGGTGGCATCCGCGCCGAGCTTCCCGCGGGGGCGGTCAGCTACGGCTCCGCGTATCAAGTGTTGCCGCTCGACAACCAGTTGGTGACGCTCACCGTCAGCGGCGCGCGGCTGCGGACCTACCTCGAGGCGAGCGTTCGTCAGCTGCGCGACGGACAGCCGCGCATCCACGTCAGCGGCGTCGAGATGCGCATCGACACGGCCGCGGCCGCGTCGCCACGCATCCGGTCGGTGACGGTGGGCGGCGCACCACTCGCCGATGCCAACACCTACACTGTGTCGATGAACGACTTCATGACGACGACCGAGCCGGGCCTCACGCTCGCCAAGAGCGCGGCGTCGAGCGTCGTCGCCGATGCCTCGCTCCTCGATGCGTTCATCGACCATCTCAAGTCGCGGCCGCAGCCGGTGCAGCCACCGCACGAGCCGCGCATCCTCCCGAATCCGTGAGTGACCGAGTGCCCGATGCGCCGCGCGAGCCGAAGTCCGTCGTCGTTTTCATCAATGCGCAGAGAGTCGAAGTGCCCCAGGGCGCGCTCCTGCGCGACGCGCTCATCGCGTGGAACGCCGGCGCGGCGAGCGAGGTCGCGGCGGGCGCGACCGTAGTGACCGACAGCCGGGGCCTGCCGATCGACGCTGGCGTTCGCGTGCATGGCGGCGCGATCTTCCGAACCATGCCAGCGCGCGGGGGCGAGCCCTCGTGACGCAGATTCTCAGCCGGGAGCTGTTGCGCGCGCTCCCGAAAGCCGAGCTGCATTGTCATCTCGACGGCTCCGTTCGCCCCGGCACGCTGATCGAGCTCGGCAAGGAGTACGTCCGGCCGATGCCGGCCGCGGACGCCGAATCGCTCGCCGACTTCATGGTCGTGCGGGATGCGCGCCATCTCGAGGACTATCTCGCGCGCTTCGACATCACGCTGTCCGTGATGCAGCGTGCCGAGGCGCTCGAGCGCATCACGTACGAGCTGATGGAAGACTGCGCGGCCGACGGCGTTCGCTACCTGGAGATTCGCTACGCGCCCGTGCTCAACGTGCGCGAGGGTCTCTCACTCGGCGAAGCGGTCGAGGCGCCGCTGCGCGCGATCGCGCGCGCCGAACGGGACCATGACATCATCGGACGCGTGATCATCACCGCTCTTCGGAACATGTCCGTCGACGTGTCGCTCGAGCTGGCGCGGCTCGCCGTCTCCTACCGCGACCGCGGCGTCGTCGGCTTCGATCTCGCGGGCGGGGAGGCGGGCAACCCGGCGGCCAAGCATGCCGCCGCGTTTGCCTACGCTCGCGAGCATGACCTCGCCGTCACCGTGCACGCCGGTGAGGGGGCCGGCGCCGAGTCCGTGCGGCAGGCCGTACACGTCTGCGGCGCCAATCGCATCGGACACGCGACGCACCTGATCGACGACCCGTCGCTGACGGCGTATGTGAGCGACCGCCGGATCGCCCTCGAGATCTGCCTCACGAGCAACGTGCAGACGCGCGCCGCCGCCGACTACGAGTCGCATCCGTTGCGCGCCTACTACGACGCCGGGCTGAACGTCGTGCTCAACACCGACAACCGGTTGATGAGCGGCACCACACTCACCGACGAGTACTGGCACGCGGCGAGCCGGCTCGACTTCACGTTCGACGAGCTCGCCGGCGTGGCACTCAACGGATTCGAGAGCGCGTTCCTGCCGTGGCCGGCGCGTGTCGCGCTGCTCGAGCGCGCGAGCGGCGAGATCCTCACGCTCGGCGCGGCGCGATGACCGGCGCAGGCGACGAGTCCGTCGCGACCGCCGCGCGCGCGCTGCGCCGCCGCTTCACGCGCACGCCGGCGATCGCGATCATTCTCGGGAGCGGGCTCGGCGACCTCGTGCACGACATCGCCGATCCCGTGAGCGTACCGTACGCCGAGGTGCCCGGCTTTCCGGCTACGACCGTGGCCGGCCACGCCGGGCAGCTCGTATCGGGGACGCTCGCCGGCGTGAGCGTGATGGCGGTGGCCGGCCGCTTTCACCTGTACGAGGGGCACGACGCGAGCGTCGCCGCGCTTCCGGTGCGCGTCGCGCACGCGCTCGGCGCGCGCATGCTGTTCGTGAGCAACGCCGCGGGCGGCGTGCGCCGGTCGTTTCGCGCCGGCGACCTGATGTTGATCCAGGATCACATCAACCTGATGTGGAAGAATCCGCTCATCGGCGACGCGCGCGACGGCGAGGAGCGCTTCCCGGACATGTCGCAGCCCTACGATGCGGAACTGCTCGCGACGCTGCGCGACGCCGCGAGTGCGGTCGGAGTGCCGGTCGTGGAAGGCGTGTATTGCGGGCTCAGCGGCCCGAGCTACGAAACGCCGGCAGAGGTGCGGATGCTCGAGCGCCTCGGCGCCGACGCCGTCGGAATGTCGACCGTGCCGGAGGTGATCGTCGCCCGTGCGCTCGGGATGCGCGTCGCCGGCGTCAGCTGTATCACGAACGTCGCCGCGGGCCTCGGCTCGAGCCCGCTCGATCACTCGGACGTGATCGAGACCGCGGATCGGGTGCGCGCGAGCTTCGCCGCGCTGGTGACGGAATGGACCCGGAGAGCAGGGACCTAGGCGGAGTGGTTCAGAGGTCCGTTGCCCGATCCCAGGCCTGGCGCCGTCGCGATCGCGCGATGCACGTAGTCTAGCGATCGCGACACGGCGTCGTGCAGGGCAACGCCGAGCGCGCGATGGGCGGCGATGGCGGCGGAGAGGGTACAGCCGGTCCCGTGCGTGTGGGGTGTGTCGATGCGCGTGTGACGGAACACCGTAACGTCGGTACCGTCGAACAACACGTCGGTGGTCTCGGCGCCGGCGAGGTGGCCGCCCTTCACCAGTACCGCGGCCGCGCCAAAGCCGGCGAGACGGCGCGCGCACTCTGTCATCGACTCGACGTCGCGAGCGGTGATGCCAGTCAGCATGCGCGCCTCATCGGCGTTTGGCGTCACCAGCTCGGCGAGCGGACAGAGCCTGTCGCGGATGGCGTCGACGGCATCGCCATCGAGCAGCGGGGCGCCGGTGGTGGAGACCATCACAGGATCAAGAATGTACGGTGACA
>JBDUCS010000024.1:0-20353 GCA_040003335.1 Gemmatimonadaceae bacterium | reverse complement strand
CCCGGCTGCCGCTGACCGCTGGCCCGCTGCCGCATCCGTTCGTCGAGCGACTCGATGCCGCGCACCAGATCGCGCGCCTTCTCCAACGTGCGGGCGGTACGCTTGCCTCCCGAATCGCGCGCCGCGCCGGCCGCGCTCGCGACTTTGTCGCGCACCTCGTCCAAGTTCGATGCGATCGATCCCTCGAGATTCTTCGCGTACTCCGACGCGCCCTGGCGCAGCAGATTCTTGGAAAAGTTGATCTTGTCCTTGATCCGGTTGTCGCGGATCGCGTTCGCCGCGGCCTGCATCTGGCGCGACGCATCCGCCTTCTCGCGCCGGGCGTCGCGCGCCAGCCGGTCGAGCTGCGACTGGAGATCGCCGACGCCCTTGGCGAGCGAGTCCTTGCGCGCGGCCATCGCGGTCGCGGCCGCCGCGGCCGCGGGGCTCGCGCTCGCGGGGCCGAGCTTCTCCATCTCCTTTGCGATCGCCCGCTGCTCGTTGGCGAGCTGCTCGGCGCGGTCGGCGACGCCCTTCGCGTCGTTCTCGACGCCGGCCGAGCGTTTTTCATCGAGGAGACGGCGCGCATCCTCGAGCGCCTTGAGGGCCGCCGCGCCCTGCGCCGCGCCGCGCTCGCCGCCGGTGCTCGCCGACTTCTTCATCTCGTTCGCCGCGTCCTGCAATTTGCGCGCGGTCTCGGCGATTTCCGGCGACGGCTTCTCGCGCGCCAATCGCTCGAGCTTGCGCGCCATCTCCTCCGTCTCCTGCGCCAGGTCGCGCTGCGAATCGGAGCCGCCACCGCCGCCGCCGCCGGACTGCGACCGCAGCGCTTGCGCGGCCTTCTTCAGCCGCTCGTTCTCCTGCTGCTGGCGCGCCGCAAGCTTCTTCAGCTTCTCCAGCGTCTCGTCGACGGCGGCGGTGTTGTCCTTCGCCGCGCGGTCGACCGACTCGTATTGATTCTTCAGCTTGTCGACGTTGAGGTCGAATAGATCGGCGAGGTCCTCGGCTTTTTCCACCGAGCTCTTGCCACCGCCACCACCGCCGCCCTGTTGGCCCATCGCGACTTGCACGTCGCGAAACGCGGCTTCGGCGCGCTCGAGGTGACGGAGCGCGCGCTCCTCCGGCGGGAGCGCGGGATCGGCTTCGCCCTTCACGAGCTGTCCTTCCGCCGCTTCCATCTCGCTGGCGGCCTTCGGCAATTCGTCGAGCACCATCTTGAGCGTGGAGTCGGCAAGCGAGCCGCCGCGCTGCTTGATGCGCGCGACGAGCGCCTCGACCTGCTCGCGGAGCTTCCCCTGCGCGAGATGGAGCGTCGTGAGATTCTCCTTCCGCTCGTTGGCCGGCGTTGTCGCCTTGTCGCGCACCGTCTTGAAGGTGCCCGAGATGATGTCGCGCTGGCGCGCCGAGAAGTTGCTCGGATCCTCGCCGCCGCCACCACCACCACCGCCGCCCTGCTGCTGGCGATAGTCCTGGCCGAACGGACGGATGCGCAGGAAGTAGATGTCGGTCGCCGACACCTTCGGGCCCGAGAAGGGATCGCCGTCGGTCGCGCGAGCGTAGTATGAGACAATGTCGCCGGGCTGGAGCTTGAGCTCCTCGAGGAAGAAGGTGTGGCCGGCGGTGACCTCCTTGAGCGCCTTGCCCGACTGCAGCGCGATGGTTTGCGGTGGCGTGCCGTTCACCGAGTAGACGAGCTCGAGCTTGGCGACGCCATAGTCGTCGTCAGCCTTTACTTCGACGGCGACCTCTTCGACCGCCGTTACCTTCGTGTCGCGGCCGGGCTTGGTGAAGTGCACCGCCGGCGGCGTGTCGGCGAGCACGTCGATGTTGTAGTCGAGCGACGCGGGCACCATCTGTCCGTCGGCTGCGAGTAGCTCGATCTTGTAGAAGCCGGGCTTCATGACGCGGATCGATCCGGTGAGCCGTCCGCTCGCGTCGGGCGCGAGCGCGGCGGGCTGGGCACCTTCCACCAGAATGCGCCCGCCGCTGGTCGGCATCGTCGGCGTCACGTGGATGACGACGACGGTGCCCTTCAGCGCGGCGATGTCGCCACCATCCTCGACTGTCTCCGACGGGAGTGCCGTGTAGGCCGGATAGCGGTACTCGAGGTCGAGTTTTTTCGCGTACGGCAGGTCGGCGACGGTCACCTTGTAGACGGGCGAGCGGACGCCGCTCCCCTCTACGTAGTACTCGGCGGCGCTGTCGAGATCGAACAGGCGGGCGGCGTACTCGTTCGATTTGGGACGCACCGCCATCGGGACGCGCTCCCACGCCGTGCTCGTGCCGCGGCGCACCGAGAGCTCCACCTGCTCGGCGTCGAACCCGTTGAGGCGCGCGTTGATCTGCAGGTCGGCGCCGCGGGCGAGCGAGGCGTTGCCGGGCGAGACGGAGATCGTGTAGGCGACGGCCGCCTCGGCCGTTTGAAACGGCGAGAGGAGCGCGCGCGCGCCGTCGCGGAGAAACGACGGACCGAGCGCGATCACCGCCGCGACGACGAGCGCGATCGCGGCGAGGGAGCCGGACGCCCGATAGAGATCGCCGCGGTCGATGCGCGCGCCGCCGCCGGCGAGACGCAGCCGCTCGAGTGCGCTGTCGATCAGCCGCCTGACGAGCGAGGTACTCAGGGCGGCGGGCGCGTGCTCCACGGCCGTTGTGAGCGCCGCGTCGAGCGAGGGCTCGTGCTCCTCGATGTAGAGCGCGACCTGATGGTCGCTCACGCGCCGCGTCAGCGGACGGCCGACGAACCACACGGCGGCCAGCGCGATCAGGGTGTAGAACGCCACGCGCATTGCGACGATCGCGCCCGGCGTGAAGTGCAGGAGGTGCAGGAGGTAGAGCGCACCGAGGAGCATCACAGCGGCGAGCCCGAGCGCGATCGCCACGCCCTGGACGGCGCGTGTGACGCGCCACCGCACGCGAACACGGCGAATGGTCGTGGCGAGATCGAAATCCAGCGTCCGTTCCATCGAGCACCTCACTCCAGTTGTCAGATGTCAGACGATAGACGTCACTGAACACCAAGCCAGCGACAGTAGCCCCTAACCCCAAGGCCCAAGCCCCAGGCCCCTAGGCCGGTCCCCTCGTTCTCGATAACCGGTTTCCGAGAACCGTTTCCGCCACCAGCAAGCCGAACGCCGCTATCAACAGGTACCACCAGATGCGCTGCTGTCGTTCCCGCTCTTCAACCGTCAGTGGCGCACCGGGGCCCGTCGTGGCGACTGAGCCGGCGGGCGCGGTGACGGCGGCCGCGAGCTCCTCCGGGTCGAGCGCGGAGAGATCGGACTCGGCAGCGTCCAGGTTCGCCGCCGCGACGCGCGCCTCACCCGCGCTCTCGCCCGTCGTACGCAACTCGTAGAACCCCTGCTCCGACAGCTCGACGCCGTGCGCAGCGCCGATCGAGTCGAGGCCGGGTCTCGTCTTGGCGCCCGATGGCGCGGTGACGACGACTTCCGGCTCATCTCTGCCGTAGAGCGAGCGTACGTCGAGCACCTTGCCCACGGTGTACCACGGCTGCTCTTCAGTGTAACGCGCGGTGTACTTGGCCAGCGAGTGGACGAACGGCAGAAAGACGGGCTGCAGCGCCAGATCGTTCCAGTACGTATCGAGCGTCGAGGCGAAGACGAGCACTTTGCCCGCGCCCAGCTTGCGCTCGACGAGTGCCGGACCGCCGTCGTCGAATCGCGCCAACACGCCGGTGTCGCTCGCGAGCTTGATGGCGCGGTAGCGGAGCACGCGCGCGGCGGAAAAGTCTCCGCTGCGCGGCGCGCCGAACGGCTCGAACACCGGATGGCTGCGCTCGAGATAGCCGATTGTGCCACCGCCCGTGCCCAGGTCCGCGGGCGCGCCAATGGTGCCCGGCAGCAGCTCACTCCCCGCGCTCCACGCGGCGGGCGCGGCGCGGTCGCCGAGCACCGCGAGGAGACCGCCGCCCTCGCGCACCCACTGCGACAGTCGCCGTCCGGACTCGCCGCCCGGAAAGCCAGCATCGTCGAGGACGACGAGCGCGCGGCCGTCGAGGTCCGCGGGAGAGAACTGTGACAACTTTTTTGTCGACACGCGAAACGGGGGGCGTCCGCCGATGGCGAGCGCGCGCGTGAGATAGAGCGATCGCGCCGCGCCGGCGGCGCTCGTCAGCGCGAGGACGCCGATCGCCTGGCCCCGCGCGAGCGTGAAGTAGAACGCGTTGTCGGCGGGAAGGGCGTCCTTGGCGGCGCGTACGACGGCGCGGGTGACGCCATCGGGCAGGGGAACCGCATCGAAGGCGACCGTGGCGGCGCTGTTCGCGGCGAGCGAGACGCGCTTGCTCTGTACGGTGCGGCCGCCGAGGTCGAAAACGATCGTGAGGTCGGCGGCGGGCTTGGCGCTCTTGTTCGTGAGTCGCGCCGTGACGCCGACCTTCTCGCGCTGCGCCTCGTAGATGCGCGCCAGCTCGACCGCGGTAACGGCGACGTTCGACGTCTCCTTGTCCGAGAGGTCGACGCGCGTCAGCGTCGTGCCGGCCGGCAGCCGCGCGTCGTCGTGGCCATCCCAGCCGACCTTCTGAAAGTCGGTGATCAGCAGGACCTCGCGCCGCGGCAGGCGCGACTCGCTGAGAATCTTCTGCGCGGCGCGAATCGCCGGAGCGTAGTGCGTGCCGCCGCTCCCCAGCTTGATCGTTGCCAGCGCGGCAGTGTTGGCGGCGCGATCGCCCGCGGCGTTGGCTGGCACCGCGACGTCGTCGAACGGGACCAGCGTCGCCCGGTCGTTGGGGCCGAGCGCGTCGATCGCCGCTCGCGCCGCGGCGGTGGCGCGCGTCCAACGCGTGCCGTAGCCCATACTGTACGACCTGTCGAGGAGGATGACGACCTCGCGCGCGCCGGCGGCGCTCGGACCGGTAAGGTCCCGCTTACCCAAAAACGGGCGGGCGAACGCGGCGACGATCAACACCAAGGCGAGGCAGCGCGCGAGCAGCAGCAGCCAGTGCCGGATCTTCTGCCGGCGCACGGTGCGGTAGGGAATCTTCCGCAAGAACATCAGCGACGGGAACGGGACGATGTCCTTCCGCTCGCGGTGGATGAGGTGGATCAGCACCGGCACCGCGAGCGCGGCGAGGCCGGCGAAGAAGAGGGGCGCGAGAAAGCTCATGATCGCGTCACGTCACCGCACGCGGCTCAGCCGCTGGCGGGTGGCGAGGTACTCGAACAGCGCATGGTCGAGCGGGCGCGACGTGTCGAATAGCGCGTAGTCGATGCGCCGCTGGCCGAGGACGCTGGTGAGCGCCGCGATGTGATCGGCCATCACGGTGCGGTACTGGTCGCGGAGGTACTCGGGGATCACCGGAATTTTTTCCTCGGTCTCCAAGTCCTCGAACGATGCGGCGTCGTCGAACGGAAAGTGCCGCTCGGCGTCATCGAGCACGTGGAAGACGATCAGCTCGTTCCCCTTGCCGCGCAGCACGTCGACGGCGCGCGCGACGCGGTCGGGCTCGTCGTAGAGGTCGGAAATGAGCACGAGAATGCTGCGCCGGCGCAGATGTTCGGTGAGCCGGAGGAGCGGCTCGGTGAGCGCGCCAGGCCGCGTGGCGGTGGCGCGGTCGAGCGAGAGAAGCACCGCGTGCAGGTGCTTCGCCGACGGCGGCACGTAGTCGACGATCTCGTGGTCGAAGGTGACGAGACCGACCCGGTCGCGCTGCTTGCGCGAGAAGTAGGCAAGCGACGCCGCGAGAAAGCGCGCGTAGTCGAGCTTGGAGACGTGACCGGGGCTGGCGTAGCTCATCGAGCGCGACACGTCGACGAGGACGACGACATTCGTGTTGGTGTCGGCCTCGAACTCCTTCATGTAGTAGCGGTCGGTGCGCGCGTAGACGCGCCAATCCATCCGCCGGATGTCGTCGCCCGGCATGTACGGGCGATGCTCGGCGAAGTCCATCGACAGGCCCAGGTGGGGCGAGCGGTGGAGGCCAGTGATGAATCCTTCGACGACGGTACGGGCGATGAGCTCGAGGTCGCCGAGCCGGGCAAGTACGCGTGGATCCAGGAAACGCGTGTCGGGCGTTTGGCCACCGGACGCGCTCGATTGATGACGCGCCGAGTGGCCGCCGGGCGTATTTTGCTGTTCGGGGGGGGCCCCCCGTGCTCGCCGAGCAAGCTCGGACGCCCGGCGCCCCACGCCCGATGCCCAGTCGATCACAAGCCACTCCGCGGCACCGGCACCGCGGCGATCAGATCGTCGACGATGCGATCGGAGGTCATCCGCTCGCTTTGCGCGTGGAAGTTGGTCAGCACGCGATGCCGCAGTACCGGCCGCGCCAGCGCGCGCACGTCGTCGAAGCCGACGTGATAGCGTCCCTGCATCAGCGCCCGCGCCTTGCCGCCCAAGATCAGGTACTGCGCCGCGCGCACGCTCGCGCCGTACGACACCCACTTCTTGATGAAATCCGGGGCGGCCGCCGCGGTCGGCCGGCTCAGGCGCGCGAGGTTCACCGCGTAGCGCGTCACCGCGTCGGAGACCGGCACCCGCCGCACCAGCTGCTGGAACGCGAGAATGTCGGGGCCGCTCACGGCGTGCGCGAACTGATGCGTCTGCACCGCCGTCGTCGCGCGCACGACCTCGACCTCCTGCTCTTCGCTCAGATAGTCGATCACGATCTCGAACATGAAGCGGTCGAGCTGCGCCTCGGGAAGCGGGTACGTCCCCTCGAGCTCGATCGGATTCTGCGTCGCGAAGACGAAAAACGGCTCGGCGAGCGTGTACGTCTTGCCTTGCACGGTGACGCGATGCTCCTGCATTGCCTCCAGCAGCGCAGACTGCGTCTTCGGCGGTGTGCGGTTGATCTCGTCAGCGAGGACGATGTTCGCGAAGATCGGGCCCGGTGTGAACGTCATCCGCCGCCCACCGTTCGCGTCCTCCTGAATGATGTCCGTCCCCGTGATGTCGCTCGGCATCAAGTCGGGCGTGAACTGGATGCGTGAGAACTTGAGATCGAGCACCTGCGCGATCGAATGGATGAGGAGCGTCTTGGCGAGACCCGGTACGCCGACGATGAGACAGTTGCCGCCGGCGAACAGCGCGATCAGCGCCTGCTCGATCACGTCGTCCTGTCCGACGATCAACTTTCTGAGCTCGCTAATGATCGCCTCCCGCGCGCGCTTGAGCTTCTCGGCGAGCGCGAGATCATCGCTGTTGGCGAGTTCCGGTGCAGCGGTGGCAGTCATAAGACTCCGGTGATCGGTGATCGGTGATCGGTGTTCGGTTGGCGACAGGGAATCGGTGGTCGGAACACTGAACACCGATCACCGGTCAGCGTCCCTAGTGAGTGATTCCGTAGATCACGTAGTTCACGCCCAACTTGTACGCTTCGTTCGACTCCGACACCGGCACCTGGCCCGTCGCCGAGAACTCCCAGAAGTTGGAGACGTCGGTGTTGAAGTTGACCATCACCATCAGCCGCTTGCTCGGATCGTTGTCCTCGTACAGTCCGCGGAATATCGGCGGACCCCGGTCGTAGAATTGCGGCACGATGTCGAGCGAGTTGAGCTCGAAGAACGAATGGAAGATCGGCTCCCTCGCGTCGAGATCGACGAAGTGGCCGTCGGGAAGCAGGCGCTTCATCTGCGCCGCGAAGTTGTCCCACCCGCCACCGCCGCGAAACGAATCACGAAAGTCATCAAAAATGATGAAGCCGCCCTTCTGCAGATACGCGCGGAGGACTTCTGCCTCCTTGTCCGTCATCGTCCAGAAGCCGGCCTCCGTCATGAACGCGACCGGATACTTGAACAGCTCGGGGTCGTCGATTGCGAGCACGTTCGTGGACTCGAGATGCGGCGCGAGCGTACTCACCGCGTTCAGGATCTTCGATAGGTTTTGCTCGGCCTGCGGGTAGCCGTGCGCCCACGACGGCAGGCCGCCGTAGTAAAAGCCGCCCGGCGCCGTCGTGTATTGCAACCGCGCGAAGGTGAAGCGGCCGTCGTAGCGGACGTTGTGCACCTCCGTCGTTCCCTGTGGGCGCTGGCCGAATCCCTGCGCCGTCAACACGATGCACGCGAGCAGCGCGGTGACGAACGCCCGCGCGCGTGATGCGACGCCCCGTGTCCCAATGGGCGCTGTCATGGCTTTCCTCCCGGTGGTGCCCGCAGCGCGAGCAGCAGCTCTTGCGCGCGCTCGAAACTCGGCGCCGCCTCGAGCGCGCGCAGTACTTCCCGTTTTGCCGATGCCGCGTCGCCAGCCGCACGGTACGCGAGCGCCAGCTGGTACAACGCCTCGGCGCGATCCGTCGGCTCGAGTGCGACGACGGCGCGCCGCTCGCGCACCGCGCGCTTCGTGTCCTTCGTCGCGCCGGCGAGCGCCGCGAGACGCTGGTGCAGCGCAATGTCGTACGGCGAGATCCACATGGCGCGATCGAGCGCCGCGGCGGCCACCGCCGTATCGCCGAGCTGCTCGGCGATCGAGTCGAGCACGAGGTTGGGTACGTATGCCGATTCGTTCGACGACGTCAGCGTCACCAGCTCGGCTTCCGCCGACTTGAGCGCTCCCTGCTTCCGCGCGATCTCGGCGAGATACCAGTACGGCGAGTCGTCGCCGACGTACTCCGGAAACTCCGCCTTCGCGCGCGTGAAGGCCGCCGCGGCCTCGTCGAGCTTGCCGCGCTCGAGCAATAAGCGGCCCTGCGCGCTCAATGCCGGGAACGCGCCGCCAACGGCGGCGATCGGTTTGGCGAATCGCGTCTTCACGTACTGATCGAACTTCGAATCAAATGTCGCGAGATCCGTCTTGAGCGCGCGCTGAAAGACGTCGGGGGTGGAGAGCCCCGCCTTGTATCCATTGAGCATCTCGACCAGCGCGCGCAGTCCGTACTGCTGCTCGATCATCTCGCAGACGAGCGACGCTTCGTAGTAGACGTAGAAGATCTCTTCCGGAAAGGTTGGATGCATGAAGCCATCGTTGAGCTTGCTCACCGGCGGCAGCTTCCCAGCCGCGTAGGCCTCGAGAAAACCCGGTGTCACCGTCGCGCCCCACCCCGTCCGCGCGCGCCGCTCCTCGTGTACCGACAATCCCTCCGAGAACCACCGCGGCACGCGGTGGTCCGTCATGCCGAGCGTGAAGGCGTGCGTGAGCTCGTGCCAGAACGTGGAGCCCCAGTTGAACTCACCGATCTTGCGCGCGCCGGGCGAGTCCATCGCCAGAATGTTTCCGAAGCTCACGCCGAGCGCGCCCAGTCCGGCGAGCCCCGTCGTGCGCACGGAGAAGTCGGCGTGCGAGCGATAGACTTCGAGCTTCACGGGTGTCTTCGGCGAATATCCATATCGCGCCGAGAGCTTGTCGTACGCCTCTTCGGCGATCTCGCCGAGGTATACCGAGAGCAGCGCCGACTCCTTCGAGTCGACGAGAAACTCGAAGCGCGGCGTGCGCAGCGTCGTGTAGTCTTTGTACGTGTCCAGAAGATCGAGCGTGTTCTTGACCCACACGTCGTACGGGTCGCCCTTGAACGCTTCCCTGAGGCTCGCGCGCGCCGAATCGCTCTGGCCGGTGCGGAGCTGGTTCATGCCGAGCGCGCCGAGCGAGCGCCACGATTTGGGATCGAGCGCCGCGCCCTGGTGGGCGAACTCCACCGCCTGCCGATAGTAGCGGTTGCGCGCGCTGAATCCGGCGAGGGTCGCGAAGAAATCTCCGTCGCGCGCGTTGCGCGCCAACGCGGCGCCCTTGGTGAGCTCGAACGCGGCGCGGTCGCCGCCGAAGTAGTGCGCCGCGGCGAGCGATGCGAGCGCCGCGCGGGACGTCGGGTCGATGGCCAGCGCTCGCTTCGCCTGATCCGTCGCGCCGGGCCAATCCTCGGCGTCGAGCCGGATGGTGGCGAGAAAGACGTGCGCATCGGCGAGAGCGGGATTTACCGCCAGTGCGCGCTGCGCGAGCGCCGTGGCGCCCGTGTCGCCGTCGAAGTACGCGCGGCGCGCCATCGCCACGAGCGCGCGCGGGTGCGACGGATTCACCGCCAGCACCTCGGCGAGCGTCGTCTTGGCGTCGGCGCTGTTGTACTTCTCGAGGAACATCTCGCCCAACGCGACGCGCGCGTCGAGATCGTGCGTGTCGCGCGCGATCGCCTGGTCGTACGCCTTGAGCGCATCCTTGAACAGCTGTGGTTGCTCGCCGCCAAGCGCACGGCAGGCGGCCGCGACGGCGAAGAGCTCGCGCGCGGTGAGCTTCGCCTTGCGCGTGTTGTAGATGTCGATGAAGCGGTCGAAGATGCGCATCGCGGCCGCGCGGTCGCCCGCGTCAAGCCGCAGCATTCCCTGCGCGACCAGCGCCGGCAGGCTGTCCGACGAGCCCTGCGCGATCGCCCGGGCGTACGCCGAGTCGGCGGCAGCGAGCCTCCCGCGCGCGCGGAGCGCGTCACCTAGCAGCTTGTCGTACTCGGCGGTCGGCGGCGGACCGGCGCCAAACGAGCGCGCCCGCGACTCGGCGTCGTCGTAGCGGCCAGTCTCCTCGAGCGCGCGCAGGAGCGCGCGGCGCGCGCGAACGAGCGTCGCCCCGGTCGCCGAGGAGGCGAGCGTCGTCAACGAGGGCACGGCGTCACCATACTTGCCGTGCTCGAGCGCCAGCTCGGCGGCGGCGACGCGCGTGGCGTCGTCGGGCGCCTGCTGCATCGCGCACGCCGGCGTGCCGAGCACGAGCAGCGTCGCGATCACGGATGCGCCGCTCAGCGCGAGTCTCGTCAGACGTCTCATGGCTTCGCTCCCTCGCGCTGGCGGATCTCGCGCGATTTGGTGGCGAGGTCGACGAGCAGCGTCTCCATCGCGCGCGCATAGGCGACGGAGTCGGTCTCGGCCTTCCGCGACTTGAGCGCATCGATTTTCGCTTCGATCGTCTGTCGCTCGGCGTAGAGGGCGTTGAGGCGCGGATCGCCCGATAGACTGGCGGCGACGACGCGCGGCGCTCCGACGAATGCGACGCGGGCGCGCGCGCCATCCTTTGCCTTGGCACCGGGCTGCGCCGAGCCGACACCGTCGCCGTCGTCGTCGAGCATCGCGTGCTCGGACTGCAGCTTGTTGTCGGACTCGTAGGCGCGCGCAACCTCGGTGCGCGCGTAGTCGAACGCCTCGAGGAGCGAGACGCGTCCGTCCTTGTCGGCGTCGGCGCCATCGGCGGCGAACGCGGCGACGAAATAGCGCGCGAAGATCGATTCGTTGCGCTCGACCGCCGACTTGGTCGCGGTGATCACGACGCGGTTCGGCGCGGCGAGCACCGGCATGAAATCACCGCTCGCGCTGGACGCATCGATGAAGAAGACGGGATGCGATGCGAAGCCGGCGAGCATGCGCGCGAAGTCGGCGGCGCTGGGGTCGGGGCCTGGCGTGTTGAAGCGCGAGTCGGCGCCCTGTCCGCTGCCGTGTCCGATGAGGAGCACGAACAGCTGGTCGCCGGCCTGCATGCGCGGTGACAGCGCGACGAGCGTGCGCTCGATCTCGTCCTTCGTGCTGGCGCGCGCGCGGTGCGACGGGTCGCGCGCCGGCGTCTCGGTGAGAAAGGTGACGAGTGAGTCGGGGACACCGAGCCGCTTGGTGGCGGCGTCCGTCATCGATGCGCCGAGCTGGTAGAACTGGTCGGCAAATTTCGGATCGCCGCCGACGCCGGTGACGACGACGATGAAGGTGCGCGGCGGCGATTGCGGCGCCGCCGGGGGCCCCCCCCCGTACGGCGAAGCTAGCATCACCGCGCCCGCCAACCGCAACCCGATCGCCGCAGCAAACATCATTGTCACGCCAAGCCTCGCGCACGCCGGTACGCCCACTCACATCCCAAGAGGAGCACGACGACGAGAAAGATCGCCGGCATGTCCCAGAGGTCCATCCGTTGGATCTCCGTCGTCCCGCTCTTCGTGTACACAACATCCTTGGGAAGCGAGGCCGCCGTCTCCAACGTGTAGAAGCGGCCGCCCGTCTCGCCGGCGATTCGCCGCAGTAGCGGCGCGCGCATCTCGGCGTCGAAGTACTCGGCTTGCGACTCGTCGCTTCGGAGATACGCGGTGTCGCCGGCGACCGGCTTTCCGTTTGACGTCGCGACCACCTGCACGGCGTACATCCCGCGCTCCTCGGGCGTGAAGCTCGCGCGGTACTCGCCGTCGCGGTCGACCGTCCATTCCATCGCCACGTCCTTCCGCGCGCCGCTCGGCGCCACGACGTGGGCGACCACCTGCGCGTCGTTCATCTTCACGTGGATCGCGTCGCGCACCTCGGCCCGCAGCGTCACCGGCTCCTTCGGGAGCACGTGCTCGTTCGCGGTGAGGATGTCGACCTGGCCCGGCACGTCGCTCACCAGCCAGCGCAGCGTCTGCCGCCAGAGCGTCTCGTGCGCCTTGTCGCCGACCGGAACGTCGGCCTGCATCTTCCAGAGCCACGCGTCCTGCACGGGGAAGGCGATCGCCTTGCCGCGGCCGTAGCGCTGCCACAGCATCACCGGCCGCCGGTCGCCGCCGTTCACCGGAACGCCGCTCAACAGCACGATCGCCCCGGCCTTCGCTCGTCCGATCGTGTTCACCGACGAGAGCGGCGGGAGCGTCTTGTAACGCTCCGTGCTCTTCGCTTCGCTGCCGGCGATCTGCGTCGCCGCGTAGCGCGCGCCGGTCGGCGAGAGCTCGACCTTCAGCTCGACGAACGTCGACTCGCCGGCCCGCGGCGTCTCGAGCTGCATCGGGAGCACGTCGGCGAGCGCGGTGCCGGCATAGCCACCCTCGGCGAGCGCGCGCCGGCCGCCGAGCGCGAGCAGCCCGCCGCCGCGCTCGCTGACGAAATCGGCCAGCATGTGGAGCTGGTCCACGGTGAAGAAGCTCGCTTCCACCGAGCCAAGGATGATGCCACGATACTTGAATAGCTCTTCGCGCGATTTCGGGAAGCCGGTGACGAGCTCGAGTGAATCGTCCACGCTCATTCGCAGGAACTTGTTTTCCGCCGTGCGAATCAACGTCACCACCTGCAGATTCGGATCGTCGGCGACGGCGCTCCTGACGAACTTGAGCTCGGAGCGCGCCTCGCCCTCGATATAGAGAATCTTCGCGCGCCGGTCGAGCACCGTGATCACCGCCGACTGCGCGTTGTTCTGCTGCACCATCTCGCCGGTCTGCACGGGGATCTTGAACGTGAGGAGCCGCGCGCCCGCCGTCGCCGCCGGCACGTGTACGCGAATCGGCGCCATCTCGCCGTCGGCGCCGAGCGCCACGTCCTGGGTGCTGACGACGCGGCCGGAGTCCTCGACGACGAGCGGCACGGTCGATCCCTTGAAGCCGTGCTGGGTGACGATCACGGTGACGACGAGTGCCGATCCTTTGAGCACCGTCTTCGGCGCCTCGACGCGGCTGACCTGGATGTCCCTGGCGAACGCCTCACGGCCGACACCGACCGTGTACACCGGCATCCCGCGCGCGCGCAGCGCGCGGAGTTGGTCGTCGAGCGTCGGCGCGCCGGGCGCGGGCCGCGCGTTGTCGGCGCCATCGCTCACCAGCACGACACCAGCCACCGGCGTGCCGGTGAGGTCATCATGTACGCGGTCCAGCGCCGGCCCAATTCGCGTCTCCGGCGCCGCGTCGGTCACCTCGGTGAGCGACGTTACGCGATCGGCGTTGGCCGAGAAGCGAAAGAGCCGCAGGATGAACTTCTCGCCGAGCGCGGTCATGAGAGGACCGGTCGCGGCGAACGTCTTGGCGACGTCGGCGCCCCGCGCCGTGCCGCGATCGGCGATCTGCATGCTCCGCGAATCGTCGATCAGCACCGCGAGAACGTTCTGCCGCGGGACGGCGGCCGACAGCACCATCATCGGACGGAAAAGGCAGACGAGGATGAGCGCGAACGCCGCGGCACGCAGCAGCGCGAGCACGACGCGGTCCTGCCGCGTGCTTTTCGCCGACACGCGCCGGTACGTCGCGATCGCCGGCACGGCGATCACGAGCGCGACCAGCAGGCCGATCGCGATCACCCGCGCCGACGCGAACACGAACTGCCCGTGCTCGAAGACGACGGGGCGGTACTTGAAGAGAAATTCGAACATCTCGGTGTTCGGTGCTTGGTGTTCGGTGTTCGGTGCCGTCAGTCTACTTCCGACAAAACAGACTCCTACTGATTACGTCGCATCACGCGCAACGCTGGGCAAGTGCCGTCCCAGAAGTAGACGATGGGATTTGCGGTTCCCGCACACCAGATAGCGGCCCGAACAGCGAACACCGATCACCGATCACCGATCCTCAGCGCCGAGTTGACGAATCCGATGTGCGAGAACGCTTGCGGGAAATTTCCTAGCTGTGCGCCCGACTTGGGATCGAACTGCTCGGCGAACAAGCCAAGCGGGTTGGCGCGGGCGGCAACGCCGTCGAACAACGTGCGCGCCTCATCCAGTCGGCCCGCAAGCGCGAGCGCGTCGACCATCCAACACGTCGCGAAGACGAACGCCCCTTCACTACCGGGTATGCCGTCGTCCGAGAGATAGCGATGGACGACGCCGTTTTCCGTGAGCTCGGCCAGGGTGCGATCGATGTTGCGCCGGACGCGAGGATCGTCGTGCGGCAGGAGTCCGACCTGCGAGATCAGAAGATTCGCCGCGTCGACATGCGTGTCGCCAAAGGCCTGCCTGAACGCGCCGCCTCTCTCGTCGTAGCCCTCGGACAACACCGCGGCCCGGATCGCGTCGGCCTGGCGCTGCCAGCGCGCCACGGGTCCGGTGAGCTGGAAGTGACGCACCATGCGAATGGCACGGTCGAGTGCGACCCACGCCATCACCTTCGAGTATACGAAGTGGCGCGGCGCGGTGCGCACCTCCCAGATCCCGTGGTCGGGCTCGCGCCATCGCTCGCACACACGGTCGGCGACGGCGCGCAGGAAGGTCCACAAATCGGGCTCGATCGACTGCCGCATCCGGGTGAGCTCGAAGGCGGCGTTCATCAGCTCGCCGTAGATGTCGAGCTGGAACTGCTCCGACGCCGCGTTGCCGATCCGCACCGGTCGCGACCCGCGATACCCCTCGAGGTGCGGAAGATCGATTTCTTTCAGATCCTTCTCGCCGTGCAGGCCATACATGATCTGGAGCTCGAACGCCTTGGGATCGCTCGCCTTCGACGTGCCCTGCACCCACGTCAGAAAATCGCGCGCCTCGCGCTCGTGCCGCAGCGCGTTCAGCGCTTGGGCCGTCAGCGCCGCGTCGCGCACCCATACGTAGCGATAGTCCCAATTGCGCACGCCGCCGATCCACTCGGGCAGCGATGTCGTCGGCGCGGCGGCGATCGCGCCGGTGTGCCGGTGCGCGAGGAGCTTGAGGACGAGCGCCGAGCGCGCAACGTGCTCCGCCCAGGCACCGCCGAGCGGCTCGCCGTGGCGCGAGACGTCGCCCGCAGCCCACGCACGCCACGCGCGCACGGTGCGCTCGAGTGCGGCGGGCGCCGCACCCGGATCGGACCAAGCGCGCTCACCGGCGGCACCGTCCGCGTGCAGCCACGTGACGAGCGCGATGCGGTCGCCGGCGCCGAGCATGACCCGCGCCCGTAGCGTCGGTCCGCCGTCCTCGCCGCTCGTCACCTCGGCGCCCGCGCGCGTGGGAACGCCGCCTAACGAGAGACGCGCGCCGCCCGACTCGGCGATCCACACACCGCCCGCGCGCGACATGCGAACCGGCCCCCGCGCATAGTCGAAGCGCGGCGACCATTCCACGTCCACCTCGGCGCTCCCGCCGTCGCAGGCCACGAGCCGCACGATCGCCGGGTCGGGGTCAGCCGGCCCGCCGGTGCCCGTGAGATCGCCGTCCACCGGCATGAAGTCGGTGAGCGTGACGCGCGCCGTGGCCGTCTGGAACATCGTCTCGAGCACGTTGGTGCCGGCCACGTAGCGCTGCGTGCCGAGTCCGGCGCTCGGTGGCGCGATGCGAAAGCGGCCGCCGCGCCGCGCATCGAGGATCGATGCGAAGACGCTCGCGTCGTCGAGGTCGGGGAGACAGGCCCAGTCCACCGCGCCATCGGCGGCGACGAGCGCCGCCGTACGCATGTTGCCGATCACCCCGTGCGCGGCGATCGGCGGGTAGCGGTCCGGCTCCGTCATCCGGTCAATGGCGCGCCGAGACGTGCCCGTTCTCGACCGTCACGGCGCCGCCGCCCGCGCACCCATCTCGCTCGCCACCGCGGTGAGGGCAAAAGATCGACCGCAGCGTGCCTCGTCACGTCATCTCCCCGCACCGTGGATGTAGTATCCGACGCCATCGATGATGATCCTCGTGGGATGCCGTCGCGCAACGAGCAAAGTCGGGGCCGCCGCCGGCGAGCGAGAGCCCGTGCGTCTACACGAGCTACTGAATACCGATGTTTTCTCGACTCGAGGAGCGTTGTCTGCCGTCACCCGACGTGCCATCCGTGTTTCACGACGCCGTTGAGATCGCTCGTCGCGCCGCTATCGCCGTGCTGTTACTCGTCGCATGGTACGTCGCGCTGGGCGCATTCCTGTTCATGCGGCCGGTCGCGGCCACGGCATGGGTCCTCGCGATCGTCGCCGCTTTCGTCGTCGTGCACGTCCGCCCGGGCCGGAAGGGCAGGCGGCGGCAGGCCAGGCTCGGCGCTCGCGTGCCGCGCATGTCGATGCGTTGGATCGCGCTCGTCTCGGTGCCGGCGCAGGCAACCAACGTGGCGTTGGCGATCCTCGCGATCGCCGTCGCCGGGATGCCCTCCGACGTCGATCCGTTCGCCAAGTACGTGACGCAACCGCTCGGCTGGCTCCCCGTCGTCGTGACGGCGATCATCGCGGCGCCGATCATCGAGGAGCTCATCCTTCGCGGCATGATGCAGCGCACGCTCGAGCGGCGAATCGGCGGGCCGGCGGCGATCTGGTCGAGCGCGCTGCTCTTCGCGGCCATCCACCTGCAGCTCGTCGGATTTCTCAATCGGCTCGCTCTCGGATTGATCCTGGGCTACGCCGTCTACCGCACGCGCTCCATCTGGAGCAGCGTGCTCATCCACGCGTTGATCAATCTGGGCATCACGCTCCTGTCGCTCATTCCGAGCGACGATGCCAAGCTCCTCTCGATCATCAGATCGTGGCCGATGCTGCTGGCGTGTACGATCGCGATCATCGCCAGCGCGGTCGCGCTCTACTGGCTCGACCGCGCGTCGCGCCGCACGCCGGCGATCACGGCCTTTTCGTAAGCGAATCCGCCTCGAGCGCCGCGCCGCGCGCGTTCGCGCCGTTCGCTTCGCTCGCGTTCCGTGGCTCGCGTCGGCCGTGAGACCGTCCCCTTGACGCTCTATGGGAAGGGCGTTACCGTCCCAAAGACCATCTAGGGGAAACGCCGACATGGACCTGCTCCAAGGCACGCTCGACGTGCTCATTCTCAAGACGCTCTCATGGGGGCCGCGGCATGGCTACGCCGTGGCGCGATGGCTCCAGCAAGCGACGGACGACGTCCTCAGGGTCGAGGAGGGATCGCTCTATCCGGCGCTGCATCGCATGGAGCGCCGCGGATGGATCGAGGCCGAATGGGGCGTGTCGGAGAACAATCGCCGCGCGAAGTACTACGCGATCACACCCGCCGGCCGAAAGCAGCTGCGCGCCGAGTCGACCGAGGTGACGGCATTCGCCCAGGCGCTTGTCAAGGTGCTCTCCGCCACGAAAGCGATGCCCAACTGAGGAGTTGCTCATGACTATCACCTGGCGACGCTATCTCCGCTTCTGGGGAACCGATGTCGAAGGCGATATCGACGACGAGCTGCGATTCCACATCGAGTCGCGCGTGCAGGAGGCGCTCGATCGCGGCGCGTCGCCCGAGGTCGCGCACGCGGATGCGATCACGCGTTTCGGCGATGTCGCGCAGGTACGCGCCGTGCTGCGCGCGCTCGGACATTCGACCGTCATCGAACAGCGCCGCGCCGACCGGCTCGACGAGCTGCGCCAGGACGTCGTCTTCGCCGTGCGCTCGTTACGCAAGAGCCCGGTGTTCACCGCCGTCGCGCTGGTCACGCTTGCACTCGGCATCGGTGCCAACACCGCGGTGTTCAGCGTCGTCCGCGGCGTGCTCCTCAAGCCACTGCCGTACCCGGACGTCGATCGGGTCTCGATGCTGTGGGTCCGCATGACGGGGCTCGGCTATCCACGCGGCAACATCTCCAACGCGGAGGTCCTCGACGTGCAGGCGCGAACCCGCGCCTTCGCGGCGATCGGTGTCTTCCGCGGCTACGGCGGCACGCTCACCGGACGCGGCGAGCCCGAGATGATCGATGCCGAGCAAGTGTCGGCGGGCGTGTTCGCGGTGCTGCGCACGCCGGCGTCGATCGGCCGTGTCTTCACGGCGGACGAAGATCGCCGCGGCCAGGGCGGCGTCATCGTACTCTCCGATGCGTACTGGCGCCGGCGCTTCGGGAGCGACCGCGCGATCCTGGGCCAGACGCTGCAGCTCGACGGCCGGCCGCGCGTCGTGATCGGCATTCTGCCGCCGAGCTTCACGTTCGAGAAGTCGGATGCGTACATCCCCTTGGAAATGAACACCGACAGCCTCGTGCAGCAGCGGGGCTGGCACAACTTCCACGCCATCGTGCGTCGCAGGCCCGGCGTCTCGCTCGAGCAGGCGAACGCGCAACTCGACGCGCTCGGCGCCAACCTTCGCGCCGAGCTGCCGAAGAGCTATCCGCGCGACATGGGATTTGGACTGTTCGCGCAACCGTTGCACGAGGCGCTCGTTGGCAACGTGCGCCACTCGCTCCTCGTGTTGTTGGGCGCTGTCGCGCTGGTGCTCCTCATCGCCTGCGTCAACGTCGCGAACCTCCTGCTGGCCCGCGCCGAGTCGCGCCAGCGCGAGTTCGCCGTGCGGGTGGCGCTCGGCGCCAATCGCGGCCGGCTCGTGCGGCAGCTCCTCACGGAAAGCACTATTCTGGCGATCGCAGGCGGCGCGCTTGGCGCCCTGTTGTCGGCGTGGGGCGTGCGCGCGCTACTCGCGGTGAGTCCGGGAGCCGTGCCTCGCTCGGAGAGCGTACACGTCGACGCCATCGTGCTCGTGGCGACGCTCGCGATCGCCGTCGTGACGGGCGTCGCATTCGGCCTCCTCCCGGCGTTGCAGGCGGCGCGCCCCGAGCTGCAGAGCGTGCTGCGCGAAGAAGGACGCGGCACGTCGGCTGGACGGGCGCGACTGCGCACGCGCAGCGCGCTCATCGTCGCCGAGCTTGCGCTGGCGATGGTCGTGCTCACGTCGGCCGGTCTTCTCATGCGCAGCTTCTGGCGACTGCAGCACGTCGATGCGGGCATCAAGCCCGACAACGTCGCCGTGATGCACCTCACGCTGCCCCGGGCGCGCTACGCCGACTTCGGCGGGGCGAAGCGCTTCTTCGCCGAGCTCGTGGGGCGCGTCGCAACGATCCCCGGCGTGCGCGATGCCGCGGCGGCGATGAGTCTGCCGATGAAGGGCTACGCCAACTGGGACATCGAAGTCGAGGGACACCCGCGCGTGCCCGGCGAAGCGTCGCCCTCGCCGATGCCGCAGTTCGTCACGCCGAAGTATTTTGCCGCGCTCGGCATCGCGCTGCGTGCCGGCCGCTATCTCGACGAGCGCGACAACGACGCGCGGCAGCAGCATGTCGTCGTCAACGAGACGTTCGCGCGCAAGCTGCTCCCTGGTGGCGCGGTCGATCGGCGGTTCCGGATGACCGGCGACTCCGCGTGGATGACGATCGTCGGCGTGGTCGCCGACGTGAAGATGAACGGCCTCGACGCCGAGCCGCTGGCGCAGTGGATGGTGAACATCGCCGGTGCCGACAGCGTCGGGAGCTTCCTGCGCGATGTGTGGATCATCGCGCGCACCGATCGCGATCCCACGTCGATCGTCCCCGCGGCGCGCCGCGAGCTGTTCGCGATGGATGCGAACGTGAACTTCTCGGACGCCACGACGATGGAGGACGTGCTCTCGCGCTCGCTCGCCCGGCCGCGCTTCACGATGCTGGTGCTGGCGAGCTTCGCCGGCGTGGCGCTGGTGCTCGCCGCGGTTGGCGTCTACGGCGTGATCGCCTACTCGGTGAGCCAGCGCACGCGCGAGATGGGCGTGCGCATGGCGCTGGGCGCTGGCCGCGGCGACGTGCTGCGTCTCGTCGTCGGCCAGGGCGTGCGCGTCGCCGCGCTCGGCATCACGCTCGGCCTGGCCGTGTCGCTCGTCGCGTCACGGCTCCTGTCGACGATGTTGTTCGAGGTGAAAGTGCACGACCCGGCGACGTATCTCGTCATCTCCGCGCTGCTGGCGCTGATCGCGTTCGCCGCGAGCATCATCCCGGCGCGCCGCGCAACCCGCGTCGATCCGTCGATCGCGCTTCGCGAGTGAGGTGCGGCGGTGGCGGTCCATCGCCATGTCGTTGATCGCGCCGCCGACTCATTTCTGCGACGGTTGGTCATCCTGCGACAGA
>JBDUCS010000263.1:0-6093 GCA_040003335.1 Gemmatimonadaceae bacterium | reverse complement strand
CAGCAGCATGGCGATCATCGACAAGGGCGAGGTCGTGCTCTCCGGCGATCCGGCGCGCGTGCTCGAGGATGTGCGCGGCCGCATCTGGCGGAAGACGGTCGCCAAAAGCGAGATCGACGACGCGAAGCGCCACTACGATCTCATCTCGACGCGGCTCATCGCCGGCACGCCGGTGATTCACGTCTTCAGCGAGACCAATCCCGGACCCGGCTTCGCGGCGGTGGAGGCCGGGCTCGAAGATGTCTACTTCCATTGCCTGAATGGACGAGGCGGGGGCGTCGGCGCGTGAGGGCGGCGGGACTTTTACGAGCGAGGCACGAATGTTCTTCCCGATCCTGAAATTCGAGATCGCCTACCAGCTTCGCCGCCCGTCGACGTATCTGTACTTCGCGATCCTGTTCCTCTTGTCGTTCGGGATCATCGCGTCGGACATCATCGAGGTGGAAGGCGGCGTCGGGCGCGTGATGAAAAACGGGCCCTATCCGATCGCGCTGACGATGCTCGTGCTGACGGCGATCGGCCAAGTCATCACGTCGGCACTCGTCGGGACGGCGATTCTGCGCGACTTCAACATGAAGGCGCACGAGTTGTTGTTCACCACGTCGATGTCGAAGTTCGGCTACCTCGCCGGCCGTTTCGCCGGCGCGCTGATCGCCATGATGCTCGTGTACCTGGCGATTCCGGTGGGGCTGATCGTCGGCACGCTCATGCCGTGGGTCGACCACGAGAAGCTCGCCGCGTTCCACGCCATGTGGTACATCTCGCCCTTTTTCGTGCTGATGGTGCCGAACCTGATCTTCATCAGCGCGCTCTTCTTCGCCGCCGGCGTGGTGACGCGGAACCAGTTCGCCATCTACACGCTCGGCATTTTCCTTCTCGTCGCGAACGCCCTGACGTCGCAGCTGCTGCGCGATCTCGACAACAACCGCGTCACGGCGATCACCGACAGCTTCGGCCTGTCGACGTTCGAGCTGATGACGCGCTATTGGACCGTGGTCGAAAAGAACGCGCTGACCGTGCCGTTCAGCGGCTACATGATGCTCAACCGTCTCGTGTGGCTTGGCGCCGCCGTGCTGCTCGTCGCCATCGCCTACGCGAGCTTCCGCTTCGACGCCGCGCCGCGCTTCTTCGGCCGCCGGCGCAAGGCGCAGCTCGCGGCGCCGACGGATGATCTGGCCGAATCACGCGCGGGCGTGGCGCCGGCGCTGGTGCTGCCGGACGCGCGGCGATCGTTCGGCGGCGCCGCGTCGTGGCGCGAGCTCGCCAGCACCACGCGCTTCACCTTCGCCGGAATCGTCCGGGAGATTCCGTTCCTCGCCATCGCTACCATCGGCATCGTCAACGTCTTCATGAGCGCCTGGTTCGCCGATTCGGCGTACGACAACAAGCTGTATCCTGTCACGTACAACATGGCCGAGACGATCACCGCAGCGTTCGGGCTCTTCTTCATCATCCTGATCACGATCTATTGCGGCGAGCTCGTCTGGAAGGAGCGCGCGATCAAGGCCGACCAGATCGTCGATGCGCTCCCCGTCTCATCGAACACGGCGATTCTCGGCCGGCTGTTCGGCTTCATCCTGTCGCTCGCCGTGCTGCTCGGCGTCTGCGCGGTGGCAGCGATGTTCGTGCAAGGGGTGAAGGGATACACGAACTTCGAGCCGGTGCTCTACCTCAAGTTCCTCTATCTCATCGAGCTGCCGAGCCTGATCGAGCTCACGCTGCTCGCGTTCTTCGTCCACACGATCGTGAACAACAAGTACTTCGGGCACTTCGTGATGCTCGTCGTCTTCGTCGCCGTGCCGGTCATTACCAACCTCGGCTTCGAGCACCGCCTCTATCAGTTCGGACGCACGCCCGCGGTCACGTACTCCGACATGAACCGCTTCGGCCACTTCGTGCCGAGCATCGCGTGGTTCACGGCGTATTGGACGGCGTTCGGGCTGCTGCTGCTCGTCGTCGCCGCGCTGTTCTGGGTGCGCGGCACCGACGACGCGCCTCGCGTCCGGCTCTCGGGCGCGGCGGCGCGACTGACGAAGCGCGTCGCGCTCGCGGGCAGCACCTTCGCCGCGCTGACGCTCCTCTTCGGTGGCGCGATCTACTACAACTCGGACGTGCTCAACCGCTACGACACGAGGCAGGAGCGCCGGCAGGAATCGGCCAAGTACGAGCGCCAGTTCAAGAAGTACAGGGCGCTCGTGCAGCCCAAGATCACGGATATCGTCGTGCGCGCGGATCTCGTGCCCGAGCGGCGCGCGTTCGCGATCGCCGGCACTTTCACGATCGTCAACTCGCGCGGCCGGCCGATCGACACGCTCTATGTCGCGGAGCCGACGCTGCGAAGCGACGCGCCCAACATCCGGCTCGACTCGATGCGGCCGAGTCGCGCGGCGGCGCTCCTTCCGGCATCGGACACGGCAGCCGGCATCTTTATGTACAGGCTCGCGCAGCCGCTCGCGCCCGGTGATACGATGACGCTCGGCTTCGGCATCCACTACGCGAATCGCGGCTTTCCCAACGGCACCGCCAAGAGCGCGATCGTCGCGAACGGCTCGTTCATCAATAGCGCGTACTTGCCGAGTCTCGGCTACAGCGAAGACGCGGAGCTCACTGATCCGGACGACCGGACAAAGGAGAAGCTCCCGCCGCGCGATCGCATGCACCCCATTACGGATACGGCGTCGTACCACGAGAACGAGTTTACCGCCGACGCCGACCGTGTGAGCTTCGACGCGACGGTGAGCACCGCGCCGGACCAGATCGCGATCGCGCCGGGCTATCTGCAACAGGAGTCGATCGAGAACGGTCGTCGCGTCTTCCACTACAAGACGGAAGAGAAGATCATGAAATTCTTCTCCTTCCTGTCGGCGCGGTACGCGGTGCGGCGCGACACGTGGCAGGGCACGGGCACCGCCCAGCCGGTGGCGATCGAGATCTACTATCAGCCGGGCCACGAGTACAATCTCGGCCGAATGATTTCGAGCGTGAAGAAATCGCTCGACTACTACACGACCAATTTCTCGCCGTATCAGTACCGGCAGGTTCGCATTCTCGAGTTCCCGCGCTACGCGACCTTTGCGCAATCGTTTCCCAATACGATTCCGTATTCCGAGGGGATCGGCTTCATCATGAAGGTTGGCAGCGAAGCCGACGACATTGATTTCCCGTTTTTCGTCACAGCGCATGAAGTCGCGCACCAGTGGTGGGGCCACCAAATCATCGGCGCCAACGTGCAGGGCGCGGCGATCATGGTCGAGTCGCTCGCCGAGTACTCGGCGCTGATGGTGATGCAAAAGGAGTACGGACGCGCGGCCTCACAGAAATTCTTCCGCTACGAGCTCGACCGGTATCTCCGCGGCCGCAGCACCGAGCGACGCCGCGAGGAGCCGCTCGCGCTCACCGAGCAGCAGGCCTACATCCACTACTACAAGGGGTCGCTCGCCTTTTACGCGTTGCAGGACTACATCGGCGAAGACAAGCTCAACGCCGCACTGGCCAAGTTCCTGCGCGAGCACCACTACACGCCCGGCAACTATCCGACGTCAAAGGATCTGATCCGTGAGCTGCGCGCGGCGACGCCGGATTCGCTGCAGTCCGTGATCACCGACCTGTTCGAGACGATCACGCTGTTCGACAACAAGGCCGACTCCGCATCGTGGACCAAGCGCGCCGACGGCAAGTACGTCGTCACGCTGGCCGTGAGCGCGCGCAAGCTACGCGCCGACACGCTCGGCGCCGAGCACGAGATCGCCGTGGGCGACTGGATCGACGTCGGCGTCTTCGGCGCGAAGGAGAAGGGCAACAAGCTCGGCGCGCCGCTTCTCGTCACGAAGTACCATATCACGCAGCCACACACGGTCATCGAGTTGGTCGTCGACCGGGAGCCGGTGCGGGCGGGGATCGATCCGTACAACAAGCTGATCGACCGGGAACCGAAGGACAACGTGAAGGACGTCGCCAAGGGAGCGTGACCGCGGTATCGCCCGCGCACGACGCTTGCACCTCTCGATCATCACTGATCAACGTCAACGGAGAGGAGCAACATGGCCGACAAAGCGAATATCCAGGAAAAGATGGAAGTCGTTGGATCCGACGGCGAGCACGTGGGCACGGTGGATCACTTCGACGGAAGCCGGGTGAAGCTGACGCGGAAGGACCCTGCGGCCGGCGGCAAGCATCACTACATCCCGCTCGACTGGGTGGCCGACGTCGGAACCCAGGTCCGTTTGAGCAAGACGGCGACCGACGCGCGGAAGGAATGGCAGGCCGAGGCCTGATCATCGAGGTCGCGCGCGGTGAGCGAGAACGTCCGCATCGGCACACGCCGATGCGGACGCTGGCGTTCTCCCGTCCCGAGGCTCGTCCGACGTTCGGGCGCGGAGTCTTCCTCCTCACACCGCCGGCGGATCACTCTCCCGTTCGGGGTGCCGGTGCTTCGCCACTGCCGCGATGAACGCGGACGCGATGTCCGGCTCCTGGCCGTCCGCCAGCAGCAGGCCCCCATCCATCGCGCCGCTCGCAAGCGTCTTGGAAATCCCAGCGCTGTCGAGCAAGGTCTGCGATGCGCCGAGCGCGAGAATCGTCTTGCCGTGCCGGTACTGGTTGGTCACGAATTCCATCGTGTGCCCGTCCGCCATGAGCGCGACGAGCCCCGCTTCGCCATCGGGTAGCACGAGCGCGTCGAAGAGCACGGCGGGCGAGTTTTCCATCGACGCGTCGGCCTCGATCGTTCCGCCGGTCGCCGTCGAGTACTTGCCGAGCCGCGGCGCGACGAAGCGCGGCACGGCGCCCGCCGCGGTCAGCGCCGCGTGCAGCGACACGAGCGCATCTCCCTCGACGCCGTCGGCCACGAGCATCGCAATCCGTCGCGTGCGCACCCCCACCTCGCCGCACGCGCGGCAGCGGATCCGGCAGCTCGAGTCCGAGCCCCTCGGCCACGCGCGCTGCGAGATCTTCATCGACGTTGCGCAGCGAGGCGACCATGCGCACCCGGATCGCCGGCACGGTGAGCTTGCTCAGCTCGAAGCGGAAGGCTGCGACGATGTGGTTCTTCTCCCATGCGGTCTGGCTGTTGTAGAAGAGCGTCGCTTGCGTGTAGTGGTCGGCGAACTTCTCGGGCTTGCCGCGAACCTTGTCCTCCTGCATCGGCTGCGGGAAGGAGACGAAGCCCTTGGCGCCCGCTTGAAACGGACATCCGCCGGCGAGCGAGTTTGGCTCGTACGACACGCGACCGCGCGGGATCGCTTGGCGATGCATGCCGTCGCGCTGGTTGTTGTGCACCTGGGCAATCGGCGCGTTGATCGGGATCTCGTGAAAGTTCGGTCCGCCGAGTCGTGAGATCTGGGTATCGACGTACGAGTGAATGCGGCCGGCGAGGAGCGGGTCGTTCGAGAAATCGATGCCCGGCACCACGTGCGCCGTGCAGAACGCCACCTGCTCCGTCTCGGCGAAGAAGTTGTCCGGATTGCGGTCGAGCACCATGCGTCCGACCGGCGTGAGCGGCACGAGCTCCTCGGGGATGATTTTCGTCGCGTCGAGAATATCGAAGCTGAAGCGCTCGCCCTCTTCTTCGGTGAAGATCTGCAGGCCAAGCTCCCACTCCGGATACTCGCCCGCCTCGATCGCCTCCCAGAGATCGCGGCGGTGAAAGTCCGCGTCGGCGCCGGCAATCTTCGCCGCTTCGTCCCACACGAGTGAGTGCGTTCCTTGCTTCGGCTTCCAGTGGAACTTCACGAACACGGATTCGCCGGCCTCGTTGACGAGCCGATAGCTGTGCACGCCGAAGCCCTGCATGGTGCGGAAGCTGCGCGGGATGGCGCGATCCGACATTGCCCACATCATCATGTGCGTGGACTCGGGCATCAGCGAGATGAAGTCCCAAAACGTGTCGTGCGCCGACGCCGCCTGCGGCATCGCGTGGTGCGGCTCGGGCTTCACCGCGTGCACGAGATCCGGAAACTTCATCGCGTCCTGAATGAAGAAGACGGGGATGTTGTTGCCGACCAGATCCCAGTTGCCCTCGTCCGTATAGAACTTCACGGCGAAGCCGCGCACATCGCGCGGCGTGTCGGGGCAGCCGCGCTCCCCCACGACGGT
>JBDUCS010000262.1:0-6108 GCA_040003335.1 Gemmatimonadaceae bacterium | reverse complement strand
TGCCTGGCGGACGGGTACTCATCAGGACCGAACGGGTTGTCATCCTGAGCGAACGCTAGTCATCCTGAGCAATCGGCGTGTCATCCTGAGCGAAGCGAAGGATCTACCGATGGGTGAGCCACGTTCAAGAGCAGATCCTTCGTCGCTCCGCTCCTCAGGATGACAGGTGTCACCCTGGTCCTCAGGATGACGGGTGTCACCCTGCTCCTCAGGACGAGCATGTCATCCTGAGCGAACGCGAAGGATCTGCTGTTTGACGAGATGGAAGGATGACACACGGAGTGATCCATAGGCGAACATGCCGAATGCGCGAATTCTCGGTCTACATACTGGCCAGCCGATCACGCTGTCTCTACGTCGGAGTTACCAACGATCTGCGTCGGCGCGTTGCCGAGCATCGATCCTCGTCAGAAGGCTTCACGGCGCGCTACCGGATCCATCGGCTCATGCATTTCGAACCAACATCGAATGTGCGATCGGCTATCGCCCACGAAAAAGAGATCAAAGGGTGGCGACGTTCGAAGAAGCTCGCACTGATCGAGACATCCAATCCGACGTGGCAGGATCTCGCCGAAGAGTGGAGCGGGGAACATTGCCCCTTTTCAAGCAGATCCTTCGCCCCTGCGGGGCTCAGGATGACATTGGCGCTGCGGAGCTCAGGATGACATTGGCGTTGCGGGGCTCAGGATGACAACGGCCACGTCGCCGCCCCGATGACGACGGGTCACGTGCAGGCCTTGAGCAACGCCCAGGCTCTCGCCACGTGCCGCCGCTCCGTACGGAGGTGCCCAATCGCGATCCGTAGCACCCGCGCGCCGCGAAGCTTCGTGTGTGACAGGTACGCCTCGCCCGACGCGTTCACCTGGTGCATGATCCGCTCGTTGTGCGCGTCCAGCTCCTCGGCGGTCATCGTCGCACGTGGCACGTGGCGAAAGCAGACTACGGACAACGGCACGGGCGCCGACAGCTGCCAGTCCGGCTCTGACTCGATCCACGACGCGAGCTCGCGCGCCAGCGCGCAGTGCTCGCGCACGCGCGCCGCGATGCCCTCGGCGCCAAAGGCGCGAATCACCATCCACAGCTTGAGCGCGCGGAAGCGGTGGCCCAGCTGCACGCCATAGTCCATGAAGTCCACCACCTGTCCCTGGCGCGCAGTCGCGAGATACTCCGGCACGAGCGCGAACGCGCGTTTGAGCGTGTCGCCGTCGCGCGCGTAGAGCGCCGAGCAGTCCACGGGCGTGAACAGCCACTTGTGCGGATTGACCACGAGCGAGTCGGCCAGCTCCGCGCCGTCGAGCACCCAGCGCATCTCCGGCGCGGTCGCCGCCGCCCCGCCGTACGCGGCGTCGATGTGCAGCCAGGCGCCGTACCGCTTGCACACCGCGGCGATTGCGCGCACGGGATCGATGCTCGTCGTGCTCGTCGTTCCCGTGGTCGCAACCACGGCGAGCGGCCGCCGGCCGGCCGCGACATCCTCCGCCATCGCGCGCTCGAGCAAGTCTGCCCGCATGCGGAACGCATCGTCGCTCGCCACGCGCGTCACGTTCTCGTAGCCGAGCCCGAGCGTGATCGCCGCCTTGTCGACGCTCGAGTGCGCCTGGTCGGAGCAGTAGACGCGCATCACCGGCAGATCGGCGCGGCCGGCCATCCCGCGCTCGCGAATCGCCAGTTCCACCGGCGCCTCACGCGCGGCGGCGAGCGCGAGGAGTGTCGAGATGCTCGCCGTGTCGGTGATGACGCCAAACCACTCGTTAGGCAGCCCCATCATCTCGCGGAGCCACTCGAGCACGACCTCTTCGAGCTCCGTCGCCGCCGGCGACGTCTTCCACAGCATCGCGTTCACGTTGAGCGCCGCGCTGATCATCTCGCCGAGGATGCCCGGCGCCGAGCCGGAGATGGCAAAGTAGGCGAAGAAGGCGGGGTTGTTCCAATGCGTGATCCCCGGCATGATCACCCGGTCGACGTCGGCGAGGATCTCGTCGATGGGTTCGGCGCCGGCCGGCGGATGCCGGGGCAGGGTGCGGCGCACATCGCCCGGCTCGGCGCGCGACAACACCGGGTGCCGCTCGGGGTGTGCGAGGTAGTCGGCCATCCAGTCCACGACGCGGTGTGCCGCGCCGCGAAAGGTCTCGACGTCGAGATCGCCGAGTGGTGAGGACATGGACGGAGCTCCGTACGAATTAAAAGTGATTGCCGAGCGGTTGGCCGCATCGCAAGTTGTCGCTCACGACCGTAGGAGCAAGATCGCGAACGCCGCGGACCGCTTTCGGGCGGAGGCACCAGTGATCGAGTCCAGATGCTTTTCGCGTGCGCTGCTCCTCGCCGGCGCGCTCGTGCTCACCGCGCTCGTGCCGAACGCGCTCGGTGCGCAACAGCGCGCCGACTCGAGCGCGCTCGGCGTCGTGCGTGGCGTGGTGTACGACAGCTTGCTCCGCGCACCGCTCGAGAGCGCGACGGTATTGGTGCAGGGCGCCACTCGCATCGCCGTCACCGACGCCAAGGGCCGCTTCGTGCTCGACAGCGTGCCGGCGGGCCGCCGCTTCATCGCCTTCTCCCATCCGGCGCTCGACTCCATCGGGCTCACCACCACCGGCGGCTTGGCCGATATCACGGCCGGCGCGACGACGACCATCGCGCTCGCCACGCCGTCGTACGCGACGCTGCGCGGGTCGGCGTGCACCGCGAGCCTCGCGTCGGCCGACAGCGGCATTGTCTTCGGCACCATTCGCGATGCCGACAGTGATGTGCGGATGAGCGGCGCGCGCGCGGTGATCAGCTGGTACCAGGCGCAGCGCTCGGCGCGCGGCACGTTTGAGATGGTGCGCCCCGTCGTCGCGGCGCGCACCGACAGCACCGGCACCTACTACGCATGCGGCGTGGCGACCGGCGTGAAGGTGGCGATGCAGGGCGAGGCCGGCCTGTTCGTGAGCGGTCCGCTGGAGCTGGTGATCGGCTCCCGGCACATCGCGCGTCGCGATGTGCTCGTGAGCCGGGACTCATCGCAGGGCACCGTCGTTGCCGCTCCGGCGGATGGCGCCACGCCCGAGCCGCCGGCGCGACGCGGTTCGGCCGTGGTGCAGGGCATCGTGCGCAACGGTAAAGGGGACGCGCTCGCCGGCGCGCTCGTGACCATGGCCGGCGCACCTGCCGAGGCGACGACGAACGAGACGGGACGCTTCGCGCTGTCGCAGCTGCCCGCTGGCACGCAGACGCTGCAGGTGCGTCTTGTGGGCTACGCGGCGGAGCACGTCGCGGCCGACCTCCACAGCCGTGACACGGCGCGCGTGGAGGTGACGATGAAACCAGTCAACGTTCTATCAACGGTGACGGTGAAGTCGAAGATTCCGACCGGACGCGACCGCGCCGAGTTCGAGCAGCGCCGGCAAATGGGATTCGGCTACGCGCTGACCGAGGACCAGATCAAGTCGCGCTTCGACGTCGCGTCCCTCTTCTATGGATTCCCCGGCCTCAGGGTCGACTACCCCACTGGCGCGCTCTTCTCGCTCACCATGAAGTCGCGCAGCATCAGTGCCGGGGACTGCCATCCATTCATCTATCTGGACGGCATCCAGACGGCCGAGGAAGAGATTCAATCCTACCCGCTCGCGCGCATCGTCGGCATCGAAGTCTACCCGAGCGTGACGACCGCGCCCGCAAAGTACGTCAGGCTCGGCGACTGTGGCGTCGTGCTCATCTGGACGAAAAGCGCAAAATGGTAAAGCGGAGCGCCGAGCCTACACGACCGGTCGTCCCTCGATGATCCGAAGCAACACCACGATCACCGCGACAACCAGCAGAAGGTGTATGAGCCCGCCTGCGACGTGAAAGACGGCGAAGCCGAGCAGCCATAACACGAAGAGCACCACCGCGAGCGTGTACAGCATCGTCTCTCCTGGCAAACGTGCCGTGTGAGCGTGCATATGTCGTACCGCCACTACCGCCAGCGGAACAGCTTGAGCGCCAGCGTAAACGCGACGAAGAACCACGCGCCAATAATGAGGAGCGACGTGGCGACGTCCGCAAGCCCGGCCCCTTGCAACATGTTCGCGCGCAGCGCGTTGATCACCGCGGTGAGCGGGAGCGCCTGCACGAACGGCTGCACCGCATCGGGAAACTTCGCCGCCGAAAAAAAGACGCCGCTCATAATCCACATCGGGAGCATCACGAGATTCGTCAGCCCCGACGCCGCTTCCATCGTCTTCACGCGCGAAGCGATGAGGAGACCGAGCGACCCGAACGAGAGCGATGACGCCAGGCAGATCAGGCCGAGCTGCCACGCCGAGCCGCGCATCGGCACGCCGAACGCGAGCACCGCGAAGCCGAGCAGCGTCACGACCTCGACCACGAGGAGCGAGAGCCGCAACATGAGGAACGACGTGAGGTACGACGCGCGCGACATCGGCGTCGCGACGAGCCGCTTGAGGAGCTTCTTTTTTCGCGCGTCGACGATGGCGAAGCCGATGCCCCAGATGCCGCTCCCCATCAGGTTCATCCCGAGCAGTCCCGGAATGACGAAGTCGATGTAGCGCGACCCCGGCTCGGAGATGTGGCGCTCCGTCGCCACGACGGGATCGGCGCGGCCCGCGGCGCGCTGGATGGCGATGTCGGCCAGCGTACGCGCGCTGCGTCCCTCGGGGCGCGCCGCGTCGTAGCGATACTCCACAGCGCTCGCGCCGAGCGGCGCGACGACGAGCGCGACAGTGCCCACGCGCAGTGCGCGGGCGGCGGCGCTGTCGTCGAGCATCTGCGGCGCCAGCGACGAGTCGTGCGCGATCGCATCCCGCACCGCGGCCGCGCCGGTCGCCGTCGAAAGTACCGCGACCTTCGTGACCTCGGGCGGCCGGTTCTTGAACGCGATCCCGAGCCCCGCCGCGAGCAGGATCGGAAAGATGAAGACCCAGAACACCGCCTCCGGCTCGCGGTAAAACTCGCGGAAGCGGACGAGCGTGAGCTGCGCGAGTGCACTCCGAGAAAAAGATCTCGGGTCGGGAGTCGGGCGGGCTTCGGTCTCCTTACTCTTCACGGAGATGTCTCCCGGTCTTCCCGACGAAGACATCCTCGAGCGTCGCCGAGCGCGTCACGAGCTCCGTCAGCGCGGCATCGCGCGATCCAAGAAAGGCGAGGATCGCCGGCATGGCGCGGTGTAGCTCGCTCACCTGCAGCCGGTACCGGCCGTTCTCGACGCGCGCATCGTGGACGCCGTCGAGCGCGCCCAGCGCGCCGGCATCGAGCGGCCCCATGGCGTTGGTCGAGAACTCCACGACGTGCTCGGCGCCCAGCGACGCGATCAGCTCCCGTGGCGTACCGAGCGCGATCACCTTGCCGTGGTCGACGATCGCCACGCGGTCGCAGAGGCGCTCGGCTTCGTCCATGTAGTGCGTGGTCAGGAGCACCGTGCGGCCCGACGCGCGCAGCTGCTCCATCAGCTCCCACAGCTGGCGGCGCGACTGCGGATCGAGCCCGGTCGTCGGCTCGTCCAGGAACAGGAGCTCTGGATCCCCGACGAGCGCGCAGGCGAGCGCGAGCCGCTGCTTCTGTCCGCCGGAGAGCTGGCCGACGCGCCCGTCCCGCTTTTCGTCGAGCTGCACGATGGCGATCGTCTCGTCGATCGTCCGGCCGCGGCGGTAGAAGCTGCGGAAGAGCGTCAGCGTCTCGGCGACCGTGAGCTTCTCGCTCAACTGCGTCTCCTGCAGACTGATGCCGAGCCGCTCGCGCAGCTCGCGCCCGTGCGTCGCCCACCGGCGGCCGAGGATTTCGACGTCGCCCGTGTCGGGCGCGAGTAGTCCTTCGCAAATTTCGATCGTCGTCGTCTTTCCGGCGCCGTTGGGACCGAGCAGGCCGAAGCACTCGCCGCTCTCGACCGTGAGATCGAGATCGTCGACCGCGACGACGTCGTCGTACGCTTTGCGGAGGGCGGTGACCTTGATCGCGGGCATGCGCGGTGATCGGTGATCGGTGCTCGGCGTTCGGTTCGGTGTCCGGTGCAATCCGGGACCCGATGATCGCCCTATTTCACGCCGCTGTCCATTGTCACGCGCCTCGCCAGATCTCGACGACCGCTTGCGCCTTCACGTTCTTACGGTTCTCGAGGCGAAACCGTTTTCGAAG
>JBDUCS010000261.1:0-6117 GCA_040003335.1 Gemmatimonadaceae bacterium | reverse complement strand
CTGCGCGTTCGCCAACTGGCGAACTCGCTCGAGGGTGTCGATCTCCGACGGCGGCTTGTCGTCGCGGACGCGCACGATGCGCGGGAAGCGCAGCGCGAAACCGGCCTTGTGCCGCGCCGATGGCTGCACGATGTCGAACGTCACCTCGAGCACGACCTCCGGGCGCACCTTGTGAAAGCGCCCGTACTTCTCGACGGTGATTGCGTGGAAGCGCTCGGTGAGCGCGGCGATCTCGACGTCGGTCAGGCCGTTGTACGCTTTGCCGACGTTGAGCAGCGTTGGGTCGCTCTCTGATGCGCGCACGGCAAACGTGTAGTCGCTCAACACGCCTCGACGTCGTCCGTGCCCGCGCTCCACGCCCGTCACCACCACGTCGAGCGTCGCCAGCGCGCGCTTGAGCTTCACCCACGTCTTGCCACGTCGGCCGGGCGCATAACTCGATGTCGGGTCCTTCGCGATGAGTCCCTCGTTGCCACGCGCGCGCGCCGCGGTGAACGCCTCCTCGACCTCGCCGGCCGCCGAGACCGTGCGCATCGGTGCGAGACGGGCGCCCGCGGTCGCCTCGGCCGGCCACGGCAGCGCCGCCAACCGCGCGCGACGCTCGCGATACCATTCGTCGACCACCAGCGCGCCATCGGCCGCGATCACGTCGTACGCGACGAACGTCGCCGGCACCGCCGCCATCAGTGCCGCGCCCGGCGCTTTTCGGCCGAGTCGCGTCTGCAACGCTTTGAAGGGAAGCGCGCGCTCGGGAATCGCCGGGTCATAGGCGATCAGCTCGCCGTCGAGCACGAGACCGGCCGGCATCGACTCGAGCGCGGCCACAACATCCGGATATCCGCGCGTGATGTCGTCGAGCGTGCGCGAGAAGAGCGCGACGCGAAGCGCGCCAGCCTCACCCGCGCCGATATGTGCCTGCGCGCGGATGCCGTCGTACTTGTCCTCGACCGCGAACGGCGATGGCATCGCCGCAACGATGTCGTCGGGCGTCGCCAGCGGCTGCGCGAGCATGAAGCCAATCGGATGAAACATCGCTAGCCGCGCCGTGTCGAGCGTGCCGCGCGACGAGAACTGTGCGACCTCGCCGATGTCGCCGCGCAGCAGGTTGGCCCGACGTACCTCGCCCAGCGGCGCGCCGAATGCCGAGGCCAGCGCCTCCTCCACCTGCGCTTCCTTGAGGCCGATGCGCAGCTCGCCGCCCAACAACTTCACGAGATACTGCGCCTCGAGACCGCCGATCCGGCCTAGCATCTCGGTCACGAGCGCGCGGCGCGCGTTCGTGCCCGCCGCCGCGGCGAGCGAGGCGAAGAACGATTCCGCATCGGACAGCGCCAGCGTGCTCGGCGGACGCGCGGCCAACACGTCGCCAGCCACGTCGCCCGCGTCGCCGTACTGCGTGTAGCGTTCGGAGAGCAGCTCGTCGCTTGCACCGGTGACCGCGGCGAGCGCGCCAAAGATGATCGAGCCGCCGACCTGCGTCGTGCGCGCGTCGTGGCGTGGGAACACGATGCCCGAGAAGAACCGCGCGGCGATCGCGAGCGATGATTCCTCGAGCGCGGCGAGATACGCGCGTAGGATCGCGTTCTTCTCGAGACGCTTCGTCGTCGCGCGGATGCGGTGTGCCGTCTCGGACCAGTCGTGGAACGACGCGTCGCTCATAGCAGCGAGATTTGTTCTTCGCGGGCCTGCGGATGCACGAGGATGTGCTCCGCATCCATCCCGAGCGTGCGCAGCGTTGCGGCAAACTTCGGCGCGCCGTGCACGGTGTAGATCTTTCGCGCGCCGCTCGCGCGCGCCGTGCGAACGAGCTCGTCGAAGTCCGCATGGTCCGACAGCGGCAGCACGAGATCGCAATCCTTGTACATGTTGTGCGCGCCCGGGTGATACGCCCAGCCGGTGAGATACGCGACGCGGCGCGGCTCGAGCCGCGCGACCATCGGCGTCTTGCGCGTCGACGGTGTCGTGAGGAGCACACGGCCGGGCCCGACTTCACCGCGCCGGTAGCGCGACCAGATGCCGGGTCCCGGAAAGTGCGCGCCGAGCGCGACGTGCAGCTCGCACATCCGCGCGATGGCGCCGTGCACGACGACATCGTATCCGTGCGACGTCAGGTGCCAGAGTGCTTCCTGTGCTTTGCCGAGCGCGTAGGCGAGGACGACCGGCGTTGCACCGGCGGCCAGCGTCTCGTCGATGAAGGCAAAGAGCTGCGCGAGCAGCTCCTCGTCGGGCGGAAAGCGGTACCTCGGCTCTCCGAACGTGCACTCCATGACGAGCGTGTCGGCGCGCGGCGGCACCGCGGCAGGCGCGAACGGATTGGGGCGCAGCTTATAATCACCGGTGTAAGCGACGACGCCGTCGGCGCCGGTGATGCGGATCATCGCCGACCCGAGCGCGTGGCCGGCGCTCAGGAGCTCGACGTCGGTATCGTGGAACCGCGCGGTGCCACCGAGGGGAATCGTGAAGGCATTCCGCACGCCGCGCCGCGCGTGGTGGAGCGCCGCGGTGTCTGGCGTGCAGACGATATGGTCCGCCTCCGTGCAGTGGTCGGCGTGGGCGTGCGAAACGAAGACCGTGCCCGGCGCGGTGCGAGCATCGAGATACAAGTCGGCGGACGGCACATAGAGTCCGTGCAGCCGAACATCAACGGCGGGAGACGTCACGAGTGATCGCGCGAATTGTTGAGAATGAGATTCCGGTCGAGAGCACGGAACGCGCCTGCACGTTTGCGGAGAACGCCCATGTGGGGTGATACGTTCCTGCTATTCGAACGCGCCCACCTGCTGCGCCTGTTGGCATGGGGCGGGCTGAGCCTGATCGCTGGAACGACGGTCCTAGTCGTGCTCGCAATACGCGGTGCCCGGCCGCCGCTCGTTACCCACTTCGCGATCCAAACCGCGGCGTGGGGCGCCATCATCATCGCGCTCGGCGCCCTCGCCTGGCACCAGCTCGCCGAGCGGGATTTGAATGGCTTGATGTCGCTGTCGAACCGGATGTGGCTGAACGTGGGGCTGGACGCGGGGTACATCGCGCTCGGCTTCACGCTGGCGATTGCCGGGCGCGTGTTGGACAAGCGGTGGGCCGTCGTCGGCGCCGGGATCGCCGTCGCGCTGCAGGGTCTCGCACTCCTGGCGCTGCATCTTCGGTTTCTGGAGATCATTTCACGAAGCGTGCGATAGAATACGGCTGCCGACTGTCGGCTATCAGCCTCCCTTCATAGACTCTCTTTGTTCTTTTCTTTTTCTCGGGCTTGTGAGATGAAGGGCTACTCCGATCGGATCAACCACGCGTTCGCGTTCGCCGCAAAGCACCACGACCAGCAGGTGCGAAAAGGGACGCGGCTCCCGTACCTGACGCATCCGGCGAACGTTGCGATCATCCTCGCGCGATACGGGCAAGACGACGATACCGTGGTCGCCGGCATCCTGCACGATGTGATCGAAGATTGCATCCGTGGCGGATACACGCGCGAGATGCTCGAGCAGCGCATCGGCGACAAGTTCGGGGTGGGCGTGCTGGCGACCGTGCTGTCGGTCACCGAGCGCAAGACGGACGACGACGGCGTCGAGCTGTCGTGGGACGAGCGGAAGGACGACTATCTCGAGCGGCTCGCCGGCGCGAGCGACCGCGCGCGCTGGGTGTGCGCTGCGGACAAGATCCACAACGCGAGCAGCATTCTCGCCGACCTGGCGCGTACGTCGTTTCCCGATCAGGTCTGGTCGCGCTTCAAGGCGGGGCGCGAAGGAAGCGTGCGCTGGTACCATCGCGTGCACGAACGGCTGCGCGGGCTCGGCTTCGAGGCGCCGATCATGGATGAGTTGCGCGGAGTCGTTGCGTCGCTCGAGCGAGCGGCCGTGCCGGCGCGAAGCGAGGCGTGACGCTGGCGCTAGATCGCGGCCGCCCTCAGGTCGCGAGCGTACTGGGTCCCATCGATTCGCCCTGCGCGGCGTACGTCCGCGCGACGTACCGCTCGAGGATCTCGAGGAACTCCGGCACGATCGTCTCACCCCGGAGCGTCGTCGAGAGACGGCCGTCGATGTATACCGGCGCCACCGGCTCCTCGAACGTGCCCGGCAACGAGATGCCGATGTTGGCGTGCTTCGACTCGCCGGGCCCGTTCACGACACAGCCCATCACCGCCACCTTCATCTCGACGACGCCGGGATGCTTCGCGCGCCAGACGGGCATCTGCTCGCGCAGGTATGTCTGGATGTCTTCCGCCATGTGTTGGAAGAAGGTCGACGTGGTACGGCCGCAGCCGGGGCACGCGGTCACCTGCGGCGCGAACGAACGAAGGCCGAGCGACTGCAGAATCTGCTGCGCGACGAAGACCTCCTCCGTGCGATCGCCGCCCGGCCGCGGCGTCAGCGACACGCGAATCGTGTCGCCGATCCCTTCGGCCAGCAGGATCGACAGACCGGCGGCGCTGGCCACGACACCTTTGGTGCCGAGCCCGGCCTCGGTGAGGCCGAGGTGCAGCGGATAGTTGCAGCGCGCGGCGAGCCGGCGGTACACCTCGACCAGGTCGCGCACGCCGGAGACTTTCGCGGAGATGATGATGCGGTCGTGGCCGAGGCCGGTCTCTTCAGCGAGCGCGGCCGAACGAAGCGCGCTCTCGAGCATCGCCTCGATGTAGACGTCGTGCGCATCCCGCCGCTCGGCCACCGGCCGGCGCGCATTGTCGTCCATCATCCGCGTGAGGAGGTCCTGGTCGAGCGAGCCCCAGTTGACGCCAATGCGCACCGGCTTGCCGTGATCGACAGCGATCTGCACGATCGTGCGGAAGTTGTCGTCGCGGCGCTTGCTCCCGACGTTGCCGGGGTTGATGCGATATTTGGCGAGCGCCGCCGCGGCGGCCGGATATTTGGCGAGGAGGAGATGCCCGTTGTAGTGAAAGTCGCCGACGATCGGCACGGTGATGCCCTGGTCCGATAGCCGGTGCGCGATCTCGGGCACTGCGGCCGCGGCCGCTTCGTTGTTGACCGTGACGCGCACGAGCTGCGATCCACTCTCGAACAGCGCCGCGACCTGCGCCGTGGTCGACTCGACGTCGGCCGTGTCGGTGTTCGTCATGGATTGCACGACGATCGGATGGCCGCTGCCGACGGGCACGCCGCCGACAAGCGCGGTTACCGTAGATCTGCGATCCGCGTAGGCCATGGATTTCAAGTTAATAGTTTGACAGTTTCGGAGTGAATGGTTCGCAGGTTACGGTTCACAGTTCGCAGTTTTCGGCAGAGAACCCTGAACGGTGAACTGAAGCTGACGAGTACAAATGTGAGTACGTGTGAACGAAAGACCTTGGAACGGAGAAACGATGGCCAAAGACAAGTCGCCCGACGATCCGCCACGAGGTTACACGACCGAGGACGTGGCCGCGACACCGGCGCCGCTACCGAAGCGGAATCGGCATTGGAAGCTCAAGGGGATCGGGACGGTCCTCGTGCTTCTGCCACTCGCCGTGATCGCCCTCTGGACGTGGATCACGATCAGCTACACGTACTCGGCGGGCGAGCGCGTCGGCTACGTGCAGAAGTTTTCCAAGAAAGGCTGGCTGTGTCACACGTGGGAAGGCGAGCTCCCGATGGTGATCCCGAATCAGGCGCAGGTGGTGCCCGAAGTGTTCAAGTTCACCGTTCGCAGCGACTCGATCGCTCGCGCGATCCAAGCGGCTGAAGGACGCCGCGTCTCGCTCGGCTATAAGCAGCACCGGGGCATACCATTCACCTGCTTCGGTGAAACGCAATACTTCGTCGATGGCGTGCGCGTGGTCGGCACCCAGTGAATCTCGGTAAGCGGTGATCGGACATCGCGTGCCGAGCACTGATTGCCGTCCCCGTTGCGGGAGTAGCAGCGCCCTTTTACCATAGAGGCGCCTCCGGAAGACCGGGGACCCGGGCAGCGGCCCGGGTCCCATTCTTTTAGAGGACAACCCAGAGCGGGGGGTTCCTATTGGTCCCGCGAGATTGATGACTTGTCCCGACAGACGGCTCAACTCCGCTCCAAGACACCAGCAAGGGGTTCAGGAATGGCTCGCATCACCGGCAAAGTGAAGTGGTTCAATGACGCGAAGGGGTTCGGCTTCATCACCCCGGACGACGGGCAGAAGGATTGCTTCGT
>JBDUCS010000260.1:0-6134 GCA_040003335.1 Gemmatimonadaceae bacterium | reverse complement strand
GGTGTCCGCCAACAGACCGGAGCGGCCAGGTCGATCAGGCTCTCGCTGCTCTGGTTCGTCGACGACACCCGCAACGCGCCGCGGATCGCCGACGGCGCCCGCGGGGCGCCTAGCTTTGCAGAACCGGGATTCGCGGCGCCACGCCGTGCTTGTCGGCGAGCGCATACACATGCTCCGAGTCAAGCACCTCGCGCGCCAACAGCTCCGTCGCCAGCTCTTCGACCAAATCACGATACTCGCGCACGATGGACTCGGCGCGCTCCGACTGCGCCGTGAGGAGCTTGCGCATCGCCGTGTCGATCGCCGACTGCAACTGCGAGCTCACGCTTCCGCCTTGCGCCGCGAGGTCCGCGCTCACGAGGCCGACCTCGTCGCTCATCCCGAACTCGGCCACCATGCGCCGCGCGATCCCCGTCGCCGAGATCAGATCGCTGCCGGCCCCCGTCGTCACGGCGGCGCTGCCGAAGAACACCGTCTCCGCGGCTCGTCCGCCGAGCGCCTTGGCGATGATCCCCTCGAGATAATGACGCGGCTGCAGATGCCGGTCCGCCTCGGGCGCGAAGTGCGCGGCACCGAGCGAGCGGCCGCGAGCCTCGATCGTGATCTTGTGCAGCTTGTCGTCCGGCGCGGCGACCATGCCGACGACGGCGTGCCCCGCCTCGTGCAGCGCGATCAATCGCCGCTCGCTCTCGCTCACGACGACGCCCGCGCGCACGCGGCCGAGCAGGATCTTGTCCCGCGCCGTCTCGATGTGCGCCTTCGTGATCACGTCGCAGTCGTCCTGCACCGCGGTGATGGCCGCTTCGTTGAGCAGGTTTGCCAGGTCCGCGCCCGAGTGGCCGACGGTGAGCTGCGAGAGCCGGTCGAGGTCTACATCGGGAGCGAGCGGTGCCGATGCCGCGTGGATTCGCAGGATCTCCAGCCGGTCGCCCACCGTGGGGAGCGGCACCTCGACCACGCGGTCGAAGCGGCCAGGACGCCGTACCGCGGGATCGAGCATGTCCTCACGATTCGTCGCCGCCATCCAGACGACGCCCTCGTTGCCATTCATCCCGTCCATCTCGACGAGCAGCTGGTTGAGCGTCACCTCTTCTTCGCCCGACCGGTTGGGTCGGCCGCGGCGTCCGCCCAAGGAGTCGAACTCGTCGATGAAGACGATGCACGGCGCCGTCTCGCGCGCTTGCTTGGCGAGCTGCCGTACTCGGCGCGAGCCGACGCCGACGTACATCTCGTTGAAGTCGGAGCCGGCGGCGATGATCACCGGCACGCCCGCCTCGCCGGCGACGGCGCGCGCGAGCAGCGTCTTGCCGGTGCCCGGCGGTCCGATCAGGAGCACACCCTTGGGACATTTGGCGCCCATCGCGCGGAATCGCTCGGGCTTCTTGAGGTACGCGATCACATCGCGCAGCTCCGCCTGCGCCTCGCGGGCGCCGCCGACATCGGCCAGCGTCAGTCGTCGCGACGGTGGCGTCGGGACGAACTTGCTCGCGCCGAGGCCGCCGCGCTGTCGGAAAATCACGAAGAGCACCGCGCCGACCACGGCCAGTAGCGTGATGACCTGGATCAGCATTTCCGACGAGCGGCCGGGGAAGGCGTCGAGCACGCGCACCTTCGCGCCGGAGCTGCTCCACCGCTCGAGGTCGCTCAACGTCACGATCGACGGGATGACGGTCTGCACCGTCGTCACTTCGCGGTCGCCGTCCTTGTAGGGCACGTTGAGCACCGCTTGCAACCGGGCGCCGTGGTCATCGATCACCAGCTCCGACACCTTGTGCTGCGCCAACGCTTCGGCGAGCGCCGAATAGGGGACGACGGTCGCGACGATGAGCGCGGGCCGGGACGTGCGCCACATCCCCAGCGCGGCGAGGGCGCCCAGCGCGAGCACGGTCGCGATCGACCAATAGCGAACGGGGCCACGGCGCTGCGTCTTGGCAAAGACCGAGCGAACGAGCCAGTTGCGCCGCTCCCGTCTCGCGATGGGCGACTGCGGCTTAAGGGCGGAGCTTTCGAAGGAAGACACGAGGGCAAGACCGGTTCGATACGAGTGCGGCGGCAGCTGCGATGGTCGAACTAGAGAGTAGTATCGACCGGTGCTGCACTACTGTGGAGGACTGACGTCGGGACGTGCGAGTAACGGGGACGGTATCGGCTGTGAACGGTCGGCCGACAGCTGACGCCTTCAGCCCTGATACTCCGCATTCTTCCCCATGATCCATCGGCGCGTTCGCTCGATCACCGCCGGTCTCGAGACGTTGCCAGTCCCTCTGAGCCGCTCCCGACGCTCGGCGTTGTGACCGTTGTCCGGTTCCTGGTGGCCGTCCTCGCGCCGAGGCTGCACCTATGCCGTGGGTGCGGATCAAGCCGGATTTTTCTGATCGGACGGATACTGCGGAAGCCGAATGACGGGATCGGCGACAAACCGATGATAGATGCTGTCCCGTCGGCTCCAGCTTGATTGATGCACAAGATCGAGCTTGTCGAAGAAGCGCTCACCGGTTCTGTGATAGGTGCGTTCTTGGAGGTGTACAACCCGCTCGGCTACGGCTTTCTCGAGCACCTATACGTCATGGCGCTCGAGCGCGAGCTCATAGGGCGCGGACACAAGGTCGCGCGCGAGGTTGGCGTACTCGTGAGCTATAAGGGTCTCCCACTCGGAAGTCAGCGGATCGACCTGATCGTGGATGAGAAACTGGTCGTGGAAACGAAATCGACCCAGGATCTGAATCGCGCTGCCAATCGGCAACTGCGGAGCTACTTGCACGCCACGAATCTTGATCTGGGCTTGCTACCGCACTTCGGCCCAGAGCCAAAGTTCTACCGGTACTACCGTCCTCACCGTCTTCCGCCGGATCAGAAAAATCGGCTTTGATCCGCACAAATATGAACATAGATGTCAGCCCAAGGCGACCCGGCGCGTGGCGCCTCGATGAGTCCCGATCGATCAGAGCCGGAACAGATAACTCATCTTCACAAAGAACGAATCGCTCTGTCGCGTAAGCCCCTTGAATCGCAGCTCCTCCGGCTCGACGAGCGTGCTGCCGTAGCCGACGAAGAGCACGGTGCCCGGGTTCGGCTGGTACGCGAACAGCGCCTGTGTATGGAACGAGTTGTCGCGGAAACCGGTCAGCCTCGTGTAGGTCCCGTTCGGACCGCGAGCGAGCAAGGGGTCGTTCGTGCGCGAGTCGTCGCGGAGAGCATCCTGGTACGTTGCGTCGTACTCGCCGACGACGCGAACGAAGAGCGGGCGCGCGAGCTGGTACTCCACCTTCACGCGCGGGATCTTGCTATCGCCGACGAGACTGCCGTCGGTGTGGCGCTTGTAGAACGTCTGATTGTACGTGCCGTTCACGCGCAGCTTGTCGGTCGGCCGCCAATTCCCGCCGGCGCGGATCCAACCGATGTCGGCGCGCGACCACTCGAAGAAGTTCTCGTCGATGCCCCACAGGTAAAAGAGGTTGAAGTCGAGTAGCTTGAACTGCGGCGAGGCGAGCTGCACGAGATAGTCCAGGTTGGGCAGGTGTGCCGTGCCGGTGAACGGAATCGTGTCCACGCCGGCGACGCCCCGCCGCTCGATCGCGAGCCTGCCGTAGAAGCCCGGATCGTAGCCGAAGGACTCCACGAGCACCGACGCGCCCACGCGCCATCCGCCGGTGAGCGTAGCGTTGGTGTTGAAGTGGAGCTTCTTGTCCTGCCACGCGCGGCCATTGACCAGGCTCTTGTACTGCCACGTCCCGTTGAGCACGACGTCTTCGCTCAACGTCTGAACGAGCCCATTCGGCGGGCCCTGCCACGTGAGGCTGTGATCCAACAATCCATTGGCAATCCCGGCGCGTGAGATGAATCCACTCGACGCGCGAAAATTCTCGCTGATCGCGTTTAGCGAGTAGCGAAAGCCGAACGTCTTGCCCGAGCGCGCGACGACGGCGGTCCAGAGCGGCGCGATCTCGTTCGAGAATCCCGGCGAGACGGTCTTGCTCGCTGCCACTTGGAACAGCGCGCTGTACACCGACCCGAAAACCAGCCGCGAATCGAGGCCTGCGACGCGGTTAGAGCGGTCGCCATCCACCTTGTCCGTGTAGACGAAGCCGGCCTTGGAGGCGCCGCCGAGATCGCGCTGCACGCGAAGAATATTGTAGAACGGATTCCGGTCGCGCGTGGCCGACACGTCCCGGTCGTCTACCGCCGACAGGAGCGCCACGCTCGTGCCGGCGAGCTTGCCGGTGAACTTCGCTGCCGCGACGGGTTCGGCGATCCGGCGCGTATATACCAACGAATTCGGTGTCGAGAATTGCTCGATCCCGTCGAGAAAGAACGGACGCTTTTCGGGAAAGAAGAGCGCGTTGCGCGGATCGGCCTGGATCTGTCCCGCGTCTGACTCCACCTCGGCGAAGTCCGGCTTGATCGTACCGTTGAGCGTCACGTTGTTCGTGATACCCCAGCGCACGTTGGCGCCGAGGGAGGGCCGCTCGGTGTTGTAGCCGTAACTCCCGATCGTGTTCGGCGCGCCCGCCGACCGCTCGGTGGCGAACGGATTCACGTCGAGCACGATCCCGCGGTGCAGCTCGGTGAGTCCCGTGAGTGTACCGACCTGCCCCAGATACGACGCGGCCGCGCGCCGCGCGGGCGCCCACGAATGCTCCTGGCCGCGGCTCTGCACGAGACGAATGACGTTGATGCCCCACGTCTGCGGATCGGCGCTCTGGTATTTGAGGCTCTTGAATGGAATGCGGACCTCGACCTCGTATCCCCACGCGGTCACGCGCCCCTTCGACTCGAACAAAAAATCGGGCGTGACGTCGGTGCCGGGTCGCCCCTGGCCGAGCCCGCCGAATCCGCCGCCGTTCTGCATCGCCTCGACGACGGTGCCATCGCCCTGTACGCCGAGCGGGTTGACGGCGAAGACCGTCGCCTGCCGGTGATCGTTGAAGGTGCTGAGGAAGATGCCGACGTAGTCGTCGCTGTAGATCTTGTCGCGGTCGGCGAGCGTGGCGTGTACCGTGCCGGGCTCTGCGAACGCGCGGATGCCGAAGTACATCGCCGTCGGCGAGTACCAGACCAGCACCTCGGTCGAATCGTCGGCCGCGCGCCCATCGACCGGCGCGTACTGGGAGAATCCGGTGAGGAGTGCCGCCTGCTTCCACGGCGCTTCGTCGAGCGAGCCGTCGACCTTGACGGCGGCATCGATGCGGGGCGGAGCGACCTCGAGATGCCGGTCGCGTCCGCTGTAGACGACACCGGGCACCAGTGCGCGCGCCGACGTGTCGCTCGTTGCGAATAGCGTCGCGAGAACGAAGCTGATCATGAAGTGTTGGGAAGTGAGGGGAGCGCTGCCGGTGCAAGGTCGGGTGCACCATCTCCCGCTGCAACGGCAGTGCGGCCTCTCTCACGAGTCTCGAACACGGGTGTCAAGACGACCACCGGAAAGCCAGTTCAAGAGACTTTGCGCGTCTTCCGCTTCAGAAAGTCCATCAGAATGAACTGTCCCAACGTCATCGTATTCGTGAAATACGCCTTCCCCTTGGCGATCGCCGAGACGTGCTTCACGAACTCCACCAGGGCGCGGTCGCGGGCGAGCATGAAGGTGTTGATGAGGATGCCGGCACGGCGGCAGTTGGCGACTTCGCGGAGGGTGTTCGCGATCACCAGTGAGTCGAGGCCCATGGAATTCTTGTAGATCTGTCCGTTCGGCATCGTCAGCGCGCTCGGCTTGCCGTCCGTGATCATCACGATCTGCCGCATGTCCTTCTTCTGCGAGAGGAGAATCCGGCGCGCGAGCTTCAGGCCTTCGGCCGTGTTGGTGTGGTAGGGGCCGACCTGCGTCTGCGCCAGCGCGGCGAGTGGGATCTCTTCAGCCGAATCGTGAAATAGGACGACGCGGAGCGAGTCGCCCGGGAATTGCGTGCGGATGAGATGCGTCAGCGCGAGCGCGACCTTCTTCGCCGGCGTGAACCGGTCCTCTCCGTACAGAATCATCGAATGCGAGCAGTCGAGCATCAGCACCGTCGCGCAACTCGAACGATACTCGGCCTGGCGCACCATAATGTCCGAGTAGTCGAGGTCGATCGGCACGTCGAGCGATCCGTTGCGGATGAGGGCGTTTTGGAGTGTGGCGTTGACGTCGAGGTTGAGCGTGT
>JBDUCS010000259.1:0-6138 GCA_040003335.1 Gemmatimonadaceae bacterium | reverse complement strand
GCATCAGCGTGAGGTTCGCGACGTTGGCGGCGGAGATGATCATCACGAAGGCCGCGGCGCCCATGAGGAGCCAGAGCGTGAGCCGCGCGCGCTCCCCGAGCACCTCCTGGAAGGGGAGCAGCGTGACGCGATAGCCGGACGCGGGATCGTACGCGTCCTGGTGGTCGGCCTGCACGCGCGAGCGAATCGCGGCCACCTCGGCTCTCGCCTGTGCGACCGTGACGCCGGGCGCGAGACGCGCGATCATCTCCGTCATGCGATGTGTGCGGCCCTGCACCATCAGCGCGCTGGTGTGGTGCTCGCTGATCACCATGTTGAGCAACGCGTCCATCTTGTTCGGGAAGTACGGCGCGGGCTGCACGACGCCAACGATCGTCACCGCCTTGCCGTCGACGCGTACCGTCTTGCCGACGATCGCGCGGTCGCCGCCGAAGCGCTTCATCCAATAGTCGTGCGTCAGCACCATCACGGGCGCGGCCTTCGTGCCGTCGTCGCCCGCGTCGAGCAGGCGGCCGAGCACGGGCGAGAGGCCCATGACCTGGAAGAAATTTCCGGTGACGAGCCCGACGTTCATCCGCACGGCGTCGCGCTCGCCCTGTAGTGTGTAGGTGAGCCCCGAGTATTCGGCGATGCCGCCGAGCGTTTTGGCGCCCGAGCGGAAGTCGGTGATCTCGGGAACCGAGAAGAGGACGTTCTCGCCGCCCGGTCCGGTGATGGACTGGCGGAGATAGACCAGCCGATCGCCGTCACGGTGCGGGAGCGGGCGCAGCAGCACGCCGCGCACGACGCTGAAGATGGCGGTGTTGGCGCCGATGCCGAGCCCGAGGGTGAGCACCACGGCGAGCGTAAAGCCGCGGGCGCGCGAGAGGGAGCGGAGGGCGTAGCGGAGATCGGAGATGAACATGGCGGTAGTCCTCGTCGTCGAGCGTGCCGGTCTGTCAGACCGATACAGGAATTCGGAGAGAGTCTTTAGAGAGGTCGCGAGTGCTCTAACCAGACGTCGAACGGAGACTGGCGATTTCGACACGGGCAACGAAGCTCTCGCGCGATGCGCCGTCGGGCAAGAGGAGCGCGGCGCCGAAATCGCGCGAGGGCTATCCGTGCTTCACCCGCTCGTGGTTGAGCATCCAGTTGATGCCGAAGCGGTCGGCGAACATCGCGAAGCGGGCGCCCCAGAAGGCGTCGTGCGGCGGCATGATCGGCTTTCCACCGGCGGAGAGCGCGGCGTACGTCGTGTCGACCTCGTCGTCTCTCTCACACGTGAGGTGCAGCCAGACGTTGTTGCCCGCGTGCAACGGCATGCCGGGCATCGTGTCGGACGCCAGCACCATCGTCGGGCCGCTTTTCAGGCGCGCGTGTATCAGCCGCTTTTTGTCTTCCGGCGTCTCGCCGAAATTCGAATCGCCGAAGGTCATCACGAAGAGCTCGCCGCCGAGGCAACTCTGGTAGAAGGTCATCGCCTCGCGGCAGGTGCCGTCGAAGTTCAGGTACGCGGAAACCTCTTTCATGGATCGGTCCTCGGAGCAAGGAGGGCGCGCAACCGATCGTTGCGCAGGTAGAGTCCGCCCCAGAGCATGAGCCCCAGGAAGACGGGGAAGAGAGGTGAGAGTGATCCTGCTACCAGCGGGTCAGGCCTTGAGCGTGTCGAGGTAGTCGCACAGTGCCTCACCGGCCTGCGTCATCAGCGCCTTGTTCTGCGAGTACTTGCCTGTTCCCCATATTCCCATCTGCGACACGACGAGGAGCGACGCGACGTCGCGCGCATCGATGCTCTTCCGCACCGTGCCGGCCTTCACGCCACGCGCCAACGCCGCGGCGAACTGCTTCCGCCACGTGGCATAGAGCGTCTCGATCCGCGTGCGGAAGCCGTCGTCCAGCGGCGACATCTCTTGGGCGAGATTGTTCAACGGACAGCCGTTGACCCACGAGCCGCTCTCGATGTCTTCGCGGATGAATCGCCGGAAGGCGCGTTTGATCTCGGCGATCGGGTCGGTCGTTGCGGTAAGCGGATCCAGCCATCGCTGCATCAGCAGCGGCTCGATCAGCTCGTCGACGACGGCGTAGCCGAGCGCGTACTTGCCGTCGAAGTGATGAAAGAGGGCGCCCTTGGTGGTGCCGGCGGTCTGGACGATGTGGTTGAGGCTCCCGCCCTGAAAACCGTGCCGGTAGAACTCGGCGAAGGCGGCGCCGAGGATCTTGTTTCGCGTCACGTCGGCGCGCGTAGGTGCGGGCGGGGTGGTCATAGAGGTACAATACAGACCGGTCGGTATGTATGTCAAGACCCATCTTCGTATGAGTGTTCGGCACGACACCCCGGCAGGCAAGATAGTGCGCGCTCTAGTCGCTTGCCTCGCGGGAGAGTGAACTCCTGGCGCTACGGCTCGCCACGCCGCACGGCGATCGTGACCACCTGACGCTCCCAGCGCGTGGGGCGCTTGTCGTCCGGAACTACGAGACGCAGGGGCCCTTCCGACGCGCCGAGCGCTTGACCGTCGCGCTTGTCGGCGACGAACACCGCGCGCCCTCCCAGATCTGGAGCGAGCTCGGCGAGGGAAAAGACCACCCGGTAGCCATCGGACGCGGTCGCGACCACATACCACGACGTTCTGGCTCCACGAACCGAGTCGACCGGCACGCCGGCCATTCGTAGCAGCGTGGGGAGCGGGATGCCGCTGAACGTCGCCTCCTTGCCGTGCTCCGACGCGCGCACGTCGATATGTGCAACCTGCGCGAGCTGGGCCGCGGTGAGCACGAACGCTGGCGTGCTATCGCGGCGAATCTCGAGGCGCGCCGCGTTTGTCGCCTGCGCGCCGAGCGGATGGCAGAGTGCGAGCACGGAGCCGGTGAGCAGGGCGAGCGTATAGCGCAATTTCGACAGCGGCATCGAGGGGCTCAGCAGGTGTAATGACAACGAAGGGGCTCGCCGCATGATACTACGCGGCGCCGGGCGGTATGAGTGCATAGGGCTTGTGCGGATAGATTCGGACGGACTGTTTTTTGGTGAACGCGCGCTTTCATTCCGATCAGGACAGCCAATGCCCCCGTCCATGACCAACGGCAAGATCTGCTACGTCGAGATGCCCGCGACCGACATTGCTCGCTCGGCGGAGTTCTACCAGAACGTGTTTGGCTGGACGATTCGCCGGCGTGGCGATGGGAGTACGGCGTTCGATGACGCCACCGGCCAAGTCAGCGGCTCGTTTGTCCTCGGCCGACAGCCCGCGCAGCCCGGCCTCCTGATCTACATCATGGTCGACAGCGTCGAGGCGACGAGCGACGCGGTGGCCGCCAACGGCGGCGAGATCACGCAGCCCGTCGGCGCGGACGCGCCCGAGATCACGGCGCGCTTTCGCGATCCGGGCGGCAACGTGATCGGCCTGTATCAGGAACCCAACCGCGCAGCTTCGAACGAGACGACGAGTGCGTGACTCGCTCGCTCTCTTCGATTTCGCCGGGAACCCTGCACGTGGAGCGATTTGCCTGGGGTCACCATCGACTGAGATTCGACGCGCGACTCAAGTGCGAGGGCCCGCCCGCAATCGTTAGGCGGGCGCTCCGGCGCGCGCGTCGTAGATGGAGAGTGCCCACACCGCGAGAATGACGACGCCGGCCGCGAGGAAAAAACCGCGCGCGATACCGGACCAGCCGAGCACGAACGGCAGGACGACGAGGACGATGCCGACGACGAGCTCGATCATTCCGTGCACCGCGAGCGGCACCACGCCGTTGCCACCGTTGACGAAGCGCGTGAGGAGCGTCAACACGAGATGTACGCCAGCCAGAAGGTAGGCCAGGATGGCGGCCGTACCGGTGAGGTGGAACAGCAACGGCGCCGCGGCAAAGGCGATCACCGTCGCAAAGTCGAGCACGCGATGCAGTCCAGAGGGAATCATGCGCACGCAATATCTCCGCTACGAGAAGGGCAGGGGAACAGCGAGATGGTGGCGACAATACCGCGATCGCGCCAGCGCCGGCGGCCGGGTATGCGTGTTGATCACCGTATCGAGCGAGGCGCTCATCGCAGGCGCTGCACCAACCAGTCGACCACGGTTCCGATCACGTCACGCTCGACCATCACCGGCGCCTTGAGCTTCACGTAATTGCCCGGAAAGCCGTCGAGATCGTGGACGAAGAGATGATTCACGTTCGGCACGATGCGGGCAGTGACGTCCGTATTGCCGGCGGCCGTGAACGCCGCTTGCTGTTCCGGCACCTGATCGGGGGCCGCCTGCTGGTCGTTCGCGCCGGTCAGGATCAGCACGGGCGTCTTGATCGTGCGCGCGGTCGCCGACGGATCGTACGTCAAGAAGAATTTCATCCACGGGTCGGCGGCCATCAGCGAATCGATGACGAGGGGAATGCGGGCCATCGCTGAGTCGCGCTTGGCGTCTTTGAGCGACGTGTCGTGATTGACGAGATTCGTCAGCTGAAACTGCAGCGCACCGCGGGCGGGACGCGCGACGCCGGCGAGGAGCACGATCGCGCGGAGCGCCGGCTCTTTGGCGGCGACCATCGGAGCGATCACCGCGCCTTCGCTGTGACCGACCACGCCCAACTGGCGCGCATCGACTTCCGGTCGCGTGCGCAGGTACGCGAGTCCCGCGCGGGCATCCTCCGCGAAGTCGGCGCTCGTCGCGTACTTGAACTTCCCGCCCGATTCACCGGTGCCGCGATCGTCCATGCGGAGCGTCGCGATGCCACGACGAGCGAGCGAGTCGGCGAGCTGCCGCCACGGGCGATAGCCGACGAGGCCGAGGAACTCGTCGCGGTCCTGCGGTCCCGAGCCGGTGATCGTGACGATCGCGCCGACCGGATGCGCGCGATCCGCACCCGTGGGGAGCGTCAGCGTGCCCGCCAAGGTGTGCCCCATCGGCGTTTGCACCGTGACGGCTTCCGCCGTGTAGGGCGCGCCCGCGGGGGCGGAGTAGTCAGTCTTGTTCTGCTGCGTGGCTGCGGGAAGAGCGTACAGGACTGAGACGGCCGCGGCAGCAAGCCGGTGCGGTGAACGGAAGCAGGGTACCACGACGGGCTCCGGTAAACTTTGGAATACCATAACGGAATCCCAAGTATAGTACGCGCCTGATCATCCGCAGGGGATGATCGTGCGGCTTCGGCCGGACGATCACTGATCGCGGTGCCTACTCGTCTGCCTCGAGCGCGGCGTTCCCGTCGACGAACTTGAGCGTGAAACGCATCGCCGTGATCCGCCACTCGCCGACGTCCGGCGCGCCGTTCCGCGAGAGCGCGAAATCGTAGCAGCCCACGAACACGCGCGTGTTTCGTCCATCTGTCCGGGCGCGGTAATGGTAGGCGATCCCATAGCAGAATGCTTCGGCGCGCGCTCCGCTCTGGCGCACGACGAAGTTGCCCACTTGGTGATGCAGGTGCTCGACAGTCGCGAGCCCGTCGCGCCAACCGGCGCTGATGTCGTTCGGGCTCACCATCGACTTCGGGCCCGCGCCGACCGAGCTCATGTCGAACTCCACGTCCGGCGCGAAGCAGCGCTCGACGGCCGACCAGTCCTTGCGGTCGGTGGCGAGGAACAGCTCGACGACACGCGCGACGACACGCTCGCGCGCCATCAATTCCGTGGCGCTCATGGCGTCATCGAGACGCCAGGCTTCCCACTCGTCGAATCGTCGAGCGTCTTGAGCACGTCACGCCAGGCGAACTTCTTCCCCGAGTGTCGCACGTAGTAGTCCATCCACGCCATCTCGGCCGTGGATTTCAAGAGCTGGTTGCGCGGGTCGGGGATGCCGTGCGTGTTGCCGGGATAGACGAAGAGCTCCGTCGGCACGCCGAGCCGCTTGAGCGCCATGTGGAGCTCCTCGCTCTGCGGACGCGGCACGCGCGGATCGCCGTCGACCACGTGAATCAGCGTGGGCGTCTTCGCGTTCTTGATGTACGCGATCGGTGACTGCTTCCACCAACGCTCCATCTGATTGTCTTCGTAGTACATCTTGTCGCCGAGATACCACTGTCGTACGCGCTGCACGTCGCTCTCGGCGTACATCGAGATCCAGTTGAAGACGCCGGCACCCGACGAGATGGCCTTGAAGCGATTCGTGTGCGTGAGAATCCAATTCGACCAGTGGCCGCCGGCGCTCCAGCCGAGCACGCCCATCTGCGTGCTGTCGA
>JBDUCS010000023.1:0-20677 GCA_040003335.1 Gemmatimonadaceae bacterium | reverse complement strand
ACCAGGTGCGCGAGCTGGCCGAGCTGATCGAGAAGCGCGGCGGCGAGGTGAAGTATGCAATCCATCCGGTGGCGGGCCGCATGCCGGGCCACATGAACGTGCTCCTCGCCGAGGCGAACGTCCCGTACGACCGGCTCTACGACATGGATGAGATCAACGACGAGTTCCAGCGCGCGGATGTCGCACTCGTCATCGGCGCCAACGACGTCGTGAATCCGGCGGCTCGCGGCGATGCGGCGAGTCCGATCTATGGCATGCCGATTCTCAACGCGGATCAGGCGCGGACCATCATCGTCCTCAAGCGCGGCATGAGCCACGGCTTCGCCGGAATCGAGAACGAGCTCTTCTATGATCCGAAGACCTCAATGCTGTTCGGCGACGCGAAAGCCAGCCTGACGAAGCTCGTGACGGAAGTGAAAAACCTCTAGGCGGCGCGCGTCGAGCGTCGGACGTGCCCGCTCACCGTCCGCTCGATCGCGCGCCACGATTTTGATCCGCCGACGACGCACGGTACACCAAACGCCTTCCGCCGAAGCACTCACGCCCAATCCCTCGCGCGATGTCACCAGCAGGCCTCTCGGAGTTAGAGACCCCGGCCCTAGTCGTCGACCTCCCGACGATGGCCAAGAACCTCGACCGCATGGCCTCGTACGCGCGCGCGCATGGCATCGCGCTGCGGCCGCACGTCAAAACACACAAGTCGACCGTCGTCGCCGCCGAGCAGCTCGGCCGCGGCGCGGTCGGCCTCACCTGCGCGACGACGCGCGAAGCGGAGGTGATGAGCGGCGTGACGAGCGACGTGCTCGTCGCCTATCCGCCCGTGGGGGCGGCGCGCGTGCGGCGGCTCGTCTCGCTGCCCGAGTCGGTCACGCTCACCGTCGCGCTCGATTCGAGCGAAGCCATCGAGGGGCTGGCCGCCGAGGCGCGGCGACGCGGCCGGGCCGTGCGCGTGTACGTCGAGCTCGACCTCGGCATGCACCGTGTCGGCGTTCCCGCAGTCGAGCAAGCGATCGCGCTCGCGCGCCTGGTCGGCGAGCGGCCTCCGCTCGAGTATGCGGGCATCGCGTACTATCCGGGCCACGTGCGTCAACAGGTCGATGCGCAGGGTGATGCGCTGGCTCGCCTCGCCAGCGACCTCGGCGCGGCGATCGACGCCATGACGCGCGCCGGCGTCGCGCCCGGTGTCGTCAGCGGCGGCTCGACGCCCACCGCGTGGCGATCGCACGCCATTCCCGGCGTGACCGAGATCCGGCCCGGCACGTACGTCTACAACGACCGTACGACCGCGGAGATCGGTGCCTGTGACTGGGCGGACTGTGCGCTAACCGTGCTCGCGACCGTGGTCAGCACCGCGGTCCCCGGCCAGGCCGTGATCGACGCCGGAAGCAAGGCACTCGGGCGCGAGCCGCTACGCGCCGACGGCGGCGACGGGTTCGGTGTTCTCCTCGGACGACGTGAGGTCTTCGTGCGCGCCATGTCCGAAGAGCACGGCACGCTCGACCTGTCGCACTCGGACTGGGCCCCGCGCGTTGGCGACCTCGTGCGCGTCATCCCGAACCATGTCTGTATCGCCGTGCACTTGGCGGACACGGTGCACGGCGTCGCCGACGACGTCATCCAGACGACCTGGCCGGTGGCGGCGCGCGGACGGTGACTGTTTGCCACGTCAATACTCTCGTTTGGCGACTAGCCAACAGCAACCGCGGCGAACAGCTCGTCGAACGACTCGATGATGAACAGCGTGCCCTGTAGCCGATCGATGGCAAACGGCTGGTCGAACACCGCCTCGCGCGTGAACGCCCGCCGCTTGCAGCCGCCGCCCAGCGCGTTGGCCGCGTCGGCCGACGACGAGATGAGGCCGGAGCCGTAGACCTTCACGCCGCCTCGTTCGCGGATCAGTCCGAACTCGACCGTGAACCAGAAGAGCCGCGCCATGCGCTCGGTCTCGTCATCCGTCACGGCCCACGACGCGAGCGCGCCGAACCGCTGCAGAAAGTCGGCGAACACCGGGTCCGAGTGCAGCGGCACGTGGCCGAAAACATCGTGGAAGATGTCCGGCTCGGGGAGGTAGTCGAGCTGGGCGCGCGAGCGCACGGTGACCGTCGTCGGAAAACGGCGGTCGGCCAGGCAGCGAAAAAAGTCCGCCGCCGGCAGGAATCCGGAGACCGGCACGGCTCGCCACCCGGTCATCGATTCGAGCCGCGCGTTCACATCCCGCAAGTCGGGCACCCGGTCGGGCCGCAAGCCGATGCGCTCCGCCCCCTGAAGAAAGATCTCGCTTCCTGTATCGCACAGCTCGCGCATCCGGCGCTCGTAGAGCAGCGACCAGACGGCGTGATCCTCGGCCTCGTACACATCGTAATCCTGCTCGATGAACGTCGCGGGAACGGTGAACACGTCGACGATCTCGCTGCTTCGCTCGTTGGTGCGCATGACTTACTCGGAGTTAGAGAGGACAAAAAAGCGGCCCGTGGATTTCCACGGACCGCGAGAACATCGGCTGGTCGAGCGTTGCCGCCCGCGCTACCCTCGCGCACGCCTCCGCTCCCGCCCCGTGATCGGGGACGCGGCGTAGTAATAGCTCCGGGCGAAGGCAGCGGCGGGGCGTTGCATGTCGCATGATAGGGTCGCGCACCTGACTACGTCAAGGCGGCAAACTTTTCGCGTTGACAGTCTCGGCGCACGGTGTTAACCGTATGCGCGCACTCTAATGATTTGCATGATCGTCGAGTCGCGCCCCGCTTCCCGTGACCCCACTCGGACCGGGCAAGCATCCTTTTGGAGACACCGATGTCTGCACACAGACAGAGGCGCGCCATTCGCTGCATCCCGCCCGGCCGTCGCGGCTCGGCGCTCATCTTGACGCTCGTGATGACGATTGCCCTCGCCGCGATCGCCATGTCGGCGATCTTCCTGACGTCGAACGCCGGCATTCTCTCGAAGTACGTCGAGAGCGAGCGCGGATTCCGGTACTCGGCCGAGGCGGCGTTGGCGGCGGGCAAGAGCCGCCTCAACCTCGATACGGCGCTCCAGCGCGGCATGCCGGACAGCGGCTACACGACGCTCCTCGCCAATGCGCAGCTCACCGGCGCCGACGGCAATCCGATTCCCGATGGCCTCGTCAGTCTCTACATCGGGCGTACCGGCAACTTTACGGGGCAGTACGGCAACTTCGCCAGCCTGGTCGCCGTGACGACCGACCCGAGCGGCGCACGTTACGTCCGCCGCCTCGAATTGTCGGAGGAGAATTTCGCGCGCTGGATCTACTGGCAGGACCAGACCGATCCCGGCTGCTACGCCAACGGTGAGGCGATCGTCGGCCCGATGTGGTCGAACGCGAACATCACCGCCTGCTCCGGGAGTCCCGGCGCGCGGTTCACCGACGAAGTGAGCACGGCCGGCGTCTTCGTCAATAAAGCGTCGGCGGTCTTCACCAAGCAGCCGCCAAAGGAAAACCAGGCGCCGATGGCGCTCCCGCCGGTGGCGCGACTCAGCAACCTGATCACGTACGCGCAAACCGCAAATTTCGACTTCGCCTCGCCCACCAGCGGCGGCTCCAATACCGCCAGCGTCCGGATCGAGTTCGTCGCGATCGACCTCGATGGCGACAGCGTAGCGACCGGGCCGAACGAAGGATTCTTTCGTGTGTGGACCGGCACCGCGATCGGCGTGCGCGCCGACGACGGCGCGTTCGGCGATTCGCTCTCCGTGGCGCAGAACCAGTGCGGCGCGTTCCTGCCGTGGCCCGCCGCCACCGACAGTGCGCTGCGATTCGTTCCGTTCCGGGTGCGTTCGCACATGGCCCAGATGCTCTTCTCGTACACGACGATCGGCGGCGTGGACTACTCGACGGCGACCTTACGCCAGACCATGTCCCGGCCGGGTGCGCGGTGCTATCCCGCTGGCGATCCGCACCTCATGCCGCTCGTCGATTGGGCGAGGGCCGGCTCGGACACGACGTTCTACGCCACGTTCGACTCGGTCAACGCCACCGGTCGCAAATCGCGCTACCCGAACGGCTGGGGCAGCTGGTCGAGCTGGCAAGCCACGGGCGGCGCCGTGCAAGCGAATCTCGCGGGGCGCTCCGACGCGAACTACCTCTATCCGCTGTCGCGCGGCACGAACCCGAACAACAAGGGCGTGATCCACTTCTCAGGCACCGTCGCCGTGAGCGGCGTGCTCCGCGGGCGCGTGACGCTGTACGCCGGCGGCACCGTCACGTTCATCGATGACGTCAATTATGCGACGAGTCCGGCACTGCTGCCGAAGCTGTGTGCCGACATGCTCGGAGTGATCGCGGCCAACGACGCCTCGATCGCCGACAATGCCATTAACTCGCCGCAGAACCCGGACGGAATTGGCGGGGCGAACAGCTTTCTCTTCATGTCCGCCAACCGCCACTTCTTCATTGACGGCGTGGTGATGGCGCTCAACCGCACCTTCATTCCGGACAATTTCTTCGGCACGGCGAACGGCGCGCAGTCGGGCGGGCTCTGCAACGGCTTCTCGGTGGGCAGCGGATGTCTCTATCAGACTGGCGGCGTGATCGTGAAGCGCGCGTCGGCCACGTTCACCGGCACGGGCGGCTCCGGCTACATGGAGAACCGCACGTACGACAAGTGCATGGCCAAGCAGTCGCCGCCGTACTTCCCCACGACCGGACGCTACTTCGATAATCGCTACTACGAGATCGATCCGGTTCGCTTCGACATCGACGACCTGTTCAGGCGGCTGACGCCGGCGCCCTGATACGGCGAGAAAAAAGAACGGAGAGAAACAACCGCGGGATCCGGTACTCGGGTCCCGCGGTTTGTTTTCTCTCTTTCTCTTTCTCGCCGTTATCGTCCGCCGCGTCCACTGCCGGTGGGACGCCGCGGTGCCTCGTCACGCCGGGACGGGGCCGAGCCGTTGGACCGCGATTGCCCCGATGGCTTGGGCCGCGTACCGCTCGAGCCGCCGTTGGAGCCGCCGCGCGACTCGTTTTGCGCGCGTCGCTCGGCCTTCGCTTTCGCGCGGGCACGCTCCTCCGATTTGCGCGCGCGGATGGCCGCGATTCGTTCGGCGATCGGGACCTCGAGCCGTTCGGTGGCGCGCTTGTCGTAGTCGAAGCCCTCGAGCGTCACGCGCGGCAACCGTTTCCCCACCGCGCGCTCGATCGCCGCGAGCTCGGCCGATTCGTCGGGCGCCGCGAAGGTAAACGCGTCACCCGTCGCCTCGGCGCGCGCGGTGCGGCCCACGCGATGGATGTAGTCCTCGGGTTGCACGGGCACGTCGAAGTTGATGACGTGGCCGAGCTCCTCGATGTCGATCCCGCGCGCGACGATGTCGGTGGCGACCAGCACCTTGTAGCGGCCCGACTTGAAACCAGCGAGCGCTTCCGTGCGCTGCGCCTGCGACCGGTTACCGTGGATGCGCGCCACGTTGATCCCCTGCCGCTCCAGCTGTTCGGCGAGCCGGTTCGCCCGGTGCTTCGTGCGCGTGAAGACGATCACGTCCTTCACCTCGCCGCGCTTGAGGAGCTCGACCAACAACTGGCTCTTCAAATCCTGCCGCACCGGATAGATCGCCTGCGTGATCCCGACCGCCGGCTGCGACTTGCGCTCCATGTTGATCGTGATCGGGTTCTTCAGCATCTCGTGCGCGAGCTTGGCAATCGGCGGCGGCATCGTCGCCGAGAAGAAGAGCGTCTGCCGCTTCTGCGGCAGATGCGAGAGAATGCGGCGAATGTCCGGGAGAAAGCCCATGTCGAGCATCCGGTCCGCCTCGTCGAGCACGAGCACCTCGAGGTGATCCCACTTCACGTAGGGCATCCGCATGTGGTCGAGGAGCCGGCCCGGCGTGGCGACGATGATGTCGACGCCCTGGCGAAACGCGTGCTCCTGGGGCCCCATCCCGACGCCGCCGAACACCGAGGCGCCGGTAATCGGCGTGTGCACCGCTAGCTCGCGCAGGTGCTGGTCGATCTGCGCCGCGAGCTCGCGCGTCGGCGTGAGAATGAGGGCGCGCGTAATCCCGCGGCGCTTTGGCATCAGCCGTTCCATGATCGGCAGGAGAAACGCCGCCGTCTTGCCGCTCCCGGTCATGGCGCAGGCGAGTAGATCCTTGCCGGCCATCGCGGGTGCGATGGCCTGTTCTTGAATGGGCGTCGGCCGAGTGAAGCCGAGCTCCTTGATTCCGCGCAGTGTGTCGGCGCTGAGGCCGAATGTCGTGAAAGGCATCACGAAATCTAACGACGGCGGATGCCCGGTGCGCTGCGGCGCACCGGCATCGCCGGCGTCCATCTACCTCAGTCGGTCCACCGGCAGCCCGCTCGGCACCCGTCCGGGAACGAGGTGCCCGAGGTTCCGCGCGCGATCGTCGGTCAGCGCTTGCATGTATACGACAAGTTTGTCGACCAGGTCGGCCGTGAGCACCACGCCGTTAAGCAGCGTGTCGCGTTGCGCGAGAATCGCCGCGGCGTTCGGCAGCAGCTTGTCGCGCAGCGCAGGCTCGAGACCCGCCGGATCGAAGGCGAGGAGCTTCTTATCCGACTCGCTGTAGTGCTCGACGAAGCCGCGAAGCGAGAAGATGGCTCCATCGTGACCGTATGGCCCGGTGAGCTCGACGTTGCGCAGTGGCGTCGTGCGGAAACGGTATTGGTCGGCCGCATCGCCGGTGACGTTCATGCGACCGAAGTCATCGAGCAGCGACGCGCCGTTCCCCTGTCCGGGTCCGAACTGTGCCACCGCCACATTGTGGAATTGCTCGTCGCTGAACGTCGCACCGTTGTGGCAGAGCGAGCACTTGAGCGTGAGGAAGGTCTGCGCACCCTCGAGTTGTTGTGGCGTGAGCGCTTGGTCGCGCCCCTCGATGAAGCGGTCCCAGGGCGAGTTGGAGAAGGTGAGTTGATCGACCATGAATCCGCCGATCGCGTTGGACGCGTGCGCGAACGTCATGTCGCGAAAGAGGGTGCCGGGATAGGCCTCCTCGAACATCTCGCGGTACTCCCGGATGCCGCCCAGCCGGCGCATCAACGCGGCCCAGATCTCCGGCAAGTCGGTGTCGGGAATCTGCGCGAGCTCGTTGCCGGAGCCGGCGCGCATCTCGGCCCGATTGGTCACGGGGAACATCGCCAGCGCCGAGGCCGCGCCGAACTCGAACACGCGAGCCATCGTTGGTGTGATCTGCGGACCCGCCGGCGTCACGATGCGTCCCTGCGCGCCAACCTGCACGCGGCCATCCCAGAAGAGATGCTGCATTGCGCCGAGGTTGAAGAGCGGCGGCGCGTTCCGCGGAATGAAGACGCCGTTCGGGTGCGAGCGATTCGGTCCGAAGCCGCTGCCGCCCTGCCCGACCGAGAGGCTCTTGCCATCGCCGGTCGCGAACGCGGGCAGGTGACACGTCGAGCAGGCGATGTCGCGATTGCCGCTGAGGACGCGATCGAACAGGAGCGCTTGTCCCAAGCGAACGAGCGGGCGTCGCACGTACGGCGGTGCGGGCAGCGGGACGATGCCGCGCGCCGCCGCGAGCTGGCGAACGAGCTCTGGCGTGACGGTCGACGGCGGCGGGGACTCGGACCGGCTCCCGGCGACGGCCGTCGGCGTGGGACCGGGACCGGTCGGCCGGTCGGCGCAACTCGCCGATGAGATCGCCGCCAAGATGATGCCGAGCGTAGCCCAATGCGTGCGACGCATGAGTCCTCCAATCCGTGTTACGCCCTCCGTCCAGTAGAGGCTCGGGGGCATGGGGGGGGAGCGAACAGAATCCGACTGTCAGGATATCGAAATCGGCCGGCGAAAGCCGACACGGACGAGCGCACTGTTTTTCGCTGGCGTCGAGGGGTGGTTAGGGACGCGACAGGTCCGTATGCTCCAGCGTCCAACTGAAAGGCGACGCTAATGATCATCGATCGCGAGCGGTGGCGCGTGCTGGAGCCGTTGCTCGATCACGTGCTCGAGCTGTCGGATGATGAACGGGACGCGTGGATGATCGACCTGCGCGAGCGCACGCCAGCGCTGGCGGCCGAGCTCACATCGCTCTTGTCGGGCGAAGCGGTGGCCGATCGCGCGGGATTTCTCGCGATACCGCTCGAGGTGAGTCTCGAAGGACTCTCGCTCGGCGCGTACACGCTCGAGCGAACGCTCGGGCAGGGCGGCATGGGCTCCGTCTGGCTGGCGCGCCGCACGGACGGCCGCTTCGAAGGACAGGCCGCGGTCAAGTTCCTGAATCTGTCGCTCCTGAGTGCGCATGGACAGGCACGGTTCCGGCGCGAAGGGTCGATGCTCGCGCGGCTCTCGCATCCGGGAATCGCGCGCCTCCTCGACGCCGGCGTGGCGCCAAGCGGGCAGCCGTATCTGGTGCTCGAGCACGTCGATGGTCAACGCATCGACCACTATGTGACGGAGCACAGCCTCCCGCAAGGCGCTCGCATCCGACTTTTTCTCGAGGTGGTGAGCGCGGTCGGCCACGCACACGCGAACCTGATCGTCCACCGCGACCTCAAGCCGTCGAACATCCTCGTCACGCGCGACGGCGTGGTGAAGCTCCTCGACTTCGGAATCGCCAAGCTGCTCGACAGCGATGGGTCGGACGACGGCACGGCGCTCACGGTGGAGGGATCGCGCGCCCTCACGCCAGAATTCGCCGCGCCCGAGCAAGTGCTCGCCGGCACGCTCACGACGGCGACGGATGTCTACGCGCTCGGTGTACTGCTCTACCTCCTCATCTCGGGCCGACATCCGACATCCCGCATGGGCGAGACGTCCGCCGACGTGATGCGGGCGGTGCTCGAGGTCGAGCCGGCGCGACTCGGGCTCGGCGATCTCGACACGATTCTCGAAAAATCGCTGCGAAAGGAGTCGGCAGCGCGATACCAGACCGTCGGGGCCTTCGCCGACGACCTCGGCCGCTACCTGCGCCAGGAGCCGGTCAGCGCGCGTCGCGATTCGCTCATGTATCGCGCGCGCAAGTTCGTGCTGCGCAATCGGGGGCTGGTCGCGGCGGCGACGCTGGCGGCAATCGCACTCGTTGGCGCAACGCTCTTCTCCGTCTCACAAATGCGGGAGGCGCGCCGCCAGCGCGATGCGGTCGCGTACGCGCGCAAGCGCGCCGAGGCGCAGCTGGAGTTTCAGTCGCTCCTGATGTCGCAGGCGGGCGACGCGCCGATCACCATGCGCGAGATACTCGACCGCGGACGCACGATGCTCGAGCGACAGTATGCGGGGGACCCGGGCGTCCTCGCGACCGCGCTGATCGAGCTGTCCGCGCGCTACGGCGAGTTGGACGAGAGCAAGATTCGAGGCGCGCTCCTCGCGCGCGCCGAATCGATCGCCGGGCGCGACCATCGCGAGCTACTCCTCGAGATTCGATGCGACATGGCTCAGGTGGAGCGAACGCAGGGACGATATAAGGAGGCGCGGAAAACACTGGTGGAGGTCGAGGCGCTGCTCCGGGCGTCGCCCGACCCGCGAGTCGAAGCGGTCTGCCTGGAAAGCCGGGCCGAGCTCGAGATCGAGAACGGCAGCGCGCGCCTCGCCGAGGACGCGGCCGCTCGCGCCATCGCCATTCGCGAGAAGCTTGGCCAGACACGCGATGCATTCTCCGTCGACTTGCTGGGCACGCTCGCGATGGCGGTGCAGCAGGGTGGCCGTCCCCGCGACGCCATCGCGATCTATCGGCACGCGGGCGCGCTCATGGACTCGAGCGCCCGGAGCGACCTGATGTCGCACGCCATCATGATGCACAATATGGCGCTGACACTCATCACGGTGGGGGAGACGGCGGATGCCGAGACCATGCTCCACGACGTGCTCGAGCGCGCCGCGCGCAGTGACCCCAAAGGACGCATCCCTCAACAGCCGCTGATCCACTACGCCCACACGGCGCTCTTCAACCTGCGTCTGGATTCTGCCGAAAAATACTTCTCGATGCTCGCGCGCCAGGCAGTGGAGGAGCGCAACAAGTACTGGGAGGGACGCGCACTGTTTGGCCTTCTGCAGGCGCAGGTGCGTCAGGGTGAGCGCGCAGCGGCCCGCCGCACCGCGACGCGCTTCCGGCAGATCAGCGACAATCCCGACCTCGAGCACACCGACGATCAAGTGGTCGACGTCCGAATGGTCGACGCCTGGCTCGCGTTGTCCAACGGCGACACCGCCGCCGCCCACGACGCGGTGATGCATGTGGTGCGCTCGTCCCGCTACGTCAACGGCAAACGACGCAAGCGGCTTCGCGCGGCACTGATCCTCGGCGCGGAGACGGCGCTGGCGTTGGAACGTCCGGCGGTGGCACTCGAGCTCGCGGGTGAAGCGCGCGCGACCGCGATGGCCGATTCGCTGGCCGATACGCGGAGCGCCTACGTCGGCGAGGCTCGTCTGCTGGAGGGGCGCGCACAGCTTGCGAGCGGCGACACGGCTGCGGCGCGCGCCACCCTCGGCCGGGCGGTCGTCGCGCTGCGAGTCGGCGCGGGCGCGGCGCACCCGCGCACGCGCCAGGCGGACTCCCTCGTCGCCGCGCTCACGCGCTGATCGCCCTTCGCATCGTCACGTGACGGCGGGCGCATCGTCTTCGCCGACGAGCGTGTGATGGAGGAAGAGCCGCGCCTTACGCCAGTCGCGCTGCACCGTCCGCTCGGAGACGCCGCGGAGCGCCGCCAGCTCGGCGAACGAGAAGCCACAAAAGAAATGGAGGTCCACGAGCTGGCCGAGCGCGGGCTCGAGCGTGCCGAGCTCCTCCAGCGCGTCGCCGAGCCGCTCGAGGTCCGCCACGGTCTGCAGTGCCTCGGCCGCCGGCTGCTCGTTCCCCTCGAGCGTGATCTCGAGCTGCCGCCCTCGCTTCTTGGCGCGGCGTCGCCGGGCGTAGTCGATCACGAGCCCGCGCATGGCGCGAGAGGCATAGGCGAGAAAGCGGCCCCGGCCGGCGAATTCGAGCTCGCGCCCGCCGTGCATGTTGAGGTAGGCCTCGTGGAGAAGCGTCGTGGCGCCCAGCGTGAGCGACGAGCCAGCGCGGCGGAGATTGTGTTCGGCCAGCCGGTGCAGCTCATGGTAGAGCAACGCGAACAGCGCGTCGGCCGCTTGGCGGTCGTCACCGTCGGCGCGTGCGATCAATGCGTCGATGTCGGATTCCACGGTGCCTCGAGATGTGACTGCGCGAGCGAGCCGCGCGCGCCCATGCTGGGCGACCGGCGGCCTACGGCATGCCTCAGAGGTAGCCATCGGGCGGGACGTTCGCCAGCGCGGCTCGGAGCCCCTAGATTGCCGCGCATGGCTCGCATCTATGACGTGTCCATCCCCGTTCGGGACGGCGGCGTGTGCTATCCGGGGAATCCGGAGATTCGCATCACCCCGCAGCAGGCGATCTCGACGGGCGCCGGAGCGAACGTGTCGGCGATCTCGTTCGGGTCCCACACCGGAACGCACGTCGACGCCGTGAAGCACTTTATCGACGACGGCGAGACGGTCGACGACATCCCGCTCGAAAAAATGTTCGGCTCGGCGGTGCTGATCGAATTTGCCGGCGAGGTGCGGTCGGTGACCGCGACGATGCTCGGCCGGCACGATCTGCGCGGCCACCGCCGCGTTCTGATCAAGACGCGCAATTCCGCGCTGCAGGCCAGGCCGGAATTCGTTCCGGACTACACATATCTCGCGCCCGACGGCGCAGCGTATCTCGTCGACCTCGGCGTCCAGCTCGTCGGCGTCGACTACCTGAGCGTAGAGCAATTTCATTCCGGGCATCACAAGACCCATCGGACGCTCCTGGGCGCGGGCGTCGTGATCGTCGAGGGGCTCGCGCTGCTCGAGCCCCCGCCGGGCCTGTATCAGTTCATCTGTCTTCCGCTGCGGCTCGCCGGTCTCGACGGCGCGCCCGCGCGCGCCGTGTTGATCGGTGATTGACGCCTGATGAACGTGACGCTGCCCGACGCCGCGGACACGAGCGGCACCATCTCGCGCCGGCGCGCGCGTACGGCACGCGCACGATACTGTTCGACAGCGCGGCGCGACTGGCATCTCGCCATCGCTCGCGCACTACTTTCACACCTCGGGGACCGATGCAGCTCGCAATGATCGGACTGGGCCGCATGGGCGGCAACATGGTCGAGCGCCTGATGCGCGACGGCCACACGCTCGTCGTCTACGACCGGAGCGCCGATGCGATCGCCAAGTACGTCGGCATGGGCGCGACGGGCGCCAAGGATCTTGCCGGCGTCACGGCCGCGCTCGGCAAGGCGGGCGGTCCCAAGATCATCTGGATCATGGTCCCCGCCGGCCAACCGGTCGACGACACGGTCGCCCAGCTCAAGCCGAATCTCGCCACCGGCGATGTGATCATCGACGGCGGCAATTCGAACTTCAAGGACACGATTCGGCGGGCCGAGGCGCTTGCGCCGGACGGTATTGCCTTCATCGATTCGGGGACCAGCGGCGGCATATGGGGACTCGCCAACGGCTACTGCCTGATGGTCGGCGGTGAGAAAGCCGCGGTCACGCTCTGCGAGCCGATCTTCCGCACGCTCGCGCCCGAAAACGGCTACGCGCACGTGGGCGGACCGGGCGCCGGCCACTACGTGAAGATGGTGCACAACGGCATCGAGTACGCGATGCTGCAGGGCTACGCCGAAGGCTTCGAGATCTTGCACGCGACGCCGCGCTGGAAGCTCGACCTGCACCAGATCTCCGCCGTCTGGAATCACGGGAGCGTCGTGCGGTCGTGGCTCAACGAGCTCGCCGAGGAGGCGTTCTCGAAGGACACCGAGCTCTCGTCGCTCAAGGGCTACATCGACGATTCGGGCGAAGGGCGCTGGACGGTTCAGGAAGCGATCGATCTCAACGTGCCGGCCCCGGTCATCACCGACTCGTTGATCGTACGGCTCCGGTCCCGCCAGGCAGAATCGTTCGGCGGCAAAGTGATCGCGGCGTTGCGGAACGAGTTCGGTGGCCACGCCGTGAAGACGAAATGACGGGACCGCAAATCGCCGTGATGCCGCGCGCCCCGCAGCGCGCGCAGGCGTCGCTCTCCTGCGCCGATCCGTGCACGATGGTGACGATGGGCGCGATGGGCGACCTGACGCGCCGCAAGTTGATGCCGGCCATCTACCAACTGGTGAAGGAAAAGTTTCTCAACGATGGCTTTCGCATGCTGGGGGTGGGCCGCGATGAAGGCAACGACGAGAGCTTCCGCGATGCCATGCACAAGGCGCTCGCCGAGAGCGACGAGATCAAGGGCGGCGTGGACCAGGCCGTGTGGACGTGGCTGGAAACGCGCTTGCACTACTGTTGCGCCGATTTCACGAACGCCGACGGCTACGACGCGGTGCGTCTTCGTGTCGAGGAGATCGAGCGTGAGCGCGAGAAACCGGAGGACAACAACCGGCTCTTCTATCTCGCCGTGCCGCCGAGCGTGTTCGAGCCGATTCTGTCGCACCTCTCGCAGAGCGGACTCGCGCCGAAGGTGACGGACCCGAAGCAACGGCCGTGGGGCCGGGTGGTGATCGAGAAGCCGTTCGGCCGCAGTCTCGAGACGGCGCAGGCGTTGAACAAGCTCGTACTGTCGCTCTACGGCGAGACGCAGGTGTACCGTATCGATCACTACCTAGGCAAGGAAACGGTTCAGAACATTCTCGTGCTGCGCTTCGCGAACTTGATCTTCGAGCCGCTGTGGAACCGCCAGTGGATCTCGCACGTGCAGATCACGGCGGCCGAAGAGGTCGGCGTCGAGCGGCGCGGTGGATACTACGAGGAAGCGGGCGTCGTGCGCGACATGTTCCAGAACCACTTGATGCAGCTCCTCGCGCTGACCGCGATGGAGGCGCCGTCGTCGATGAGTGCCGACGCCGTGCGCGACGAGAAAGCGAAGGTGCTGCGCTCCGTGCGGTGGCTGACGCCGGAAACGATTCCGAACGATGCGGTGCGCGCCCAGTACGCGGCGGGCACGCTCAAGGGTGCGAAGGCTCCCGGCTACCGCCAGGAAGAGAGCGTCGCCGCCGACTCGGCGACGCCGACCTATGCGGCCGTGCGCCTCTGGATCGACAACTGGCGGTGGGAAGGCGTGCCCTTTTTTCTCCGTTCCGGCAAGCGGATGGCGAAGCGCGTCTCGGAGATCGCGATCGTCTTCCGCGAGCCGCCGCACCTGATGTTCGGCCACGACACGCGGGCCGAGCTCACGCCAAACGTGCTCGTGCTGCGCGTGCAACCCAACGAGGGCGTGAATCTGACGTTCGAGGTGAAAGTGCCGGGGGCCGCCGTCGCGCTCACCAACGAAGTGGAAGTCGCGCCGGTCGACATGAACTTCTCGTACGACGAGGCCTTCGGTGAAAACTCCGCCCCGGCGTACGAGACGCTCCTGCTCGACGTGATGATCGGCGAGGCGACGCTATTCACGCGCAGCGATGAGGTCGAGGCGGCGTGGCGCATCGTCGATCCGCTCCTCCAGTTCTGGGGCGAGCATCGGCCGCGCGCGCTCTCGTCGTACACGGTTGGCACCTGGGGTCCCAAGGAAGCGGATCATCTGCTCTCCGAAAACGGCTTCGCCTGGCGAAAGCCGTGAGGGCGCGCGGGCGCTAGGCGCGCTCGAAGTCGATGAACCCTTTGCGTTCATCGACGCTCGTCAGGCGCACGCGTGTCTTGTCGCCGACGTCGAGTCCCGTGGCGCCACGCATCACGCGCCCTTCGACGGGCGGTGCGAGCACGCGGACGTACGTGCCCTTTTCGCTGGCGCCGGTGACGATCGCGTCGAACATCTCGCCCTCGCGTCCCTCGAGTAGCGCGGCGGCGGCTTTCTTTCGCATCGTCCGTTCGACCTTGCGCGCGTCGTTCTCTTTCTGCGTGCACCGCAGCGCGATCGCCGCCAGCTCGTCGTTCGTGTAGGGTGCGGCCGCGCCGGCGAGGCTCGCCTTCACCAGCCGCTGCGTAACGAGGTCGGCAAAGCGGCGGTTGGGCGCCGTGGAATGCGTGTAGTCCATCACCGCGAGGCCGAAGTGTCCGTCGCTCGCCGCACCTGGCGTGTCGAGCGCGTACTCGCCGGGACCGAGGAGCTTCACCACGGAGAGCGACAGGTCCGGAAAGTGGTCGGGGTCCGTTGTCCGCCGGCGCGCGAGAAATTCGCTCAGCGCCGCCGAGCTCGGCGTCTCGGAGAGCGTGTCGCCGAGCGTCTTGGCGAGGGCGACGATGCGATTCCAGCGCTCCGGCGTGCGCACGATACGCCGGATCGACGCCGAGCCGCGCCGCTCGAGAAAGCGCGCCATCGCTCCGTTCGCCGCGATCATGAAGTCCTCGATCAGGTCGCGCGCGCGGCTTTTTCTCGTCAGCGCGAGGCTGACGACCTTGCCATCCCGCATCACCGGCGACGCTTCGATCGTCTCCAGTTCCAGCGCGCCGGCCTCGTGCCGGTGCTGGCGCATGAGCTGCGCGGCGGCGTCCTGCATTCTCACTTGCGCGGCAACGTCGGCGCTGGCGGCGATCTTCGGCGGCGCGGCCGCGCTGCCCTCGAGCCAGGCACCTGCGCTGTCGTACGCGAGCTTGCCGCGATTGTGCACGAGCGCGCGATAGACCTCGTGGTCCTTCGTCGTGCCGTCGGCGGCGACGACAAAACTGATCACCACGGCTTCGCGATCGACGTCCTCGCGCAGCGATGTGAGATCGGTCGAGAGGCGCTCGGGGAGCATCGCGAAGGTGATCACGCCGGTGTACACCGAGGTCGTATTCTCGGCAGCGTGGCGGTCGCAGGCCGAATTTTTCGGCACGCGCCAGTCGACGTCGGCCACGGCGATCAGGATGCGCGTCTCACCGCCGGGGAGGCGCTCGGCGATCTCGAGCTGGTCGAGGTCCTTCGTGTCCGCATTGTCGATCGACGTCCAGAGCAGCGCGCGCAGGTCGCGGATGTCGGCTCCGACGGGCGGTGCGCCGTCGGTCATCGTTTGCGCCTCGCGCACGGCGTCCTGCGGAAAGTCGGGCGCGAAGCCGTTGTCGAGCATCGCTTGGTGCGCGGCGTTCTTCAAATTGGGCGCGTGCGCGCCGCGCGAATCGGTCATGAGTGGTACCGGGAGATGATGGCGGCCATGGGACCCGTCGCCCGATCCGAGGACCACGGCGCCGACGGCGCCATGGTCAACGCGGCGAGCGCGAGGAGCGGAACGTCGTACTGCACCCGCCACGTGCGGAAATCGGTCCATGCGCGATCGCGGTCGCGCTTGATCGGAACGCCGTGCGCCTCGAGGCGGTTGAGCGCCGCCTCGAACTCGGCGCGCGTGACGCTGATCGGCGTCTCCGGCGTGGGGTACGGGTTGAACGGAATGCGGAAATACTCGGCGATCCGCTGGAGAGCGATCGCGCCGGCCCGCGCGCAGAGCTCGGCTTCGGGCTCGCGCTTTCGGTCGAGCGCGGACATCGACAGCACGGACGCGTCGAGCACGGCACCGGATGCCGTGACCCACGAGCGCTGCGGCAGCGGCGAGCGAAAGAATGGGAGCGCGGCGAGGGAGGTGTGCGTCTCCTCGAGCTCGACGAACCACGCCTCCCACCGCGCCCACATGTCGCGCGTGTCGTCGAGCAGGTCGAGCTGCTTCAGACGGCGGAGCAGCTCGGGGCCGGCCGGCGGCGAGCCGGCGCGCAGCTCCAGCCGGGAGACGGCGATCTCGCGCCGCGAGAAGGCCGAGTACATCGTCGGCAGATACGCGATGAAGAGCGCGACGAGAATCAGCCCGAGCGCCGCCTCCGAGAACGACAGCGCCGTCTGCACCAAGGTGACGGCCGGCGATGAGCCGAGCGTGAGGAGCGACGAGCCGCTGAGCGTGAACGCGTGCCGCAGGGGCTCGACGCCGAGCGCCCAGTAGACGGCGGCGTAGCCGAACAAGGTGACGGTGAGCCAGACGAGCGGCAGCATAAGGAGCGACACGGGCGCGTACAGCGCCATGACGCGATCGCGGTCCTCGTACTCGTGCACGAAGCTGAGGCGGGCATCGAAGATCCAGCGCGTCGCGTGGAACGTGAAGCGAACGAGCGGGTCCGGGGCGGCGCGCGGCAGCACGAAGGTGCGCGTCGCGGAAACGATCGCGCCGGGTACCATCGCGGCACCGACGACGAACGCGAGAATGCGAGCGAAGAGCATTCGTCGAAGGTGGGGTTTATCTCTACTATCTACAAGTCGTCAGTCGTCAGTCGCCAGCGCTGGAGAAGAGCATGCGAGAGCTGCAGGTGACCGTATCTCGGAAGACACCGCTCGACGGGAAGCTGGAGATTCCCGCGGAAGCTGCTACGCTCTTGCTCGCCGCGCGCTCGTTCCATGTGACGCTCGAGAACAGCACTGCCCTTGCGCGCGTCTCGCTGCTGGCCTGCTCGTGCGCCAAGGCGAATCGGTCGGGTGAGCACCAGCATCACTTCCTGGAGAGCGAGCTCCTGCGACGCCTCGAGCCGGGCTCGGTCGCGACACTCACGATCGAGAGCGACGGCGCGGTACGCGTGTCGCCGGGACGCGCGCGCTGAGCGTCACTAGCGGGGCGACGGGTCGCGATGGCCGGCATCCATGAAGCGGCGGATCGTGCCGCACTCGTCGAGCCCGGTATGCCCGTACCCCGAATCATCGGCTGCTCGCCCGTACGCCGCCTGGCGCGACGGCGCGCTCGACGACGGCGATCGCGCCGTCGACGACGAGCGCGAGCAGCGCCGCCGGGATCGCGCCCGAGAGAATCATCTTCGTGTCCGACAGCGCGAGACCGGCAACGATCGGATCGCCTAGCCCTCCGGCGCCGATAAAGGCGGCCAGCGTCGCCGTACCGACGTCGATCACCGCCGCCGTGCGGATGCCGGCCATGATCACGGGCGCCGCGAGCGGGAGGCGCACGTCGCGCAACAGCTGCACGTTCGTCATGCCGAGCGCGCGCGCGGCGTCGACCGCACCGGCGTCCGCATCGCGCACACCGGTGTACGTGTTGCGCACGATCGGATACAGCGAGTACAGAAAGAGCGCCACGAGCGCCGGTGTCACACCGATGCCGAGCACGGGGATCATGAACGCCAGCAGGGCGATCCCCGGAATGGTCTGCAGCACGCCGACGCCCCGAATCACCGCCTCCGCGCCCGCCGGCGTGCGCTCGAGAGCCAACGCGAGCGGCACGCCCGCGACGATCGCCGCGAGCAGCGAGAGTGTAACCAGCAATAGGTGGCGAGCGGTGAGCGAGGCTATCGTGGCGCGCCGCTCCCAGAGATACGTACCAAGCGATGGCGCACCGCGCCGCACCTCGCTTCCCGACGCGGTCGCAGCCGGCTGTCCCACGAGACCCAGATCGCGCAGCGCGTCGCGCGCCACCGCGCCGATGTCCCCGCCGTCCACCTCCACGCGCCGGTTCAGCGCGCGCATCCGCGACTCCGTAAGGCGCCCGCTCAGCTCGCCGAGCGCGCCGATCGCCGCCGGCACCTCACTCGCGAGCGAGCGGCCGACGAGCGCCGCCGCCTGGTAGGGTGGGAAGAAGTGATGATCGTCCTGCAGCACGACGAGGTCGTAGCGCGCGATCAGCCCGTCGGTCGAATAGCCGTCGATCACATCCACCTGGCCCGAGGCGAGCGCCTGATACTTGATTGCCGGCAGGAGCGAGTGCACATCGCGGAGCGCGAGGCCATAGGCTTTGGCGAGCCCCGGAAGTCCGTCGGCCCGTCCGATGAAGTCGGGCGTGAAGCCCGCGCGCAGCGTGGGCGCGACGCGCGCGAGATCGCTCAGCGTGCGCAAGCCGAGCGAGTCCGACGTGCCGCGCCGCACGGCCATCGCGTAGGTGTTCTCGAAGCCGAGCGGCGCGAGCCATCGCACTCCCCACCTGGCGCCAAACACGCGCGACACCGTGTCGAACACCGCTGCCTGATCGTTCATCGGCTGGGCGCCGAGAATGGCGATGAGACCAGTGCCGGTGTACTCCGGATAGACGTCGATCGACCCTTCGCGCAGCGCACGGAAGGCGATCTCCGTCGCGCCCAAGCCACGCCGGCGCACCACGCGCATCCCGCGCGCCTCGAGCAACTGGGCGAACATCTCCGACAGCAGATACGACTCGCCGAACGGCTTCGACGCGACGACGACGGGCCGCGACTGCGCGGGGGCATCTTGCGCCCCGGCGCAATCGCCGCCGGGCCGCACGGCGAACAGTGCGACGAGCGCGACGCCCGCCGCAGCGGCGCGTCTCACGAGGTGACGCCGGCGCGCGCGAGCAGCGTCGCGACGTACTCGGTGCCGGGTGAAGCGACCAGCCGCGCCGGGTCCGTGAACTGCTCGATGCGGCCGGCGCGGAGCACCGCGATGCGGTCGGCGAGCTCGATCGCCTCGTGCAGGTCGTGCGTCACGATCACCGTCGTCACGGCGAGCTCGCGGCGCAGCGCGCGAAACGATTGCCGCAGCTCCGAACGCGTGATCGCGTCGAGCGCGCCGAACGGCTCGTCCATCAGCACGATCGCCGGTCGCGCGGCGAGCGCCCGCGCGATCGAGGCGCGCTGGCGCTGCCCGCCCGACAGCTCGCGCGGCCAGCGCGTGGCGAAGCGCGCCGGATCCAACCCCGCCAACCTCAGCGCCGCATCGGCGAGCGCGTCGGCGTCGGGCATCGCCCGGAGTCGCGGGACGAGCGACACGTTGCGACGGATGCGCCAGTGTGGCATCAAGCCGCCGTCCTGCGGCACGTAGCCGATCCGGCGGCGTAAGGTGATCGCGTCGAGCGCGCGCGTGTCCTCGCCGTCGACTAGCACGCGGCCGCTCGTCGGCTCGACCATCCGGTTGAACGAGCGAAGCAGCGTCGTTTTTCCGGAGCCGCTCTCACCAATCAGCGCGACACATTCCCCGGGCGCGATCTCGATCGACACGCCGTCGAGCGCGAGCTGCTCGCCATAGCGCTTGGTGAGCGACTCCGCCGCGAGCGACGCGGCGCGATCGCCGGGCGTCGCCGTCAGACCGCCGCGACCCGTTCGCGCGCGTCGTCGGCCGGCGCTCGAGCGGTGCGCGTGTAGCGATCGAAGAACGCGCGCGCCTCGTCGAGGTCACGAGGGGCGAAGAACTCGGGCCCGAGCGCCGTGCATCCCGCGAGCGCGATGTCGACGAGCGCGACGGCGTCGCGCGCCAGTGCCGCATCGCGCAATCCGGCGCGGCCGGCGGCCGCGAGCCGCTCGTCGCTCGGGCTGCCAAGGAGCTCGGCCGCCGCGCGAAGCGCGGGGGCGTGATAGGAAATCCCGGCGAGCAGCGCCAACGGCGCCGCGTAGTACGCCGGATCGATCGCGTCAGCGGACCGCACCTCGAGATATCCGCGAGGGCGCACCTCGGGGAAGAGCGTCGACAGATGCGCGTCCCAGTCGTCCGTCTTCGCCCGGCCCGTGGCAAGGAGCTCCCCAAACGGCGCATACGACCCGTCGTCCGCCCGATGAAAGATCGATGGCGCTTCCAGCGCGAAGCGGAGATACGCGTCGGCGGAGGCGTCACCGTAGGGAAGCCCGGTGCGCAGCGGATCGAGCGCGCGCCACGCACCGGCACGCACGCTCTGCTCGTCGGTCAACGCGCCGGCGTAGCGCGGCGAGCTGGCGAAGATCGCCACGCCGAGCAGCGCCGCGGCGTTGAGCACACGCCACTGGAGCGCGGCGTCGCTCGCCACGTCGAGGCACACCTGCACCGAGGCCGTCTGCCGCATCATGCGCGCGCCGGCGACCCCGATCGACGCGAAGTACGCCGCCATGCGATCGTA
>JBDUCS010000258.1:0-6140 GCA_040003335.1 Gemmatimonadaceae bacterium | reverse complement strand
GCGGCGAATCCGCCGGCCGGCGGTGTGGCGGGCGGCATCTCCGCGGAGCCGACGGACCGGGCCGACGCGGCGGCGCGCGCCGTCGCCGCGGCGCGCTTCATCCGTCGCGCCAATCCGACCGACCCGACGGCCTATCTCATCCTTCGCGCGCTGCGCTGGGGTGAGCTGCGCGCGAGCGGCAACCCGCCCGATCCCCGCGTGCTCGATGCGCCACCGAGCGCGTCACGCATGCAGCTGCGCTCGCTGCTCCTCGACGCGAAGTGGCCCGAGCTGCTCGAGGCGGCGGAGACGTTGATGAGCACGCCGGCGGGCCGCGGCTGGCTCGACATCCAGCGCTACGCGCTCACCGCGTGCGAAGCGCTCGGCGCCGATCACGAGCGCGTCGCGAGCGCGCTGCGCGACGAGCTCAAGCTCGTGCTCGCCGCGGTGCCGACGCTGCCCGAGATGAGCTTGATGGATGATCTTCCGACGGCGAACCCCGAGACGCGTGCCTGGCTCGCGCAATTCGCGTCCGACGCATCGCCGGCGGCGGTTGAGTCCGGCGCCGCCGCATCGGCGCAGCGGCAGTCGTCGGCCGCCAACGGCGACGGGCGCGACAAGGTGTTCGAGCGCGCATCGAGCGAAGCGCGCGCCGGGAATCCGCAGAAAGCGATGGAGCTCCTCAAGCGCGAGCTCGAGCGCGAGCAGAGCCGGCGGGGGCGCTGGCTCAGGCAGGCGCAGCTGGCGAGCATCATGGTCGAGCACGGACTGGCGCAGGTTGCGGCGCCGATTCTCGAGGAGCTCGTGACGCACATCGAGACGCACCGGCTCGAGGAATGGGAGTCGAGCGAGGTCGTCGCCCAGCCGCTGACGCTCCTCTATCGCTGCCTCGAGAAGCTCGAGGGCGATGCCGCGCGCCGCCAGGAGCTCTATCTCCGGATTTGCCGGCTCGATCCGATGGCGGCGATCGGATTCGGCCAACAGTAGCCGATGGCGAAGACGGAGCTCGAGCAGACGGTCCAGCAGTCGCTGATCGACCGGTTGATCGACGACGAGCCGAGCTCGAGCGTGGAGCCGGCGATGAATCGCGCGCAGTCGGTGCGCGAGCTCAAGGCGTCGCTGCGGCGCGATCTCGAGTGGCTCCTCAATACCCGGCGCATGCACATGCCTCTCCCGGACGGCTTGGAGGAAGTCGAGCGCTCGCTGATCCGGTACGGGCTCCCCGACATCACGTCGATGAGCAAGGACAACGCAGCCGAGCACGTGCGGCTGCTCCGCGGCGTGGAGGAGACGATCGCGCGATTCGAGCCGCGGCTCGCCAACGTGCGCATTTCGCTCGTGCCGGGACCGGAAGGGAAGCGCCGCGAGCTCCACTTTCTCATCGACGCCATGCTGCGCATGGATCCGTCGCCGGAGCACATCGTCTTCGACACGGCGCTCGAGCTGGGGACCGGCGATGTGCAGGTGAAGGGGGAAGGCAGTGCGGGATGACCTGCTGTACGTCTACGAGCGGGAGCTGACGTTCCTCCGCCGCATGGGGGCGGAGTTCGCGCGCGAATATCCGAAGGTCGCGGCGCGGCTGCAGATCGAGCCGACGAAGTGCGAGGATCCGCACGTTGAGCGGATGCTCGAGGCCTTCGCGCTCCTCGCGGCGCGCGTACATCTCAAGCTCGACGACGACCTGCCGGCGGTGAGCGAAGCGCTGCTCAACGTCATCTATCCGCACTACATCCGGCCGATCCCGTCGATGAGCACGGTCGAGCTCGTGCTCGATCCGGAGCAGGGAAAGTTGACGACAGGCTTGAGTGTGCCGCGCGATTCGGTGCTCTACTCCCGCCCGGTGAGCGGCGTACCCTGCAAGTTCCGCTCGTGCTACGACACCACGCTGTGGCCGGTGACGATCGCTGGCGCGCAGTGGACGACGCCGGACCGGCTCAAGCCGCCGGTGCGCGCATCGGATGCGACGGCCGCGCTGCGCATCGATCTCAAGTGCCTCCCCGACGTTCGCTTCGACGCGCTGACACTGAAAACGCTGCGTCTGCATATCGCCGCCGAGTCGACGCTCTCCTACGCACTGTACGAGCTGCTCTGCAACAATTGCGTGCGCGTGCTGATTCGCGAGCCGGGCAAGAGCCGCACGATCACGCTGCCGGCGACGGCGATCAAGCCGGTGGGGTTCGCCCCCGACGAGGGAATGCTCCCGTTTCCCGGACGGTCGTTTCAGGCGTACCGGCTGCTGCAGGAGTATTTCGTTTTTCCCGACAAGTTTCTGTTTCTCGATATCGACGGCTTCGACGAGGTGCGCGCGGCGGCGATCGGCGCGCAGGCGGAGCTCGTCTTCCTGATCTCGCCGTATGAGCGCGCCGAGCGACGGCAGGTGCTGGAAGCGGGTATCGATGATCGCACGTTCAAGCTCGGCTGCACGCCGATCGTCAACCTGTTCGGCCAGACGTCGGAGCCGGTGCTTGTGACGCAGCGCACGCCGGAGTATCTCCTCGTGCCCGATGCGCGCCGTCGCCTGACGACGGAGATCTTCTCGGTCGACGAGGTCGTCGCCGTCTCGCCGGGGTCGGCGGACACCATCAGGATCGAGCCGCTCCACGCGCTGCGGCACGCGGCGGACGGCGCCAAGCCATCGATCTTCTGGTCGGCGACACGGCGTCCCGTCGGGTGGCGCACCGACGACTCGAGCGAAGTGTCGCTCGCCTTCTTCGACCGCTCGCAGCGCACGATGCATCCCGATGCCGACGCCGTCACGGCGCGCCTCACTTGCTTCAACGGCGATCTTCCGAGCCGGCTGCCGTTCGGCGCCGACTCGGGCGACTTCGAGCTGGAGGGTGGCGGACCGATTCTCGCCGTCCGCGCACTCGTCAAGCCGACGGAGGTCGTACAGCCGCCGCTCGGTAAGCCGCAGCTCTGGCGGCTGATCTCGCAGCTCTCGCTCAACTACCTGTCGCTCGCTGACGGCGGCGCCGACCCGCTGCGCGAGCTGCTGCGCCTGCACAACTTCGCCGACAGCGAATCGGGCGAGCGCAACGTTCAGGGGCTTCGTTCAGTGAAGAGCGCGCCGACCTTCGCGCAGGTGTCGACCGAGCACGGACTCGGCTTCGCGCGCGGGCGGCGCATCGAGATCGATCTGGACGAGGACGAGTTCACCGGCGGCGGCGTCTATCTCTTCGCCTCGGTGCTCGACCACTTTTTCGGACTGTACGCGTCGATGAACAGCTTTACGGCGCTCACCGCGCGCACGCCACAGCGGCGCCAGCCGGTGCGAGTCTTTGCGCCGCGCGCCGGGTGGAGACCGCTCGCGTGAGCGCGATCGGCGAAGCGGCCGGCGACGTGGTGCCCGTCGCCGAGCGGATGGACGCCGTGGCGCGCGAGCTCGGCGACGCGCCGTGGCTATTCGATTTCTTCCAGGCCGTCCATCTCCTCGAGCGGCTGTCGCCGGAGCGCACGCCGGTCGGCGGCTTCGGCGACCCCGCGAACGAGGTCGTGCGATTCGGCGCCGCCCCGTCGGTCGCCTTTCCGCCGAGCGAGATCGCCGCGCTGACGCAGGCGCCGGACTCGCCGGCGCGGATGACGGTGAACTTCATGGGGCTGACAGGACCACAGGGCGTGCTGCCGCTCGTGTACTCGATGCAGCTGATGGACCGGGTGCGCGCGCGCGACGACACCATGCGCGCCTTCTACGACATCTTCAATCACCGCCTCGTCTCGCTGTTCTACCGCGCGTGGGCCAAACACCGCGGGCTCGATGGGATCGACCAGGAAGGCGGGCGCGATGCGCCGCTGACTCGGCACGTGCTCGAGGCGACCGGGCTCGGCGACCCGCTGCTGCGCGACCGCGCCGGCGTGCCGGCCGAGGTGATGGCGTTTTACAGCGGACTCTTCTCGCTGCGCACGCGGCCGGCGGCGGGACTCGAGCAGCTGCTCGAAGACTATTTCGGCGTGCCGGTAACGGTGGAGCAGTTCATTGGCGCATGGTACCCGATCGAGCGCGACGCGCAGTGCGAGCTCGGCGACGAGTCCGACACCTCGACGCAGCTCGGGCTGGGCGCGGTGGCCGGCGACGAGATCTGGGACCAGCAGGGGCGCGTGCGGATTCGCATCGGGCCACTGGCGCGCCGGCAATACGATGACTTCTTACCGACGGGGAACGCGCTGGCGACGCTGCGCGCGCTCGTTCGCTTCTACACCTCGGACGATCTCGACGTCGACGTGCAGCTCGTGCTGGCGCGAGATGAGGTGCCGGCCTGCATCGTCGGCGCGGACGGGAGCGAGGGTGTTCCGTTGGGATGGTGCACGTGGCTGCGAACGACCGCGCCGGCGCGAGACGCCGACGAAACGGTGCTCACACTCTAGTCGCAACGAGGCATGTCATGGCCGTGAATCTGCGCGCCCTCATCGGGAAGCTGAACCACGAGACGCGAAGCGGGCTCGAGTCCGCGGCCGGGCTCTGCCTGTCGCGCACGCACTACGACGTCGAGATCGAGCACTACTTGATGAAGATGCTCGACGCGACCGATGGCGACGTGGCCCTCATCCTCAAGCAGTACGGCATCGACCGCACGCGCGTGACGCGCGAGCTGCAGAAGAGCCTCGACAAGCTCAAGACTGGCAACGCGCGCACGCCGAGCTTCAGCCCCTCGCTGGTGAAGATGTTCATGGAAGCGTGGCAGCTGGCGAGCGTCGAATACAACGCGCCGAAGGTGCGCACCGGGCATACGCTCCTCGCGCTGGTGAGCAATGAGGAGCTGGTGCGCCTCGTGCGCGACGCGAGTCCCGAGCTGGCGAAGCTTCCGGACGAAGCGCTGCGCACGGACTTCGCCGCGCTGACGGCGGCGGCGGCCGAGGACGGCGGCGGCGCGGCCGCGGAGCGCGACGGCGGCGAGGCGGCGCCGCGCGGCGACGGGAAGCAGCCCAACCTCGACCAGTTCACAGTCGACCTGACGGCGCGGGCGAAGGGCGGCAAGATCGACCCGGTGCTCGGCCGCGACGTCGAGGTGCGGCAGGTGGTGGACATCCTGACGCGGCGCCGGCAGAACAATCCGATTCTCGTTGGCGAGGCGGGCGTGGGGAAGACGGCGGTGGTGGAGGGCTTCGCACTCCGCATCGCCAACGGCGACGTGCCGCCGCCGCTCAAGGACGTCACGCTGCGCACGCTCGACCTGGCGCTGCTGCAGGCCGGTGCCGGCGTGAAGGGTGAGTTCGAGAATCGCTTGAAGGGATTGATCGAGGAGGTGAAGAACTCACCGTCGCCGATCATCCTGTTCATCGACGAAGCGCACACGATGATTGGAGCGGGCGGCGCGGCGGGTCAGAACGACGCCGCGAACCTGCTCAAGCCGGCGCTGGCGCGCGGCGAGCTCCGGACGATCGCGGCGACGACGTGGAGCGAGTACAAGAAATACTTCGAGAAGGATCCCGCGCTCGCGCGCCGCTTTCAGTTGGTGAAGGTGGAGGAGCCGAGCGAGGAGCAATGCATGATCATGATGCGCGGCGTGGTGCCGGCGTTGGAGAAGCACCACAACGTGCGCGTGCTCGACGACGGCCTCGAGGCGGCGGTACGGCTCTCGCACCGCTACCTGGCCGACCGGCAGCTCCCCGACAAGGCGGTGAGCGTGCTCGACACGGCGTGCGCGCGGCTCGCGCTCGGCCAGTCATCGACGCCGGCGGCGCTCGAGGACACGAGCCGCCAGCTCGACGACCTCGACGTGCAGGAGCGCGTGCTCAAGCGTGAGGCGACGACCGGGTCGGACCACGGCGAGCGGCTGGGCACGATCACATCGCAGCGCGCCGAGCTGGAGCAGAAGCGAACGGCGCTGACGACACGGTGGGAGAGCGAGAAGACGCTCGTTTCGCGCGTGCGCGAGCTTCGCCAGTCGCTCGAGGGCGCGGGCGACGCGGGCGACGCGGCGCAGAAGTCGGAGCTCGCGAAGCTGAACGGAGAGCTGGAGAAGATGCAGGGCGAGCAGCCGCTCATGCGCGTCTGCGTCGACGCGTCGCTGGTCGGCGAAGTGATCTCGGGCTGGACGGGGATTCCCGTCGGCAAGATGCTGCGCGACGAGCTCGGCACGGTGCTCGAGCTGGAGAAGCACCTCGGCGCGCGCGTGATCGGGCAGGGGCACGCGCTCGAGTACATCAGCCGCCGGATACGAACG
>JBDUCS010000257.1:0-6142 GCA_040003335.1 Gemmatimonadaceae bacterium | reverse complement strand
CGACCGATGCGCCAAAGGCCGGCGATTTGCCTGCGTGCGCAGCGTGCGCGAACGAGACGCCGCCGCCCCAACAGTACCCCACGATGCCGTACTTCTTTGTCGCCGACGGGAGCGCCATGGCGTACTGCGCGATCGCGTCGATCTTTCGCTGCACGTCCTCGGCATCGAGCGTGCGGATCACTTTGGGTCCCTCCGCCTGCAACGCGCTATCGGAGAGATTCGGCGGGACCTTTCCCGTGAGAAGATCGGGGGCGATCGCGATGAAACCGTCGGCGGCGAGCTGGTCGGCGACGCCGCGGACCCAGCTCGTCAATCCGAAAATTTCGTGAATGACGACGACAACCGGCGCCTTCTTGCTGACCTGCGGATAGACAATCCACGCGCGCACGCTGTCCGTGCCGATCTTCACGAGCACCCACTCGCCGTGGCGCGGCGAGTTCGCGAGGCGTGAAGCAGCATCGGCCGCACCAGCCGGGAGGCCAGCACCCTGCTGCATCGATGCCTCGGGCGCGACTGAACCGGACGAGGCGGTCATCTCATGACCGGAGTGGTCATCACCGGCCGTCGCGGGGTGCCGCGCGCAGGCGGCGATCAGCGCGAGCACGGCGAGACGGGCGCCATTTCTGAAGGCGAGCTGGATCATGCGAGTCTCCTCGGGTGTTCCGAGAACGTAGCGCGCCGGCGCATGCGCAGCGAGCACCGATATTGCGCACGCACGGCGTCATGACGGAGTCTTGCGTGCCGCGCCGAGCGCGCATCTTCATCCTCTCACCGGCGACCGCGCACGGCAAGAAGGGGCGCGTGCTGCTGGAACATCCGCCGCGCACGCCGGTGGCGAAAGAACTGCGCGAGCACGGCATGCCGATCGGCTCGGTTTTTCGCTACCTGAGCGGGCTCTACTTCAACGGCAAGCTCGCCTATGCGCGCGCGTTTGCGCAGCCGCCGGCCTCGATGCGCGAGGGTGTGTACATCCTCACGACGACCGACGGGCTCGTGCCGGCAGAGACGCGCATCTCGACGGCCGATCTGGAGCGCTTCGCCGGCGCGGAGCTCGGCAATCCAGCCGGCCGTGCGGCGCTCGATGCCAGCGCGCGCGAGCTGGCGCGCGCGATGGGTAATGCGTGCGACATCGTCTTTCTCGGCTCGGTGGCTGGCGACAAGTACACCGGGCTCCTCGAGCCGGTATTTCGCGACCGCCTCATATTTCCGCGCGAGCTGCTGAACCGCGGCCAGCTGGCGCGCGGAGCGCTCCTGCTCACATGCGTGATCGAGGAGCGCGAGCTCGACTACGCGCCGGTGCTCACGCTGCGGGCAGAGCCGAAGCCGGTGAAGGTGAGACGATCCCGTAAGGCCATCGGCTGTCGGGCGTCGGCTGTCAGTGTGTGCGCAGCGGCCGACTCTCTTCCTCGAGAAACGCGGTGACGCGTTCTTCGGCATAGTAAACCGGCTTCCACGGAGCGCTCCCGGCGATAAAGCCGACGTGCCCGCCGTGCGGCACGAGCTCCGGCCGCAGCATCGCGTTTTCCGCCGCCGCGGCGCGAACCTCGCCGAGCACGTCGCTCGGCAGGAAGGGATCGTCTGCCGCGCTCAGCAGGAGCGATGGGACGCGGATGCGGCGGAGAAACCCGAGCGAGCTGGAGCGCGTGTAGTAATCGTCGGCGCTGGTAAATCCGTGTAGCCGCGCGGTGACGGCATGGTCGAACTCGTAAAAGTTTCGGGCTGCCTCGAATTCCGCCGGCGTGAGAATACCGGGGAATCGCGCGTGCTTATCGCGTGCCTTGCGCTTGAGCGTCCGCAGGAAGTTGGCCTGATAGACCTTGGCGAACCCGCGATCGATATGACGTGCCGACCGCGCGAGGTCGAACGGAACCGAGACGGCGGCGGCGGCGCGCACCGCGCGCGGCACATCCTCGCTCTGCTCGCCGAGCCACTTGAGGAGTACGTTCCCGCCTAACGAGACACCGGCGAGCAGTAGTGCGCGATCCGGTTCGGCAACGATCAGCCGTCGCACGACGAAGTCGAGGTCGCCCGTCTCGCCCGAGTGGTAGGAGCGCGCCAACCGATTGGGCTCGGCACCGCACGAGCGAAAGACGAGCGCATCGGCGGCCCATCCCCGGTCGTACGCCTGGCGCAAGAGTCCCCGCGCGTAGTGCGAGTCCGGCGACCCCTCGAGTCCGTGCAGGAGCACGAGCCGTGGCCCATTGGCTGCTGCGTGCAGCGGTTGCACGACACGATGCACGTCGACGAAATCGCCGTCCGCCGTATCCCACCGCTCGACGCGCAGCGGCACGGCCGGAAGATGGCGCCCGAGCTTGCCCCACATCGTTTGGAGATGCGGGTTGCGGAGCCACCACGCCGCCCTGAAGGCGGTGATCGGTGATCGGCGATCGCTGTTCGGGCTCTTCACGCGACAAACCTATCGTGGCCAGCCGACCGGCACTGCACGCAGGCTATCCTTCTGCGTCGATTCGCGAGGGGTTCTCCGTGGACGTGCAGATCTTCGGCACGAAAAAAAGCTCCGATACGCGAAAGGCGCTGCGCTTCTTCGCCGAACGGCGGATCACGACGCACTTCGTCGACCTGGCGGAGCGCGCCGCATCGCCGGGCGAGCTCAAGCGATTCGCGCAGAAGTTCGGCGTTGGCGCGCTGATCGACAAAGAGTCGAAACGATACCTCGATCTCGGACTGCAACACGCGCGCATGAGCGATGAGCGCTGGCTCGAGGTGCTGAGCAACGAGCCGCTCGTGCTCAACACTCCACTGGTACGAGCGCAGAACAAGCTAACGATCGGGCTGTCGGAATCGGAGTGGAAGAATTGGTGCCAAGCATAGGCGACAGTCGCTGGTCGCCGGTCGTCAGTTCAACGCGGGGTTAGCTTTCGCGGATGCGCCTTGATGACGTCCCGTTCCCGGCACGCGGCAACCGGTACCGATGATCTCCCTCTCTGGAGTGGCCGTCGAGTTTGGCGCGACACCCTTGTTGCGCGATGTGACGGTGACGATCGCGCCGGGGGACCGGTGGGGCATCATCGGGCGCAACGGCTCCGGGAAGACGACGCTGTTCCGGCTGATGTTGGGCGACCAGCAGCCGACGCGCGGCGGGATCGCGCGCGCGCCGGGGCTCAAGTTCGCCGTGCTCGACCAGCATCGCGATTTCGGCGAAGCAACCACGGTCTGGGATGCAGCAGCTGAGCCATTCGCGCACTTGATCGCGCTCGAGCAGTCGCTGCACGATCAAGCCGTGAAGCTCGGGGACCTCGGCGAGCGCGCGACCCAACAGATGATTGAGCGCTATGGCCACGACCAAGAGCGCTTTGCGCACGAGGGCGGCTACACCTTTCACTCGCGTGTCGATGCGACGCTGCACGGGCTTGGCTTCGACCACGACGAAGCAAAGACGCGGCCGATCACGCATCTGAGTGGCGGCGAGCGCGGCCGGCTCGGCCTCGTTCGACAGCTCGTCGCGCCGGCCGATGTGCTGCTGCTCGACGAGCCGACGAACCATCTCGATCTCGAGACGGCCGCGTGGCTCGAGGAGTACTTGCGCCAGGTCGATGAGACGGTGCTCGTGATCAGTCACGACCGCGCCTTTCTCGACCGCGTCGTCGACCACGTACTCCACGTCGACGACATGACGGCGACGCCCTACACGGGCGACTATACGGCGTTCGCCATGCAGCGCGCCGAGCGCCGGCTGTCGCAGCAGCGCGCGTTCGAGCAGCAGCAGAAGACGGTGGCGAAGGAAGAGGACTACATCCGTCGCAATCTCGCCGGGCAGAACACGAAGCAAGCCAAGGGTCGCCGGAAGAAGCTCGAGCGCCTGCCGCGATTGAGCGCGCCGAGCGGTGAGGGCGGCGTGATGTCGCTACGGCTCGAGTCGTCCGAGCGTGGTGGCGACCGCGTGGCCGAGTTCGAGAAGCTCGGCGTGAGCGTGCCGACGGACGAGGGTGAGCGGACGCTGCTCGAGAAGTTCACGGCGACGATCCGGCGCGGCGACGTGATCGGCTTCATCGGGCCGAACGGCTCGGGGAAGACGACGCTCCTCAAGACGCTGATGGGCGAGCGACCGCCGACGACCGGGAACGCGCGGCTCGGCGGATCGATCACACCGGCCTACTACCGGCAAGATCTCGCGCAGATCCCGATGGACAAGACGCTGTATGAGATCATCAACGACTTACGGCCGTTGTGGAGTCGCGGCGCCGTCCAGAACCACCTCGGCGCGTTCGGCTTCAGCGGCGACTCGGTGCGGCGCTATGCGGGCACACTCTCCGGCGGCGAGCGCGCGCGCGTGGCGCTGGCGATGATCGTGCTGTCGCACGCCAATCTCCTCGTGCTCGACGAGCCGACGAACCACCTCGACGTCGAGTCGATCGAAGCGCTGGAGGATGCGGTGGACGGCTACGAGGGGACGACGATTCTCGTGAGCCACGATCGCGCGCTGCTGCGCGCGCTGGTGACGCGCGTGTGGAGCCTCGACGGCACGCACATCACCGACTTCGATGGCACGTTCGCCGAGTGGGAGATCGTGCGCGCGGAAAAGGCGCGCGCCGCGGCGGCCGACGCGAACGCCGCCGAGAAGCGCACGCGGGAGAAAGAGCGCGAGCAGTCGAAGAAGGGTGGCTCCAAGGAGACGAAGGGTGCGCGCCAGCAAGCTGACGGCGACCGCAAGCGCGCGAAGCGCGCGGCAGAGACCGCCGAGCAGGAGGTAGCGACGCGCGAGGCTCGTGTCGCCGAGCTGGTGCAGGCGCTCGAAGATCCGGCGTTGTACGCGGGCGCAGGCGGCAACGGCGTCAAGCGCGCCGCGACGCTGACAGCCGACTTGGCGAAGGCCCGTCGCGCGCTCGACGACGCGGTGGCGACATGGGTGAGCGCGGCCGCGGCCGCAGACGAAGCGAGCGCGTGACGCGGAGATGATTGCTGCGTTCGTCGTCGCCGCGACGCTCGCGCTGGCGCAACAGCAGCAATCAGATTCGACGTACTCGACCGCGGCGGTGCGGGCACTGGTCGAGCGCGCAGCGGTGGTGAACCGCGCGGTGCCGGCGCGGTTGGCGGGGTATCGCGCGCACATCGAAGCCGAGGTGGCGATCGTTACGCACCAGCCGAACGGCACCGAGGGGGCGGTGCAGGTGGAGCAGACGGCGAACGAGGCGCGTTGGTCGCGCGATGGCGCGTACGAGCAGCACGTCGTCGGCTACCGCGCGCGTATGCTCGGCCCGAGCGTCTCGCTCCTGTCGAGCCTGCGCTACTCGTGGACGGTGCCAACGCTGTACGGCAATCGTATCGACCTGTTCTTTGGAAGAGATACGACGCGGCGCCCCCAACCACGCCGCGATCGTGCGCCCCGCTACCGGGCAGTGCATCCGTTCGCGACCGACCGGGAATCGGTGTACCGATTCAGCGGCGGAGACACCGTGTCGCGACTCACCATCAACGGCCATCGGGTGACGGTTGCGCGCGTGCACGTCGAGCCTCTCGCCGTACCACGCTCGTCGCCGACCGCGCCGACCATCGCGTTCGCCGGCGATGTGGACGTCGACCTGGGACGCGCACAGATCGTCAGCATGCGCGGACGATTCCTAGAACTTGTTCCACGACCCCAGGGTGCGATGGCGCGCGTGCTCAACAGCACGGTGCGCGGCATCGCCTACGTCGAGCTCTCGAGCGCGGAAGTCGACGCGCGGTTCTGGCTCCCGGCGTATCAGCGGGTCGAGCTGCAGGCGAGCACGCTTTTTTCGGACGCGCGTGGGATCATTCGCATCGTCTCGCGTTTCTCCGAGTACTCGGTCGATACCGCGGCGACGATCGCACTGGCAGACGGGCCGGACTCGCTCGTGCCACGTCCACACCGGCTCACGTGGGCGCCGCGTGACAGCATCGACCGCTACAGCGCGCGCGGCGGCACGTGGCGTCGCGCACAGGGCGACGAGACGTCGCGCGCCAACGGCGATGACTTCGCCGATATCGCGCCGCCTGACCTGAGGCCGACCGGACCACCCGAGTTCGGGCTGCGCGCCCATCGGTTCTCGAATGTGTTCCACGCGAACCGCGTCGAAGGCGCGTACACCGGATACGGCGCCGAGCTGCGGCTGCGCGACCTCGCACCCGGCGTGACGATACGCGGTCAGGCGGGCTGGGCGTG
>JBDUCS010000022.1:0-20705 GCA_040003335.1 Gemmatimonadaceae bacterium | reverse complement strand
ACTTCCGCAACGAGGGCATCGACCGCACGCACAACCCCGAGTTCACGATGCTCGAATTCTACCAGGCGTTCGCCGACTATCGCGAGATGATGACGACGGTGGAAGCGCTCCTGGTGTGCGCGGCCGACAGCGTCCGTGCATCGGGGCTCGAGCACGAGCCGGTGCCGGTGCTCACGCCGCCGTTTCCGCGCATCGAGTGGATGCCCTCGCTCAACGCCGCGGCCGGCGCCGACATCAGCGCGGTCGACGACGCGGCGTTGCGGAACATGGCGCAGCGTGCGGGCGTACAGCACGTGGCGACATTGAGCCGGCCGAAATTGCTCGACGAGATGTTCCAATCGCTGGTGGAGTCGAAGATCGAGACGCCAACGTTCGTCGTCGACTACCCGGTGGAGCTCTCGCCCCTGGCCAAGCCGAAGCGTGGCAATCCGGCGCTGACGGAGCGGTTCGAGCTGTTCGCGCGCGGCCGCGAATTGGCGAACGCGTTCAGCGAGCTCAACGATCCGATCGACCAGCGCGCGCGCTTCGAGGCTCAGGCGCGGCTACGTGCCGCAGGCGACGAAGAGGCGACGGGAATGGACGAGGACTATCTCCGCGCGATGGAGTACGGCATGCCGCCGATGGGCGGTGTGGGCATCGGCCTCGACCGCTTGTTCATGTATCTCAGCGGCGAACAGAACATTCGCGACGTGATCCTCTTTCCGACAATGCGGGCGGAATAGTGGCGATGATGAGCAACCTCGAGATGTCGATCGCCTGGCGCTATCTGCGCAGCCGCAGCGGGAGCAAGCTCCTCTCCTTCATCAGCGTGATCGCGATCGGCGGCGTGCTCGTGGGCGTGAGCGCGCTGATCATCATCATGGGCGTGATGAACGGGTTGCAGAGCGATCTGCGCGACAAGCTACTCGTGGCCAGCCCCGACATCCGCGTACTGAAGTTCGGCGACGACCTCAAGATCTCCGATTCCACTTGGCCCGAGGCGCTGGAGCGCGTGCGCAAGTTCCCCGGCATCGTCGCCGCGGCGCCGTTCGTGATGACGCAGGGGGCGATCAACGCGGCGCACGACTACACGGAAGCTGTGCAGGTCGTCGGAATCCAGCCGTCGGGCAAGGGTGTGCAGGAAGTGACCGACGTCCGCCGCCATATCATTCCCGGCCAAGGCGATTTTCGCTTCGCCACGACGAGCAAGGACACGCTGATTCGCGGTGGCGCGGTGCTCGGCAAGCGGATCGCCGACCGCATGGGCGTGTTCGTCGGCGACAAGATCTCGGTGTATACCGGAAAGTGGAACCGTTCGATGGGCGTGTTCATCCCGAAGCAGATGCGCCTTGAAGTGACGGGGGTATTCGAGTCGGGGATGTATGAGTACGACAACAGCTACGTCTACGTGCCGCTCGCCGCGGCGCAGGAGATCGCGTCGCTCGGCGGTGCGGTAACGGGGATCGAGGCGCGCACCACGTCGCATTGGGAAGCGAACGTCACCGCGAGCGAACTCGCTAAGTCGCTCGGCTTTCCGTATCGCGTGCTCGATTGGCAGCAGCAGAATAGCTCGCTCTTCTCGGCACTGCGGCTGGAGAAGCTGGCGATGGGCGTGATCCTCCTGCTGATCGTGCTCGTCGCCGCGTTCAACATCGTGAGCACGCTTACGATGGTGGTAAAAGACAAGACGCGCGAGATCGGCATCCTCAAGGCGCAGGGGATGACGTCGCGATCCATCCGCCGCATCTTCTTCGCCCAAGGGCTGGTGATCGGGCTCGTTGGCACGGTGATCGGGCTCGTACTCGGCGTAGCGCTCGGTGCGGTGCTCAACCAAGGACGGCTGATCAAGATTGACCCGTCGGTCTATTTCATCGACCACCTGCCGGTGAAGTTGCAGCCGCTCGACGTGACGTGGATCGTGCTGGCGAGCATCGCCATCGCCGCGGTCGCGACGCTCTATCCGGCAATCCAGGCGGCACGGCTCTATCCGGTGGAGGCCATTCGACACGAATGAGCACACGCGCATGAATGTCATCGAGGCGAAGGACATCGCGAAGACGTACACCGGCGGCGACGGCGGAACGATCAACGTGCTGAACGGCGTGACGTTGAGCGTGCGACGCGGCGAGATGGTGGCGATCGTCGGCGCGAGCGGGACGGGGAAGAGCACGCTCCTGCACATCCTGGGCGCGCTCGACCGGCCGTCGCGCGGCTATGTCACGCTCGCGGGTGAGGCGTTGAGCGACCGGAGCGACGACGACCTGGCAAAACTGCGAAACCTGAAGGTCGGCTTCGTCTTTCAGTTCCATCATCTCCTGCGCGAGTTCTCGGCGCTCGAAAACGTGATGATGCCGCTGCGCATCGCCGGGTGGGACATAGGCAAGGCGCGGTCGCGCGGCGAGGAGCTGCTGGCGCGCGTCGGTATGAGCGGCCGCATGACGCACCGGCCGAGCGAGCTGTCGGGCGGCGAGCAGCAGCGGACGGCCGTGGCGCGCGCGCTCGCGATCGACCCGGCGGTCGTGCTGGCGGACGAGCCGTCGGGCAATCTCGACCATATGAACGCCGAGCGGCTCCACGATCTGTTTGCGGAACTGGTGCGCGATCTCGAAATTGCGATGGTGGTGGTGACCCACAACCGATCGCTCGCTGGACGCGCCCATCGCACGCTCCTCCTCGAGAATGGCGGCTTGTGCGAGACGGACATTCGCGCGCTGGTGCCATAGCCATGCTTGAGGTGCATCGCTGATGCTGTGCGACTACTGCAAGGAGAACGACTCCGTCGTCACGCTCACGCGCCCGAACAAGGCGGGGGAGGTGAAGACCGAGCACCTCTGCGAGAAGTGCGCGGCCGCGCATGGCATCGTCACCGAGAGCGCGTCGAAGCACCCACTCGGCGCGCTGATGTTCGAGGTACAGAAGCAGCTTCCGCCCTCGCCGGGCGAGAGCGGGCGCTGTCCGTTCTGCGCGGCGACGCTACGCGACTTCAAGGCGAGCGGCCGTCTCGGCTGCGCGCGCTGCTACGGCACGTTCGAGGGCAGCCTGCGCGACTTGTTGCGCCGGGTGCACGGCAGCTCGAAGCACCTGGGCAAGCGGTACGTCGCGCCGGAGCCGCAGCCGATCGAGCAGGCGAGCGTGCGAATCGAGCTGCTGGATCGGCTCAAGCGCGCGGTGGACGCCGAGCAGTTCGAGCTGGCGGCCAAGCTGCGCGATCAGATCCGGGTACTCGAGCCATGACGATCGATCTCTCGCTCTTACCCGATGGCGGCGTGAGCTGGTTGGACGCGTCGGGCGATCATTCGGGCATCGTGCTCTCGACGCGCATTCGGCTGGCCCGGAATCTTGAGGGATTCGCTTTCGCGGAGCGTGCGCGCGACGGCGAGCGGCTGCGCATCCTCTCGGCGGTGCGTGAAGCAGTGAGCGCCGCGCCGAGCCTCCAGCAGAGCCTGCTGTTGCGGGTCGATTCGCTGGCGGCTGAGGACCGTTTGTTGTTGCACGAGCGGCACTTGGTGAGCAAGGAGCTGGCGGGACTCGACCCCAAACACCCCGTGCGCAGCGGCGCAGCCGTGTTTCTCGGCGACGGCATGGGCGTCATGATCAATGAAGAGGATCACCTGCGCTTGCAGGCCTTGCGGTCCGGATTCGACCTCGCGGAAGCGTACGCCGCGGTGGATCGTGTCGATACTGAACTAGGGAGCCGGATCCCATATGCGTACCACCGGGAATTCGGCTTCCTGACGTCCTGCCCGACGAATGTGGGCACTGGAATGCGCGCGTCGGTGTTGATCCACTTACCGGGGCTCGTGCTGACGAAAGAGATCCAGAAGGTGTTAGCTGGGCTGCAGCAGATGGGGCTCACCTATCGCGGCTTGTACGGCGAAGGGAGCGAGGTGGTAGGTAATTTTTTTCAAGTGTCGAATCAGACGACGCTCGGCCGATCGGAAGAAGAGTTGCTCGAGCAGTTGACGTACGTGCTACGAACGGTGATCGAACGCGAAGAGGAAGCGAGGCGAGTATTGCTTCGTGATGCGGGATATATTATTGAGGACAAGCTCTGGCGATCGTACGGTGTTCTGTGTCACGCGCGCAGCCTCAGCTTCGACGAGGCGATGAACCACCTGAACAACGTGCGCTTGGCAGTGGGCTTGAAACTGATTGCCGGCCTCAGTGTATATACCCTCAACAAGCTCCTGATTTTTTCTCAGGCTGCGCACCTAGGTTACTCGGAAGGACGATCGCTCGACGATAGCGACGCCAACCGTGTGCGCGCACGCTACGTGCGGCAGGCGCTGACAGCCGAAGCAGGGTCGGACGGGTAACCGAGACCGGTTCCCGAACTGAGGGACGTATGTCGACACCCGGGTACAACTTTACCGAGCGCGTGCGAAAGGTTCTCGCGATGGCCCGTGAAGAGGCGGCTCGCCTCCATCACGAGTACGTGGGAACGGAGCACATCCTGCTCGGTCTCATCCGCGAAGGCGAAGGCGTCGCCGCGGCCGTTCTCCAGAACCTGAGCGTCGACCTCGACGAGATCCAACAGCGCATCGAGGAGACGGTCAAGAAGGGGAAGGCGGCGTCGAGCTCGAGCCCCGATCTTCCCTATACGTCGCGCGCGAAGAAGGTGCTCGAGCTGGCGATGAGCGAAGCGCGCGAGCTCAACCACAGCTATGTCGGAACGGAACACCTGCTGCTCGGACTCCTTCGCGAAGAGAAGGGAATTGCCGCGCAGGTGCTGACCGACACGGGTGTCAACCTCGAAGCCGCGCGCGCTGAGACGCTGCGGCTGCTCGGGAGCGAGGCCCAGTCGGGCGGCGCCTCGGCGCAACAGGGCACGCCGCCGGCGCCGCCACAGGCGAAGGGCGAGAAGAAGAGCAAGACGCCCGCGCTCGATCATTTTTGCCGCGACCTGACGCAGCTCGCTGCCGAAGGCGCGCTCGATCCGACGATCGGCCGCGCGAAGGAAATCCAGCGCGTGATGGAAGTGCTGACGCGCCGCAAGAAGAACAACCCCGTGCTGATCGGCGAGCCGGGTGTGGGCAAGACGGCGATCGTCGAGGGACTGGCGCAGCTGATCGCGAACAGCGAGTGCCCCGAGTCGCTGCGCGAGCATCGGGTGCTGGCGCTCGACATGGCGGCCGTAATCGCGGGAACGAAGTATCGCGGCCAGTTCGAAGAGCGCCTCAAGGCGGTCATGAACGAGATCGCGCAGAACAAGAACATCATCCTGTTCATCGACGAGCTGCACACGTTGGTTGGTGCGGGCGCGGCGGAAGGCGCGATCGATGCGTCGAACATGCTCAAGCCGGCGTTGGCGCGTGGCGAGCTGCAGTGCGTCGGCGCGTCCACGCTCAACGAGTACCGCAAGTACATCGAGAAGGATGGCGCGCTCGAGCGCCGTTTTCAGACGGTGATCGTCGATCCGCCGACCATTGAGGAGACGGTCGAGATCCTGAAGGGACTGCGCAAGAAGTACGAGGATCATCACCACGTGACGATCCCCGACAGCACGCTCAGCGTTGCGGCGAAGCTGTCGGAACGCTACATCACCGACCGCTTCCTCCCCGACAAGGCGATCGACGTGATCGACGAGGCCGGCGCGCGCGCGCGGCTCGCGGCGCAGGCGCCGCCGCCCGAAGTAGCGGAGCTCAAGGCGCAGCTCGAGGGCGTGAATGGCGATAAGGAAGCTGCGGTGCGTGACCAGAACTTCGAGCGTGCGGCGAGCCTGCGCGACAAGGAGCGCGAGCTGCAGGGCGAGATTCGCCGCAAGCAAGAAGAGTGGGAAAAGCGACGCCAATCCTTCCGCCCGTCGCTCGGCGAAGAAGAGATCGCCTTCATCGTCAGCCGGTGGACGGGCATACCCGTCACGCGGCTGCAGGAGGCAGAGTCCAACCGCCTCTTGCGGATGGAAGACGAGCTGCACACGACGGTCGTCGGACAGGACGAGGCGATCAAGGCGCTGTCGCGCTCGATCCGCCGCAGTCGCGCCGGCCTCAAAGATCCGAATCGGCCAATCGGCTCGTTCATCTTCTCCGGTCCGACCGGCGTCGGCAAGACCGAGCTCGCGCGCGCGTTAGCCAAGTTCCTGTTCGCCGATCCGCAGGCACTGATTCGCGTCGACATGAGCGAGTACATGGAAAAGTTCTCCGTGTCACGGCTCATCGGCGCGCCGCCTGGCTACGTCGGCTACGAAGACTCGGGCACGCTCACCAAGGCCGTGCGCCGCAAGCCGTACAGCGTAGTGCTGCTGGACGAGATCGAGAAGGCGCACCCGGATGTGTTCAACATCCTGTTGCAGGTGCTCGACGAGGGTCACCTGACCGACAACTACGGCCGCGTGATCGACTTCAAGAACACGGTCGTGATCATGACGTCGAACGTCGGTGCGCGCGACATTACGAAGACGAAGGGGCTCGGCTTTTCGTCAGGCGACGAGCAGGGCAACTTCGCGCGGATCCAGGAGAAGGTGAAGGAAGAGATCCAGCGCGTCTTCAATCCGGAGTTCCTCAACCGGTTGGACGACGTGATCGTCTTCCACCCGCTGGCCAAGGAGCACATCGCGCAGATCGTCGGCATTCTGCTCAAGGACGTGCAAAAGCGCCTCGCCGAGGAAGAGATCACGCTCAAGCTGACGGATGCGGCGACGGATTTCCTGGTGACGAACGGCTTCGATCAGGCTTTCGGCGCCCGTCCGCTCAAGCGGTCGATCCAGCGCTTCATCGAGGACCCGCTGTCGGAAAAAATCCTACTAGCGGAGTTCGCCAAGGGCGACGAGATCGAGGTCGACAAGGCGCCCGATGCCGAGCGGCTGTCGTTCAGCGTGCTGACGAAGGCCGTCACCTAGGGTTGCGATCACGGATCGCGGATTTCGGGTTCTGGGGATCGCGGGCGGCAACATTCGTTTGCCGCCCGCTTCTTTTCCCAGGGTGTGGGTCGCCGCCGCCATCCACGATCCGCGACCCTCGACATTGGGACATTCTTGGGCAACCAGTGTAGATTTACGCCATGTTGCGGTCTTCCATCCTCACCGCCGCCTTTGGGCTGGCGGGCGCGGCCTTGTTGCCACGCCCCGTGCTGGCGCAGGACCAGTCTGCCGCCATCGCGGCGTGTACGCATCCCGACTCGATCGTCGTGCGCGGCAACAAGCGGCTGCCCGATCTCGAGATCCGGACAGATGCGGGGATCGCGAAAGGCGACACGCTCAACTACCGCGCCGTGCAGCGGGCGATCAAGGGACTCTACGCGACGGGCCAATTCAGCGACGTGCGGATTCTATGCGATGTCGCCGCCGACAGCGCGCACCGCGCCCTGATCACGATCGACGTGAAGGAGAATCCGATTCTCGGCGCGGTGTCGGTGAGCGGGACGAGCGCACTGAAGAAAAAAGACGTCAGCGAACGCGTCGACCTCCTCCTCGGCCAACCCGTGGACCCCGGCAAGGTGGCGCACGCGGCGCAGCGCATCGACTCGCTGTACGCGGCCGATGGCTTCTATCTCGCACGCGCCCGGGCGGATACGACGGCGCTCTCCGACGGCCGCATCGGCATCGAGTTCAAGGTCGACGAGGGGCGCCGGCTGGCGATCTCGGGCGTGACGATCGAGGGGAACAAAGCGATGTCGGCGCGGGAGATCGCGAAGGCGATGAACACGAAGCCCGAGGGTTTCTGGTTCTGGCGGCGCGGAGAGTTCGACGAAGAGAAGCTCGCCGGCGACGTCGGCGACCGCATCCCGAAGCTGCTCGCCGAGCGCGGATTCGCGGACGCGCAGCTCCTCAAGGACACGCTGATCGTCGACCGCGCAAAGGGGAAGGGTGTCGTTCGGATCACGGTCGACGAGGGGCCCAAATACGTGATCAGCGGCTTCGACGTCGTCGGCAACCGGCACCTGCCGTCCAACGAAGTAAAGGACTTCTTTCCGTACAACTCGAAGGATCCGTCGCTGCGCCAGCAGCTGACGTCGGTGCTGACGCTGCGGCGCGGCTCGAAGGACACCGTCGCGATCTTCAACCAGACGAAGTTCGACGAAGCGACGCAGCGGCTGCGCACGGCGTACAACAACGAGGGATACATCTACGCGCAGGTGCACCCAGTGGTCGAGCGCACCAAGCTTGCCGACGGGCGGCCGGCGGTGAACCTACGCTGGGAGATCGAGGAGAAGACACCGGCGACGATCAACAAGGTCGAGATCGTCGGCAATGATTTCACGACCGAAGGGTGCATCCGCGACGCGCTGCTGATTCTGCCGGGCGACGTGTTCAACCAGGATCGATTGATCCGCAGCTATCAGAACATCTCGAATCTCGGCTTCTTCGAGTCGCCGCTCCCGACGCCGGATACGCGCCAAGCCAACGACAAGGGCGACGTCGACATCGTCTTCAAGGTGAAAGAGAAGCGCACCGGCAACATCAACTTCGGCGCGTCGCTCGGGCAGGGGACGGGCATCGGCGGGTTTCTCGGCCTCGATCAGCCGAATTTATTCGGGCAGTGCAAGCGCGCGTCGCTGAACTGGAACTTCAGCCGCTACCTGAACGACTTCCAGCTGAGCTACACCGATCCGCGCATCAAGGAATCGCAGTTCTCCGGCACCGTGTCCGCGTACCACCGGCAGTCGCGCATCTATATCGCGGACATTGGACGCATCACAAGCACTGGCGGCTCGATTCAAATCGGCTTCCCGGCGCCGTGGTCGTACTTCACGCACTTTTTTGTCTCCTACGGTGGCGAGCAGGCGAAGTACACCTCCGGCTTCTTCGACCGCGACACCGTCACGGTGCAGTGCAACAACTGCTTCCGCTCGACGCTCGGCTTCATCGCCGCGCACGATACGCGCATCGGCTTGCCGTTCCCGTTCGCGGGCGGCCAGCAGCAGTTCAACGCACAATTCAATGGCGGTCCGCTGGGCGGTACCTCGAGCTTCCAGCGCTACACGAGCGAGATGCACTCGTACGCCACACTGGCATCGATTGGCGGCAGCAAGCTCGGCACCGAGCCCATTCGCGTGGTGCTCGGGCTCACGAACAAGGTCGGTGCGGTGTTCGGCAGCGCAGGTCCGTTCCTGGCGACGCAGGGCTTCTCGCTCGGCGGCGTGCAGTACGGCGAAACGCTGCGCGGCTACGATGAACTGTCGATCACGCCAAACGGCTACAACGCCGCTGCGGGGAATCTGCAGGCGACGCGCGCATCGTTCGGCAGCGCGTTCATGACGACGACTGCGGAGTTCGGGGTCCGGTTCAACGGGATTATCTACACGAACGTTTTCTATGACGCGGGCAACATCTGGAACCGCCCCCGCGACATCGACCCCACGCGCCTGTTCCGCGGCGCGGGTTTCGGCGCTTCGCTCGTGACGCCGCTCGGGCCGCTCGGACTCGACTACGCCTATGGCTTCGATCGGACCAGCGTGAGCGGGCGGCCGGATCCCAAGTGGCAGCTGCATTTCCGCTTCGGCAACTTGTTCCAGTAATCACCTCCAGCAATTACTCAGGACGGATCTCCATGACTGTTCTCGTTCGCAGCGCGCGCGCGTTCGGCCTACTGGTCACGCTCGCCGGTGTCGCGTCTGTCGCGTCTGTCGCGTCGGCGCAGCTCTCCGCGCCGGCCCCGGCAGCGGCGGCCGTGCCCAAGCTCGCCTACCTCAACTCGCAGGCGATTCTCGCCTCCGCGCCCGGCCGCGCCGACGCCGAGGCGTTGTTCGAGAAGGAGATGGCGACTTACAAGTCGACCCTCACCAAGATGCAGGACTCGCTCAAGTCGATGGTCGATGCGTACGGCAAGTCCGAGGCGACGCTGAGCGCCCCGGCGCGTAAGACGCAGGGCGAGGCGATCCAGCGCAAGGAGCAGGAATACCAGACGCGCGCGGCGTCGATGGAGCAGCAGGCGCGCCAACGCGAGTCGGAGCTGGTGAAGCCGCTGATGGAGCAGATCCAAAAGATCATTGAAGCCGTTCGCGTCGAGGACGGCTACGCGATGATCTTTGACGTGGGCGGCAACACCAGCGTGATCGTCGGCGCGGACAAGAGTCTCGACATCACCGACAAGGTGATCGCGCGGTTGAAGGCGGCGGGGCCGATCACCGCGGCGGCGCCGGCGAGCGCGGTGAAACCGGGGCCGACGGCAGCGCCCGCGGGCGTGGGGCGTCCTTCCACGAAGCCACCCGCGCCGCGTTGACCGCGGGCGGCCAGACCGTGCACCCACGCCGCGGCGAGGAGGGAGATCGATCCCTCTCCGCCGCGGCGGTCGCACATCTGGTGGGTGGCGAGCTGGTCGGCGATGGCGCGCAGATCATCCGCGGCGTCGCGCCGCTGGACCGCGCGGAGCCGCATGAGCTGAGCTTTCTCTCGCACGCGATGTACGTGCCGGCGCTGCGGAGCTCGCGGGCGGGCGCGCTGCTCGTCGCGCCCGCGCTCGCCGCGGCCGAAGGGACGACGCCCGCACGCATCGTCGTGACGGATCCGCACGAGGCGATGCTCAAGGTGCTGCCCGCGCTCTACGCGGTCGCGGACGACGACGACGGCATTGATCCGACGGCGCGCATTGGCCGTGGAGCGCGGCTCGGTGCCCGCGTGTGCGTGGGCGCGTTCGCGGTGATCGGCGAAGGCGCGGCGCTCGGCGATGGCGCGCGCATCGACGCGCACTGTGTGGTCGGGCGCGGCGTGACGGTCGGCGCCGGCAGCCGGCTCCATCCCGCGGTGACGCTCTACCCCGGCACCGTGGTCGGGCAGCGTGTCACCGTGCACGCCGGTGCGCGTATCGGCTCCGATGGGTTCGGCTACGTGTACCGCGACGGCGCGCACCAGAAAATTCCACACGTGGGGCGGTGCATCATCCACGATGATGTGGAGATCGGCGCGAACACGACGATCGATCGCGGGAGCATCGACGACACAGTCATTGGCGCGGGGACGAAGATCGACAACCTCGTCCACATCGCGCACAACGTGCGGATCGGGCGGCTGTGCTACATCACGGCGCAGGTCGGGATCGCCGGATCGACGCGCATCGGTGAGGGCGTCTCGCTGGGCGGACAAGCCGGCATCAACGGGCACATCACCATTGGGGCGCGCGCGCGCATCGCCGGCCAGGCGGGAGTTTTCGGCGACGTGCCCGAGGGGGCGACGTGGTCCGGCTATCCGGCGCGGCCCCACGCCGAATCGTTGCGCGTGCAGGCGGCGTTGAACAAGCTCGCGGCCGTCGCGAAACAGCTGCTTCGGCTCACGCGAGAAAGCGAGCCGTGAGCGCGGAGAAGCGCCGGTCGATCGCAGGCGAGGCGTCGGTGGACGGAGTGGGGCTACACCTGGGCGAAACGTGCCGGCTCACCTTCCGACCGGCCCCGGCCGGAAGCGGCGTGCGGTTCCGGCGCATCGACCTCCCGGGACAGCCGATCATCGCCGCGACGATCGACAACGCCGAGCTGAGCGACCGCCGCACGCAGCTCGGTCGCGGCGGGCAGGCCATTCACACGGTGGAGCACGTGCTGGCGGCCGTGGCCGGACTCGAGATTGACGACCTGCTGATCGATCTCGATGCGCCCGAGCCGCCAATCGTCGATGGCAGCGCGCGGCCGTTTCTCGACGCGCTCACCGCGGCGGGGGTGGCGGAGCGGGCCGGTCGGGTGGAGTATCTCGATGTCCGCGAGCCGGTCCGGGTGACCGCGGGTGACGCGACGTACGAGGCGTTGCCGGCACGCTCGCTCTCGCTATCGGTCACGATCGATTTTCCGCATCCGTTGATCGGCGTCCAACAGGGCGAGTTCGCGGTGACGCGTGACGGGTTCGCGCGCGAGCTGGCGGGGGCGCGCACCTTCGGCTTCGTACACGAAGTCGAGATGTTGCGCGGGATGGGCTTGATCAAGGGTGCGTCGATCGAGAACGCGGTGGTGCTGGATGACACCGGTCTCGTCGGTACCGAGCTGCGATGGCCGGATGAGTTTCTGAGGCACAAGACGATGGACTGCGTCGGGGACTTGGCGCTGGCGGGCAGGCGCGTGCGCGCGCGGATCGTCGCCACGAAGCCGAGCCATCGAGGAACCGTCACGCTCGTGCGGGAGCTGGTGCGCCGCGCGACAGAGGACAAGCGAATGGCCGAGCAACAGCCGCTGGGCATCGAAGAGATCATGAAGATCCTGCCGCATCGCTATCCGTTCCTCCTCGTGGATCGCATCCTCGAGATCGAGGAACGGAAGCGGGTCGTCGGCATCAAGAACGTCACGATCAACGAGCCGTTTTTTCAGGGACACTTTCCGGGACATCCGGTGATGCCCGGCGTGCTGATCATCGAGGCGATGGCGCAAGTGGGCGGAGTGCTCCTGCTTGGCACGATCGACGATCCGGACAGCAAGGTCGTGTACTTCATGTCGCTCGACAACGTGAAGTGGCGGAAGCCGGTGAAGCCGGGCGACCAACTGCGGTTCGAGCTCGAGGTGGTGCAGATCCGCGGGCGCATTTGCAAGATGCGCGGCGTCGCGCTCGTCGACGGCGAGACGGTGGCCGAGGCGGACATGGCGGCGATGGTGGTCGATCGATGAGCGCGCGCATTCATTCGACGGCACTCGTGTCGAGCGATGCGCGCGTCGGCGATGCGGTGGAGATCGGCCCGTACGCCATTGTCGGCGAAGATTGCACGATCGGCGACGGGTGCGTGATCTCGGCGCATGCGGTGCTCGAGCGTCACGTTCGGCTCGGCACGAACGTGCGCGTTGGCAACGGAAGCGTGCTCGGCGGCGACCCGCAGGATCTCAAGTTCAAGGGCGAGTTGACGACGGTCGAGATCGGCGACAACACCGTCATCCGCGAGTTCGCGACGATCAATCGCGGCACGGCGCAGTCGCTCAAGACGACGGTTGGGACGGGCTCGTTCATCATGTCGTACGTGCATCTGGCGCACGACTGCCACGTCGGCGACGGCGTGATTCTCTCGAACGGTGTGCAGCTCGCCGGCCACGTGACGATCGACTCCCGGGCGACGATCTCCGGACTGACGGCAGTCCACCAGTTCGTGCGCATCGGGGCGTTTTCGTTTACTGGCGGGATGTCGCGCGTGGCGAAGGACATTCCGCCATACATCAAGGCGGTCGGGAATCCGGTGAAGCTCTACGGCCTCAACAGCGTCGGACTCCAGCGCAACAACTTCGACGCCGACGTGGTGCGCGAATTGAAGCGCGCCTACCGGCTGCTCTTCCGCTCGGAGCTCAACGTGTCGCAGGCGTTGGAGCGGGCGAAGGCGGAGTTGGAGATGTTCCCCGAGGTGAAGCACTTCCTCGACTTCGTCGAGGCGAGCCAGCGCGGAGTGGTGATCTGAGCGCCGTGAAGATAGGCGTGGTGGGCGTGGGCGCGCTCGGCTTCCACCACGCGCGCATTCTGCGCGAGCTGCCGGGCGTGGAGTTCGTCGGCTTCTTCGAGTCGCGGGCGGAGCGCGCAACGGCCGTGGCCGCCGAGCTCGGCGTGCGCGCGCACGAGAGCGTCGAGTCGCTGATCGATGCGGCCGAGGCGCTGACCATCGTCGTACCGACGCCGGCGCACTACGCCGTCGCGAAGGCGGCCGTGTCGCGCGGCAAACACGTGCTGATCGAGAAGCCGATCACGACGACGCTCGCCGAAGCGGACGACCTGATCGCGACGGCGCAAGCGAGCGGTGCGATCATCCAGACCGGTCACGTCGAGCGGTTCAACCGCGCGATCCGCGCCGCGCTCCCGGTGATCGACACGCCGCGCTTCATCGAGAGCGACCGGCTTGCGCCCTTCAACGTGCGCGGCTCCGACGTCGCGGTGGTGCTCGACCTCATGATCCACGACATCGACTTGATCCGGACGCTGGTCGGCGGACACATCACGGAGTTGAGCGCGGTCGGCGTGCCGGTGCTGACGCCAACGGCGGACATCGCCAACGCGCGCATCGCCTTCGATACGGGGGCGGTGGCGAACATCACGGCGAGCCGCGTTTCGCGCGAGCGGATGCGGAAGCTCCGCATTTTTCAGCGGAGCGGCTACCTCTCGCTCGACCTCGCGGCCGGCACGGGCGACTACTTCCGCATGCGCAGCGACGTGAATCCCGCGGCGCTCATGGCGGCCGGTCCCGTCCAATTGGAGTCGTTCGTCGAACACATCGCCCTCGACGCCCCGGCGGGGGAGCCGCTCAAGCTGGAGTTCGAGAGCTTCGTGGCCGCACTCCAGGGAGCGCAGCCGGTCGCGGTGACGGGCGAAGATGGTCGAGAAGCGCTTGCGGTCGCGCTGCGCATCATGCAGGAGATCGAGCGCTCGCTCCCGAGTCTTGCGGGAGCCGGACAGGCGCGTGCCTGAGGTGCTCTTCGTCGCCGGAGAGGCATCCGGCGACTTGCACGCGGCGGGAGTGGCGGCGGAACTGCGCGCACGCGCGCCGGCCTTGACGCTGGTCGGCGTCGGCGGCGAGCGCATGCGCGCGGCGGGTGTGGAGCTGATCGAGCATACCGATCGCCTCGCGGTGATGGGATTCGCCGAGGTCGTGAAGCACCTGCCGCGACACTACCGGCTCCTCTCGGCGCTCAAACGCCGCGTACGCGGCGGAGGGGTCGGACTCCTCGTGCTGATCGACTATCCCGATTTCAACATGAAGCTCGCGTCGGCCGCGAAGGCGGCCGGCGTGCCGGTGCTCTACTACATCACGCCACAAGTGTGGGCGTGGCGGCCGTCGCGGCTCGCCTCGCTCGCCAAGACGGTAACGCGTGCCGCCGTCATCCTCCAATTCGAGGAGCCGCTGCTGCGCGCGCACGGCATCGACGCGACGTTCGTCGGCCATCCGCTGCTCGACCGCGCGCACGACTTGCCGGATCGTACGGCCGCGCGGCAGTCGTTAGGCATGCCGCTCGACGCGCCGGTGTTGGCGCTCTTTCCGGGGAGCCGCGAGCAGGAGATCGTGCGGCATCTCGACGACTTCGTCGCGAGCGCGCGCGAGGTGGAGCGGCTCGTGCCCGGCGTACGGCCGGTGGTGAGTGTGGCGCCGGGCATCACGATTCCGCCCGGACGCTGCCCCTATCCGCTCGTCGCAGGCTCGTCGTTCACCGTGCTGCGCGCGGCGAACGCGGCGCTCTGCAAGAGCGGCACGACGACGCTCGAGGCTGCCGTGGCCGGCACGCCGTTCGTGCTCACTTACCGCACGAGCGCGCTGACGTTCGCGATCGGCCGCCGGTTGGTGAAGGTGCCGTACATCGGCCTCGTGAACTGGGTCGCCGGGCGCAAGCTCGTGCCGGAGTTCGTGCAGGACGAGCTCCAGCCCGCGGCGATCGCGCGAGCGTTGGCGACGCTGTTCGACGCATCGAGCGCCGAGCGAAGCGCGATGCTCGACGGACTCGCCGAGGTGCGGGGCAGGCTCGGGACGCCGGGAGCGGCGCGCCGCGTTGCCGACATGGCAATGGCAATGCTCCCGTGAGCGAGGACGCCAACGCCGGGGCCGCGACCGTAAACCGGAAGCCGGGCGCCAAGCGACGTGCCTGGGCGATCGGCGGGACGCTCGCGCTGCGCGCGCTCGCGGGCACGTGGCGCATTCGCGAGGTGAATGGCGATGCGTATCGCGTCCCACGCGCGGCGAAGCGGCCGGTCGTGTTCGCCTTCTGGCACGGCGGCATGCTTCCTCTCCTCTGGAAGCATCGCGACGAAGGCGCGTCGGTGCTGATCAGCGAGCACGGCGACGGCGAGATCATCGCCCGCGTCGCCGCCTCGCTCGGCTATCGCGCGGTTCGCGGCTCGACCAGCCGCAACGCGCAGCGCGCGCTCCTCGGCGCGATCCGCGTGCTCGACGCGGGGGGCGACATGGCCTTCACGCCGGACGGGCCGCGCGGCCCGTTCGAAGAGTTCGCGCCGGGCGCGGCGATCGCGGCGCAGCGCAGCGGTGCCGCGCTGGTGTTGGTTGGGGTCGCGGCGTCACGCGGATGGCGTCTCCGCAGCTGGGACCGCTTCCTGATCCCGAAGCCGTTCGCGCGCGTCGTCGTCACGTACGCGATGGCGTCGTTGGATGCGCAGGATTCGCGCGGGGCGGCCGCCGAAGCGCCGCGCTTGGGTCGCGAGCTGTCGGCGCTGTCGGCGCGGTCGTCGGATGGCTGACGAGCGCCGCGGCGCCGAGCGCGTGTGGTACGGCGACGACGTCTTGGCGCGCGCCGCGCGCCTCGCGCTTTCTCCCCTCGCGCTGGGATACCGCGGCGTGATCGCGCTTCGCAACACCGGTTTCGATGTCGGTCTATTGCGATCATCGCTACCGCCGATTCCGGCGCTGAGCGTGGGCAATCTCACCGTCGGCGGCACGGGGAAGACGCCCTTCACCGCATGGATGACGACGCGACTCATCGACGCGGGCGCGCGGCCAGCGATCGTCCTACGAGGGTACGGTGCCGACGAGCCGGGCGTCCACGCCGTGCTCAACCCCGGCGTGCAGATTGTCGTCGCGGCGGATCGCGTGCGCGGCATCGCGCGTGCCGCCGAGCAGGGCGCGGACGTCGCCGTGCTCGATGATGCGTTTCAGCATCGTCGCGTGCGCCGTGATGTCGACCTCGTGCTCGTGAGCGCCGAGCGGTGGTACGAACACCGGCATCTGCTGCCGGCGGGTCCGTGGCGCGAGCCGCTGTCGTCACTTGCGCGCGCGACCGCGGCCGTCGTGACGCGGAAGAGCGCGAGCGCGGAGCGGGCTGCCAGCGTGGCGAGCGCGCTGGAGCGCGCGATCGGCGGCGCGCGCATCGCGACAGTGGCGTTCGCGCTCGGCGAGCTTCGCTCGATCCGTGGAGACGGGCGGCCGCTCGCCGAGCTGAACGGCGTGCGCGTGCTCGCCATCGCGGCGATTGGCGATCCCGGCGCCTTCGCGGCGCAGCTCGTCGAGGCCGGCGCGTGCGTTTCGTTGCGCGCATTCGCCGATCACCACGCGTTCACGCGCACCGATGCCGAGCAGTTGGCGCGCGACGCCGCGACGCATGACGTCGTTGTTTGCACGCTCAAGGACGCCGTGAAGCTCGACGGATTGTGGCCTCGCGCCGCGCCCCCGTTATGGTATGTTTCACAGCGAATTTCGGTCGAGCGTGGCGCGACGGCGCTCGATGCCGCACTCGAGACGGTGCTCCGCGCCCGCGCGCGGCGCGACGTGCAGCGCTGACGAAACCCACGCCATCCCGTCAACCCATGCCGACTGACCTGCGATTGCCGACGGACAAGATCGTCCGCCCCGACAAGGACCGCTTTCTCAACGAGGACAATCCGTTCGAGGCGATGATGTCGCGCTTCGATCGGGCGGCCGAGCTTCTCGACTTGGAGCCGGGCCTCTACAAGATCCTCCGCCACGCCGAGAAGCAGATCATCGTCTCGATCCCCGTGCAGATGGACAGCGGCGACATCGAAGTGTTCACCGGGATTCGCGTGCTGCACAACACGTCGCGCGGTCCGGGGAAGGGCGGCATCCGGTTCGATCTGCAGGTGACGCTCGACGAGGTGAAGGCGCTCGCGGCGTGGATGACGTGGAAGTGCGCGGTGGTGAACATTCCGTTCGGCGGGGCCAAGGGCGGCGTGATCTGTGATCCGCTCAAGCTGAGCGTGGGCGAGCTCGAGCGGCTCACGCGGCGGTACACGGCCGGCATCATCGCCACCCTCGGCCCCGATTCCGACGTGCCGGCGCCGGACGTGAATACGAACGAGCGCGTGATGGCGTGGGTGATGGACACGTACTCGATGCGCATGGGGCACACGGTCACAGCCGTCGTCACGGGCAAGCCGGTGGAGATGGGCGGCTCGCTCGGTCGCCGCGAGGCGACGGGCCGCGGCTGTATGATCGTGACGAGGGGCGCGCTCGAGCATCTCGGGATGCAGATGCGGGGCGCGACGGTCGCGGTGCAGGGCTTCGGCAACGTCGGCTCGGTCGCCGCAGACCTGATGGCGAGGGAAGGATGCAAGATCATCGCGATCGGCGACCGCTCGGGCGGCATCGTGAATCGTAACGGACACGACGTGCAGAAGGCGATCGCCTGGGTGAAGCAGCACCGCAGCCTCGAGGGATTTACCGATGGCGAGCGGATCTCGAACGACGAACTGCTCGCGCTCGACGTGGACGTGCTCGTGCCGGCGGCATTGGAAAACGTGATCACCACCAAGAATGCCGCGCAGATTCGGGCGCGTGTGATCTGTGAGGGCGCCAACGGGCCGACCACAGCGGCTGCCGATGCGATTCTCGACGAGAAGGGCGTCTTCGTTGTTCCCGACATCCTGGCCAACGCCGGCGGCGTCACCGTCTCGTACTTCGAGTGGGTGCAGGACCGCGGCGGCTACTTCTGGACAGAAGAGACGGTGAACGAACGGCTGTTGCAGATCATGCAGCGCAGCTTCAACGACGTGCTCGACCTCTCGAAGCGGCACAAGGTCAACATGCGGACGGCGGCGTACATGCTGTCGATCAGCCGCGTGGCTACCGTGCACCGGCTGCGGGGAATTTACGCCTGAGGGGCCGATGATCGGCAATTCTTGTTTGGTGCGCGACCGTTCGACTCGCCTTCAGAGGCGTCGAACACCGAACACCGAACACCGATCACCGTGAAGTTCATAGTGGCGTGCGTCGGCAAGCCGCGAGACAAGCCACTGGCGCAGGCGACACAGGAATATGAAACGCGGGCGGCGCGGTATTGGCCGCTCGAGGTGAAGGAGGTCCGCGAGGAGCCGGCGCGTGGCGCCGCGGCGGGACTCGTACGCGATCGGGAGGGAGAACGACTCCTTGGCTGCTTCGATGCGCGCACCCACGTCGTCGCCTGCGACGCCGCGGGCGAAGGGTTCACGTCAGATGCGTTCGCGGCGTGGATGCAGCGCCAGCGCGAGCGCGCGGCGGCCGACGTCGCGCTCGTCATCGGCGGCGCGCTCGGTCTCGGTGACGCAGTACGCGTACGCGCCGCGACGCACCTCTCGCTCGGCGCCTGGACGCTCCCGCACGAGCTGGCGCGGCTCGTCCTCGCGGAGCAGCTGTACCGCGCCGGGACGATCGTCCGCGGCGAGCCGTACCACAAGTGACGCGCGTGATCGCCTGGTGAGCGCGTGACGGACGGCGGCCCACGCATCATCTCCAACGCGCTCGGCGGCCCGGCGCTCACGCGCGCGGCGATCGCCGGCACGGCTCCCGGCGGATGGTACAACACGCCGCACGGGATCGAGGCATGGCGTGCCCACGTCGCGCGGATCCGCGACGAGTTCGCCGGGCGTGACTGGCTCCCAACGCTCGCGCCGGCGCTCGGTGCTGCGGATGCTGCCGCCGATCGATTGGCGTCGGTCGCCGGCGGACGGGGCATCGTCGTCACGACCGGCCAGCAGGCCGGCTTGTTTGGCGGGCCGATCTACACGTTCTCCAAGGCGATCGGAGCGCTCGCGCTCGCCGACGCGCTGCAAGACGCGACCGGCGTTCCGGTCGCGCCGGTGTTTTGGGCGGCGACGGACGATTCGGATTTCGCCGAGGCGAGCGTCACGTACGTCGCGGTGCCCGGCGGACTCGAGACACTCAGGCTCCCGGCGCCAGCGCTTGTGGAGCGGAGCATGCGCGACACGCCGCTCGCCGACGTGCGCGGCATGCTGCACGCGCTCGAGCGTGGCGCCGGAAGCGCGACATTCGCGGACGCGCTGGACGCGGCGCGCGCGACGTTCGCGCCCGGCGCAACGATCGGTGGCGCTTACGTCGCGCTGCTGCGCGGGCTGCTCGAGCCGCTCGGCATCGCGGTGCTCGACGCCGGACATCCGGCACTGCGGCGCGCGGCGTATCCGACGCTGCGGGCGGCGCTCGAGCGCGCGGCCGATGTCGAGGGGGCGCTCGTCGAGCGCGACGATGCGATCGTTGCGTCTGGCTACGGACCGCAGGTGTCGACGGTGCGCGGACTGTCGCTCGTCTTCTCATCCGACGGCGGCGCGCGCCGGCGCATCGCGATCGCCGACGCGCCGGGCGTGCTCGCCGCCGGTGAGCGTGACGATCTCGGCGCGAACGTGCTACTGCGTCCGATCGTCGAGCGCGCCGTGCTGCCGACAGCCGGGTATTGCGCCGGACCGGGCGAGCTCGCGTATTTCGCGCAGGTCAGCGCCGTGGCGCGGGCGATCGGCGCCGCCACGCCGGTCGTCGTGCCGCGGTGGTCCGGGACGATCGTCGAGCCGCACATCGACCGCATCCTCGAACGGTATGCCATCGGCATCGACGACCTAGCCGATGCGCACGCGGCCGAAACGCGATTGGCGCGCGAGCGCGTGCCGACGTCGGTGCAGGACGCGCTCGCCGAATTTCGGTTGCAGATGCTCGAAGCGACGATGGATTTGCGGCGCGCGCTCGATGCGCCGGACGCCGGCGTGTCCGGCAAGGTCGCCGATGGATACACGTACGCAATGATGCGCCGGCTCGAGCGCCTCGACCGCCGCATCGTCGCGGCGGTGAAGCGCCGCGAGGACGAGATGCGCCACGACATTGCGACGGCGCGCGCTGCGCTCTATCCGCACGGAGAGCCGCAGGAGCGGATGCTCAACTTTCTTCCGCTGCTCGCGCGGCATGGACCGGCATTGGTGGACCGCATGCGCGCCGCGGCGCTCGCCCACGCGCGATCGCTCGTCACGCCGTCCGTGTGACCCGGCCCGGCGGAGATGCAGCGGTCGCCGTCACGCCCGCCGCGCCGGCCGGCGGGCGCGGCGCGGCGCTGTTCGTCTTCGCCGGCATTCTCCTGAGCCGCGTTCTCGGACTGGTTCGTCTATGTGCCCGGGCTGGCCGACGGACCGCACA
>JBDUCS010000256.1:0-6196 GCA_040003335.1 Gemmatimonadaceae bacterium | reverse complement strand
CGAGAGGGCAAGAACGGCCAGGCCGTCGAGCGCGGCGAGCACGGCGGCCGCCGCGCCACCCGCCCCCAGGAGCGCTATGCGCTGCGGCCGTGCGGCGTCCACCACGCCGAGCGCCATCGCCGCGAAGCCGGCGACGTCGGTGTTGTCGCCAGACAGGGCGCCCCGATCATCGAACCAGAAGGTGTTGACCGCACCGACACGGTCTGCCATCGTCGTTCGCGCTTCGCACAGCGCGTGCACGCGTTCCTTGTACGGAACAGTCACGTTGCCGGCGGCGCGCTCGGCACGCAGCGACCGCAGCGTGCGCTCGAGCGCATCCGGCGCAACGTCCATCGTCTCGTACGTCACTCGCAGCGAGGCGCTCCGTAGCGCGGCGTTTTGAAACAGTGGCGAGAGCGAGTGGGCGACGGGGTGGCCGAGCAGCACGAGCCGACTCGGGTGTCGCATCACGGAACGTTCGGCGACTGCTGGGCGGCGATCCGGTCGAGCACGAGATTCAGCTCCTGCTCCAGCTCTTCGAACGTGTCGCGATAGCCGCCGAGCTCGCCGCCGAACGGATCGGCGATCCCGCGCTCCGACGCGCCGCGCGACGCGTACTCGGTGAGGAGATGCACCTTGCCCACGCCGCCCAGTGCCGCGATGCGCTCGACGTGGTTCGGGCCCATCGCGAGAATGAGATCGGCGGCTTCGACGAGCTCGCGCGTCAGCAGCCGTGCGCGATGCGGCGAGAGATCGGTCTCGCGTTCTAGAGCGACGAGGAGCGCTCCATCGGACGCCGGCGACCCTTCCCACGCGGCGGTGCCCGCGCCCCCCGCCTCGATGTCGCGCATGCCGCGCTCGTCAATCAGCCGCCTGGCGATGTACTCCGCCATCGCGCTCCGGCAGGTATTGCCCGTGCAGACGAACAGCACACGCAGAGGCACGGTCATGGGGTCAGACGTCTCCGATCAGATCGGGAACGCTCTCGCGCAGCGTTGCGGACGGAATCGCGCCGGGGCGAATCACGCGCGGCCGCCGTCCGACGCAATCTACAACCGTGGACGGCGGCGAAGGCACCAACCGCCCGCCGTCCAGCACGCGGAGTGCACCGCGCCGAATCGCACCTCCCCACTGCTCCACCACTTCCGTCGCGGACATCGCCGGCGGCACACCCGGCAGGTTTGCGCTCGTCGACGTGATCGGATCGCCGTAGGCGAGAATGAGCCGCTGGATGCCCGCGTGCGACGTCCATCGCACGGCGACGCCGCCCTCCGGACCACGCAATCGCTCGGGAACGCGCCGCTCTCCGCCCGGCAGCACGAGGGTGAGCGGACCGGGCCAGTGTCGCGCGGCGAGTCGCGCGGCGTCGCCGCTCAGCCGCAGGTCAAGGCGCTCGACCATGTCGCTCGACGCGATCAGAAGCAGAAACGGCTTGCCGGCCGGCCGCCCCTTCATCTGTACCAACCGCTCGACGCTGTCGGCGTCGACCGCGGTGCCGAATCCGTAGAGCGTCTCCGTCGGGTACGCGAGCACGCGTCTGGCATTGAGGTGCGCGATCGTGCCGCCGAGCGACGCTTCGATCTCGTGCGGCGCCCAGAACGGTACGGGCTGCACGGCGCCCACGAAATCGTCCGCGGGGGTCACGGCCGCATCGCCGCGAGCGCGTCGAGCCGCGCGAAGTCCGCCTCTTCCGTCACCTTCATCGCTAGCTCGCTCCCGCGCACCACCGTCACCGGAAATCCGAATCGCTCGCAGAGCGCGGCGTCATCGCTCGCGATCACTCGCTCACGATCCGCCCGGGCGTAGACGTCCTCGAGCATCGCACGCGGAAAGCCCTGCGGCGTCTGTGCGCGCCAGAGCGTGGAGCGGTCGACGGTGCGTACGATGCGCCCGTCCGCGTCGACCTCCTTGATCGTATCGATCACAGGGAGCGCGGCGATCGCGGCGGTGCCGCCGCGCGCCGCCGAGATCACCCGGTCCACGGTCGCAGGCTCGACGAGCGGGCGTGCGCCGTCGTGGACGAGCACGTACTGTGCTTCCGGCGGCAAGTCGTCGAGCCCGTTGCGCACCGAGTCGGTGCGCTCGCGACCGCCCGTGCACACGAGCAACCGGTCGACGTCGCTCTGAAAGAGCCACGGCGGCGGATCCCCCGCGTGCGACTTGGGCAGCACGCAGATCACCATCGCGACGTCCGCCCGCGCCTGAAACAGCTGCACGCTGTGCAGCAGCATCGGCTTGCCCGCGACCCAACGAAACTGCTTGAGCTCGCCCGCTCCGGTGCGCGAGCCTGTGCCCGCGGCCACGATGATCACGCCGACGTCGCGCACGGTCTCGCCGGCCGCGGCACTCATGCGAACAAACGCTGACAGAGCTCGCCGATCGTGTGCACACCGACGGCGGCGATCGAGCGCGACGTCTTGCGCGGCACGCTGCGCTCGGCGAGGTACGCGCTCGCCATCCCCATGCGCTCGGCTTCGGCGAGGCGGCGTTCGGCCTGCGAGACCGGCCGAATCTCGCCGCCGAGCCCGACCTCGCCCAAGAAAACCGCATCGTGCGGTAGCGCTTTGTCGTAGACGCTGGAGGCCAGCGCGATGGCGACGGCGAGGTCGCCCGCCGGCTCCTGAATGCGCAGACCGCCGACGACGTTCACGAACACATCGAGCTGCGCGAACGGCAGGCCGGCGCGCTTGTCGAGCACGGCGAGGAGGAGGGCGAGCCGCTTCGCGTCGTAGCCGGTCGCGACGCGCTGCGGCGTTCCGAAACCGGCCTTTGCCGCGAGCCCTTGGATCTCGACGAGGAGCGGGCGTGTCCCTTCCATCAACGCCGTCACCGCGCTGCCCGATGCGCCGAGTGTGCGGTCGCCCATGAACAGCTCGGACGGATTCTCGACGGCGATCAGGCCCTGCTCCGTCATCCGGAAGACACCAATCTCGTCGACGCCGCCGAAGCGATTCTTGGTCGCGCGCAGCACGCGCTGATCCTGCAGCCCCTCGCCCTCGAAGTACAACACCGTGTCGACGATGTGCTCGAGCGTCTTTGGGCCGGCGATGCCGCCCCCCTTGGTCACGTGACCGACGACGAAGACCGCGACGCCGGAATCCTTGGCGAAGCGCATCAGCCGTGCGGCGCACTCGCGCACTTGGCCGACGTTGCCTGGCGCTCCCTCCAGCTCCGACGTGAATACGGTCTGGATCGAATCGACGAACATCACGGCCGGCTCCATTGACGCGCCCGTCGCGAGCATCGTCTCGAGCTGCGTCTCGGCGAGCATCTCCACGTCGTGCGACGCGGCGCCGAGCCGGTCGGCGCGGAGCTTGACCTGGAGCGGCGATTCCTCGCCTGAGATGTAGAGCGCGCGATGGCCGGCCGCCTGGAGGCGCGCCGCGACCTGCAGCAACAGCGTCGACTTGCCGATTCCCGGCTCGCCTCCGATCAGCACCATCGACCCCGGGACGATGCCGCCGCCCAGCACGAAGTCGAACTCGTTGATGCCGGTCTTCCAGCGGCGCGCCTCGGAGCCCTTCACATCGCGAAGCTTCGTCGTCGCGGCGGCGCTCCCGCCTTCGCCCATCCCGGCGCTCCCCGTCTTGCTGCGCGCCGAGCGACTCGTCGGTTTCGGCGCGGCCATCTCCTCGACGAGTGTGTTCCACTCGTTGCAAATGTCGCAGCGCCCCGCCCACTTCGGGTGCTCGGCGCCGCAGTACGTGCAGCGGTAGACGGTTCTCGGTTTCGGACTCATCGGTTGAGCAACCTCACCGGCCGTCGAGCATCCTCGGCGGCTCCGCGGGTGCCGGCCGCGCGATGTCGTTGCCGCCCTCCGATCGAGCGGGCTCGAGCGTGCCGTCGCCGTTCGGGCCGATGTCGAGCGGCCGATCGCCGGGCTGGTGCGTTCATGCGGAGTGCGCCACGTCCGGCGTTGCGGCGGCCCGGTCGCGCGACGAGTGTCGAGCCGGCAGCAGCCGATCTCGCAGTGCCAGAAAAGGCCTTTCGATCAGGAGGAAGGTGATCATCGCCACTCCGGCGGATATCGCCACGCCCGACAGCAGCCCGGCGGAGAACCAGACCGGTTCCGACATGCCGTGCGATCGCAGCGTCGTGATCAGCCATATCGTCACGAAGGGGAATATGTAGAAGTGATTGAGGTACATCCCATACGACAACCGTGAAATCGGGTAGAACGCCCGCAGAGACGCGAGACGGCTCACCCACGAGCGATCCCACAACAGCCACAGCGCGAGCGAGCCGTAGATGAAAGCCAGACCGGTGAACGCGAAGATGTTTCGATCGAGCGTGCGGAGAAGAAGTCCTACTGCCGATCCACCAATGAAGATCGCGAAGCCGGCAGTCGAGAACCCGGCGCGGGAGTCGCGCTCGAAGCGCGCCGGTCGCCATACCGATGCCAGCGCGATCACGAGCCCGACGATCAACGCTTCCGAGTGCAGATGAAACTGCGGGTACATCGCGTCCGACAACCGGCGTCCTTCATACCCGTGCGCCACGTACCAGTGCAGCGCGTTCCATCGCGCGAGCCACACCATGACAAGCGCGCCCGCGAGCAGCCACAGGTAGTGGAGCGGCCGGCGAATCATTCGCGTCGCGATGAGCAATAGCGGCACGAGGATGTAGAATTGCTCCTCGGTCGACAGCGACCAGCCGCGGGACATCCCGCCGCTGAGGTAGTTGGACAGAAAGGCGGCGTCCTTCCAATTCGGCGCGATCGGGCCAGCGATCGCAAAGTAGAGCAACATCGCGAAATACAGCGGCCAGATGCGGAATCCGCGACGAAGCACGAACGCCCCGAACCGCACGTTGCCCGTGCTCAGTCGTTCCTTCCACAGTTGCCGGCCGATGAGATAGCCGCTCAGAATGAAAAACAGGTCGACGCCGCTCCAACCCCAGTTGAAGAATGGCAGCGACGCGTATCGCGAAGGCGGCACGCCTCCGAGATTCTTCTCCCAGAACTCCGTGGTGTAGTGCGAGCAGATCACCAACAGCACCGCGATCGCGCGCAACGCATCGAGCGCGGGCACTTGGCCCTGGGGTCGGTGCCAGAGGTCGTCGAGTCCCAGGCGTGCCGCGACCGAGCCTCGCGGGCTGCCAAGGCCCACCGTAGTGCGCGGCGCCGACGTCGCATGGCTCCCGCCCGCGCGCGCTGGTGACCGTTCGTCTGGCGTTTCCGTTGGCGTTTGCTGTTCCGGCGTAGATTGGCCCACACCCAGATCCTGCGCTAAGTCCGTCGCCGACGACGAAACGATGGCTGCACGCGTTACGCGCTCGGTGATGCCGCGCGGCCCGAGTAATTCTCGAAGCGCGTGTAGGCCTTATGGAAAAACAAATTTACGAAGCCGGTCGGCCCGTTGCGCTGCTTGCCGACGATCAGCTCGGCGCGTCCCTCGAGCGAATTGCCATCCTTGTCGGTGGGGCCGTCGTACACTTCCTGGCGATAGATGAACATCACAAGGTCGGCGTCCTGCTCGATCGCGCCCGACTCGCGGAGGTCGGAGAGCTGCGGGCGGTGGTCGCCCGCGCGCTGCTCCGGCGCGCGCGAGAGCTGTGAAAGCGCGATGACCGGCACGGCGAGCTCCTTCGCCAGCGCTTTGAGCGAGCGCGAGATCTGGCTGATCTCCTGCTGCCGGCTCTCCGAGCTCGCAGGTCCCTGGATGAGCTGTAGATAATCGACGACGAGCATCCCGATCCCCGATTCCGCTTTCAACCGCCGCGCCTTCGAGCGAATCTCGAGCAGCGTGATGCCCGGTGTATCATCGATCCAGATCGGAGCGGAGCTAAGGATTCCCGCGGCGCGCGCCATGCGCGGGAAGTCATCGTCCCGGAGCATCCCCTTGCGGAGCTTCTGTGCATCGACGCGCGCTTCCGCCGTGAGCATGCGCTGCACGAGCGATTCCTTGCTCATCTCCAGCGAAAAGACGGCCACCGGCACACTCTTCTCGATCGCCGCGTACTGCGCGATGTTGAGCACGAGCGCCGTCTTCCCCATCGATGGCCGCGCGGCGACGATGATGAGGTCGGCCGGCTGGAAGCCAGAGGTCATGTCGTCGAGGTCCGTGAACCCCGATGGCACGCCGGTGATCGATTTGCCGCCACGCTGGAGCGCTTCGATCTTCTCCATCGTCGGCCACATGAGCTCTTTGATGCGCGTGAAGCCCTGGTTACCGCGCGACTGGCTCACCTGGAAGATCTTCGACTCGGCGTCGTCGAG
>JBDUCS010000255.1:0-6207 GCA_040003335.1 Gemmatimonadaceae bacterium | reverse complement strand
CGGTGCCCGCGCTCGACGAGGTCGAGCACGCACTCGGACTTGCCGATGCCGCTCTGGCCGATGAACAGCAGGCCGACGCCGTAGACGTCGGCGAGCGAGCCGTGGATGTTCGTCGACGGCGCGAACTCGTCGGTCAGCACCGGCTTGATGCGCGCGTAGAACTCGTTCGTCTTGAGCGCCGACCGAAGAATCGGCACGCCGGTGGCGCTGGCGATCTGCGCCATCTCCTCCGGCAGCTCGAGCGCCTTGGTGACGCAGACGGCCGGTACGGGAAACGAGAAGAACTGCTCGAGCACGTGACGGCGCTGTGCCGCGGCGAGTGAGTTGAGGTACGCGACTTCCGTCTCGCCAAATACCTGGAGGCGCTCCGACGGAAATCGCTCGACGTAACCTGCGAGAACGAGGCCGGGACTCGACACCTCGGGGCTCGTGATCTCGCGCGCGAGCGTGGCGTCGTCGCCGATCAGCTCGAGCTCGAGCGTTTCGCGCATCGCCGCGAGGAGGCGGCCCACCGTGAATGGGCGCTTCACCCGCGGCTCGCGCGCGCGCGCGCCTTTGGTGTCCGCTTCTCGTGCGCCAGCCGCGAAGCGACGTGCGCGGCGGCGGCCGAGAGCGCCGGACCAAAGCTCGCGGCGCGTCCCTCGCCGACGACCAGCTTGCGCTTCGTCTCGTGCATCGAGATCTCCACACGGCGCATCGGTCCGTCCGTCTCGAAGCGGACGACGGCGTGGACCGCGCGCGAGGCGCGGTCGGCGAGCTTGCCCACGAGCCGCTCGGCGCGCTGCCGTAGATGGTCCGAGATCACCGCGTGATGTCCTTGAATGACGATCTCCACTGCGACTACCCCCCGGGGTGCGGCGACGAACTCATCGGTGCTCGATCACTTCCTGCATGTGCGCCGCCGTCTGCGCGGCGGCCGCCTCCCACGTGAACCGCCCGGCGAACCGGCGGCCGGCGAGGCCAAGGGCCGCAACGAGCGCCGGCGAGCCGGCAATTTTCGCCATCGCCGCCGTCATGGCGGCGACGTCGCCGTGCGGCACGAGATAGCCCGTTTCGCCGTCGCGCACCGACTCGCGCAGTCCGGGCGAATTCGAAGCGATCACCGGCGTGCCGGCGGCCGCCGCCTCGAGGTTCGTCATCCCCCACCCTTCCTTTGGCGACGCGAACGCGAGCGCCCACGCCCGTCGCAGCAGCGCGAGCTTCTCTTCCTCGGTGATGAACCCAAGAAACCGCACGCGTCGACCGAGGTCAAGCGACGCGGCGAGCGCCTCGAGCGCCGGGCGATGATCGCCGATTCCGGCGATTTCGAGCGTGGCCTCCGGCGTGGTCGCGAGCGCCGCGAAGGCGCGCAGCACGACGTCGACGCCCTTGTAGCGCTTGAGCCGGCCGATGTAGGCAAAGAGCGGTTGCGGCGCGCGTGCCGCGGCGAGCGGCGTATACCGATTCGACTCGACGCCGGGATAGATCACGCGCACGCGGTCGCGCCGCACGCCACGCGCGGCGAGATCGTCGGCGGTACTCTCGGAGATGGCCTCAAACGGCACGTTGCGGTATACGAGCGGGATCGGCCGCTCGGCCGACCAGACCATCGCCGCCATCGGCGCCGAGACTTCCTGGAACGCCGTCGAGCCGAATAGGTGCGGCACGAGCGCGACGCAGCGCCGCGGTCGCCAGAGCGGCGTGAGGAGTGGAATCTTGTTGATGTCCTCGACCAGCACGTCGTCGCCCGCGCGCGCGAAGCGCGAGGCGTAGTGCAGCCACGCGAGGAGCTGAAAGCTGTTGCGCGTGCCGACGCGGTGCACGTCGATGCCATCGAGCGTCGCGCGCGGCGGCGCGCCCGGCCATCCGCCGCACATGAGCGCGACCTCGTGCCCCATCGCCGCGATGCGGCCGAAGATCTCGTGGAGATGAATCTCCGCGCCGCCGGCTTGCGGATTCTCGCGATCCTGCCAATTGACGACGAGTAACTTCACGGTGATCGGTGATCGGTGTTCGGTGTTCGGTCGCGGCGTCGTTCGGCGTACGGGAACCACAGTTCCCGAACACCGATCACCAAACACCGATCACCGCGAATCACAGCCGTCCCATCGTGCGCGCGAGCGCGTCCAACACGCCGTTCACGAAGCGCGCGCTCTGCTCGCTCCCATATCGCTCGGCGAGCGTGACGGCTTCCTGGATCACGACGCGCGGTGGCGTCTCGCCCCGGTGGAGCTCGGCGGCGGCGAGCCGCAGCACCGAGCGCTCGATCGCGCCCACCCGCTCGAGCCGCCAGTTCGTCGTCACCTCGCGCAACGCATCGTCGATCACCTTTTCCTCGGTGATCAAGGTCCGGACGAGGAGCGCGGCGATCGCGCGCTCCTCCGGCGCGACCGCGAGATCATCCCAAATCTGCGCCGCGACGACGTCGAGTGGTGCGTCGCCCCGCATGTCCCACGCGTAGAGCGCCTGCAGTGCGCGCGCGCGCGCGCGAGTCTCAACCCTCGTCCGTGCCATCGAGCCGTTCAAAGAGGTCCGACATCTCGAGCGCGGCGATCGCCGCATCCCACCCCTTGTTGCCGTGCTCGCCGCCGGCGCGCGCTTCGGCCTGCGCCATCGTGTCGCAGGTGAGCAGGCCGAAACCGATCGGAAGGTCGAATTCCGCGCTCGCGTCGGCGAGCCCGCGCGCCGCTTCGCCGGCGACGTACTCGAAGTGCGGCGTGTCGCCGCGGATCACGGCGCCGATCGCGATGAGCGCGTGATAGCGCTCGCTCGCGAGAAGAAAGCGCGCCGCGGCCGGCAGCTCCCACGCGCCCGGCACCCACACCAGATCCACGTCCTCGAGCGTGGTGCCGTGCTTGAGCAGGGCGTCCGTCGCGCCGTCCACCAGCCGCTGCGTGATCGTCTCGTTGAAGCGGCTGGCGATGATCGCGAAGCGCCGCTCGGCGCCGGACGGCGTCCCGGAGAATTCAGCCATTGGCGCGCGGCGCTAGTGCGAGAAAAGATGGCCGAGCTTGTTCTGCTTGGTCTCGAGGTAGCCCGCGTTCTCCGCGTTCGGGGCGGAGACGATCGGCACGCGCTCGTCGACGCGAAGGCCGTAGCCCTCCAGGCCGACCAGCTTGCGCGGATTGTTCGTCAGCGGCCGGATCGACTTGAGGCCCAGGTCCAGGAGGATCTGCGCGCCGATGCCATAGTTGCGAAGATCGGGCTTGAAGCCGAGCCGCTCGTTCGCTTCCACGGTATCGGCTCCCCTGTCTTGCAGCTCGTACGCCTTGAGCTTGTTGAGGAGGCCGATGCCACGCCCCTCCTGGTCGAGATACACGACGACGCCGCGACCTTCGGCGGCGATCGTCTTCATCGCCGTCTCGAGTTGCCAGCCGCAGTCGCAGCGCTGTGAGCCGAAGACGTCCCCGGTGAGACACTTCGAATGCATGCGGACGAGCACCCCTTCACCATCGTGCACGTCGCCGTAGACGAGCGCGACGTGTTCGTGCGCATCGACGTCGTTGCGATAGCCGATGATCCGCCAATCGCGATCGCCGTGTTCCGTCGGCAAGCGCGCCTCGGCGACGCGGTGCACGAGTCGCTCGTTCTGGAGGCGATAGGCGACGAGCTGCGCGACGGTGATGAAGGTGAGCCCGTGCTGGCGCGCGAAGGCCTCGAGCTCGGGACGGCGCGCCGGAAGCGAGTCCTCGTCTTTCATGATTTCGCAGATGACGCCGGCCGGCGCGAGCCCGGCGAGGCGCGCGAGATCGACGGCGGCTTCCGTGTGGCCGACGCGCTGCAGCACGCCACCGTCGCGCGCGCGCAGTGGCTGCACGTGCCCGCCGTAGCGCAAGTCCGCGGACCGCGTCGCCGCATCGACCAGCACGCGGATGGTCGTCGCGCGGTCGCGCGCGCTGATGCCGGTGGTGACGCCGAAGCGCGGCGCGGCGTCGACGCTGACGGTGTACGCGGTGCGGTAGGCGTCGGGGTTCGCCTCGCTCTGCGGCGTGAGTCCGAGCTCGTCGCATCGCTCGCCCGTCAGCGCGACGCAGAGGAGGCCGCGCGCGTGCTTCATGATGAAGTGCACCATGTCGGGCGTGACGAGCTCGGCGGCGCCGATGAGATCGCCCTCGTTCTCGCGGTCCTCGTCGTCGGCGACGATGATCAGCTTGCCGGCGCGAACATCGGCAATGGCTTGATCTACGGTATTGAATGGCATGTGGTCGGGCGTCAGGCGTCGGGCATGAGGAATGGGCGCGCGAACGGGGTGACGGACGCGGCGGTTGGATGACGATTCGGCGTGGCGGGGACCGTATTTTGGTTTTCGGGGGGGGGCCCCCAAGCCGCCGACATCAGCCGACGCACGTACTTGCCGATCACATCTCCCTCCACCTGCACCCGGTCACCCGCCCGCAACCCGCTCAACGTCGTGTGGCCGAGCGTGTATTCGATCAACGACAGTTGCACGCTATCAGGTCCCGGCAACGCATTCACCGTCAGGCTCACCCCGTCCACGGTGATCGAGCCATGCGGCACCATCAGCTCCGGCAGGCCGGGCGGCAACAGCACGTCCACGAGCATCGCGTCGGCGTCGCGCTCGATCGATCGCACGGTCCCGACGCCATCCACGTGCCCCTGCACCATGTGTCCACCCATGCGGTCGCCCAGCCGCATCGCCCGCTCGAGGTTCACGCGGCGCCCCTCGCGCCAATCGCCGATCGTCGTGCGGCCGAGGCTCGTGATCACGGCGGCGACGCTGAACCAGCCGGGGCCAAGCTCGCGCACGGTGAGACAGGCGCCGTTCACGGCGATGCTCTCGCCTTCCGTGAGACCATCGTAGCGCGATTGGATGCGCAGCTCGCGTCCCGCGGCGGTCGGCGTGACGCGCTCGAGCGTTCCTACGTCGTCGATGATGCCGGTGAACACGATTGATCCTGTCCTTCGCCGGCCGGCGCGTACACGGTCATCGCGTCGTCGCCGACCAGGCGATGCTGAAGCACACGATAGCGCGCGGCGTGGCCGACGTCGGCCGATGGAGCGAACGCGAAGGCGCCGAGCGCGCCCTCGCCCAAGAGCACGGGCGCCCGAAAGATAACCAATCGGTCGACAAGCCGTCGCTCGAGGAGCGCGCCGGCGAGGCGCGCGCCGCCTTCGACGAGGAGCGATCGAATGCCGCCGTCGCCGAGCGCGCCGAGCGCACCCGCCAGCGACTCGGCGCGCAGCACGCGAACGCCTGCCCCCTCCAGCGCGCGCGCGCGACTCGCGGGTGCATCCCGTGCCACGACGACGACCGTCGGCACCTCGCGCGCCGTGCGGACCAGCGCGCGCTCGAGCGGAAGCCGCGCGCCGCGGTCGAACACCACGCGCGTCGGCGCGACACGCGGCGCCGGCACCTCGCGAACGGTGAGCGATGGATCGTCGGCGAGCGCGGTGCCGATGCCGACCGCGATCGCATCGTGGCCGGCACGCATCCGGTGCACCTCCCGTCGTGCCTCGCCGCCGGTGATCCAGCGCGAGCGGCCCGATGCGTCGGCGATCGCCGAGTCCATCGACACAGCGAGCTTGAGCGTGACCCAGGGTCCGCGGCCGGCGAAAGATGCGAAGAAGGCTGCGTTGAGCTCGAGCGCGGCATCGAGCCCGACGCCGGCGATCACCTCGACGCCCGCCGCGCGCAGGCGCGCCGCGCCGCCGGCCGCAGCCGGATTTGGATCGCCCGCGGCGATCTCGACGCGCGACACGCCCGCGGCAATGATCGCGTCGGTGCACGGTGGCGTCTTGCCCGAGTGCGCGCACGGCTCGAGCGTCACGTACATCGTGGCGCCGCGCGCCCGCTCGCCCGCCGCGCGCAACGCCTCCACCTCGGCGTGCGCCGCACCGTAACGCGTATGCCACCCCTCGCCGACAACCTCGCCACCACGAACGACAACGGCGCCGACCATCGGGTTCGGCGCCGTCTGTCCCCACCCGCGCTCGGCGAGCGCCAGTGCGCGCGCCATGTGGTCGCGCTGATCTTCTCGGTCGTCGACGGTCACGCCGAAGGTTGATACGCCGGCGCCCGCTCGTCAATCAATGATGATGGTCTGAGCACCGCTCCTGCGAGCCCCGCGCTCCTTAGTAACCAAACCGAATCCCGAGCGAGCCATAGGTTCTCGCATCGTCCGCGCGCGTCGACTGAAACGTGTTGAACGTCGGAACGCTCCCGCCGCTCACACGCCCGATCTCGCCGACGAGCTTCGCCACCTTGAG
>JBDUCS010000254.1:0-6211 GCA_040003335.1 Gemmatimonadaceae bacterium | reverse complement strand
GTGCTCGCCGTCTGCAACGGTTTTCAGATCGCCTGCGAGGCCGGGCTCCTTCCGGGTGCGCTCTTGCGGAACGCGGCGCTCTCGTTTCTCTCGATGCCGGTGCACCTGCGCGTCGAGAGCACGGACTCCATGTTCACGCACGGCTACGAGCGCGCGCAGGTGCTCACGATGCCGATCGCGCACGGCGAGGGGCGCTATACGGCCGACGACGAGACGCTAGATCGCCTCGAGGGCGATGGTCGCGTAGCTTTCCGCTACGTCACCGCCGCGGGCGTCCTGGCCGCCGGGGCGAACCCCAACGGCTCGATGCGCGAAATAGCCGGTATCGTTAGCGAGGGGGGAAACGTCCTAGGTATGATGCCACATCCCGAGCGCGCCGCTGAGCGCGTCCTCGGCAGTGAGGACGGTTTACCCTTGCTGCAGGCGATGCTCGCCCGAGTGTCGGCATGACCACCGTCGCCACCGGATCGTAGAGGCTCCCCATGCGCAATTGTCTGTTCGCCGCCATCGTCGTCGCAGCGTCGTCAGCCGCGACTCCCGCCACCGCTCGCACCCAAGGGATCGACCCCGGCATGAACCGCGAGCAGGTGATGGCGCGCCTCGGGCCCGTCGTCGCCGAACGCACCGTCGGGTCGCGCAGCTACTTGTTCTATCGAAACGGCTGCGAGATCGAATGCGGCACCCACGACATCGTCATCCTCAACGATGGCGTCGTCGTCGATGCCATCTTCCGCGCGTCGTACCGGCGCTTCACCGGCCGAAGCAGCTCGCCGGTCGCCTTGCCGGCGCGCGGCGACAGCACGCCGGCGCCGGTCGCGCCGCCACCGAAGGGCGGCTACGTGACCGGGAACTCCGTGCCGATTCCGACGACCGCGCCTCCGGGAATCTCCGCGGCGCGTGACACGCTGGCACGGCGCGACTCGCTCGTCGTGCCGGAGAAAGGAATGCCGGTCACGGAAGGCTCGGTGAAGGTCGATACGCTGCGTCGGCGACCGCCCCCGGCCGTGCCCCAAAAGAGTCCGTGACGGTCGGTCCGCGCCCGGGCGATCCGGAGATCTCGCCCGCCCTCGTCGCCGAGCACGGACTCACGCCACAAGAATACGAGCGGCTGCTCGCCCTGCTTGGCCGCGCGCCGACATTCACGGAGCTGGGCATCGTCAGCGCGCTCTGGAACGAGCACTGCTCATACAAGCATTCGCGCCCTCTGCTGAAGACGCTTCCAAGCACGGCTCCCTACGTGCTGCAAGGGCCGGGTGAGAACGCGGGCGTGATCTCGGTCGGCGATGGTCTTGCCGTCGCGTTCAAGATCGAGTCGCACAACCATCCGTCGGCGATCGAGCCGTACCAGGGCGCGGCCACCGGCGTCGGCGGTATTCTGCGCGACGTCTTCACGATGGGCGCGCGGCCGATCGCGATGCTCAACTCGCTTCGCTTCGGCTCGCTCGACTCGCCGCGCACGCGCTACTTGTTCGCCGGCGTCGTGAAGGGGATCGGCGACTACGGCAATTGCGTTGGCATCCCCACGGTCGCCGGCGATGTGATGTTCGATCCGTCGTACGAGGGCAATCCGCTCGTCAACGCGATGTGCGTCGGCCTGATGCGCGAAGAGGAGTTGATCCTCGCCAAGGCTGAAGGCGTCGGCAACGCGATCATGGCCGTTGGCGCGCGCACCGGGCGCGACGGTATTCATGGCGCGTCGTTCGCGTCTGAAGACTTGAGCGACGCGAGCGACGCCAAGCGGCCGCGCGTGCAGGTCGGCGATCCCTTCACCGAGAAGCTCCTGCTCGAGGCGACACTCGAGCTGATCGCCAGCGGTCACGTCGTCGCGATCCAGGACATGGGCGCGGCGGGTCTCACGTCATCGTCGGCCGAGATGGCGGCGCGCGGCGATGTCGGCGTGACGATCGACACGAGCAAGGTGCCGGTGCGCGAGGAAGGAATGACGCCGTACGAGATTCTTCTCAGCGAGTCGCAGGAGCGCATGCTCGTCGTTGCCAAGAAGGGACACGAGGCCGGCGTCCGGTCGATTCTCGCGAAGTGGGATCTCACCGCGGCGGTGATCGGCGAGGTGATCGCCGAGCCCGTGTATCGGGTGACGGAAGGCGATCGTGTCGTCGCCGAGTTTCCGGGCTCGAAGCTCGTGACAGAGTGCCCGATGTACACACCGCCTGCCAAGGAGTCGAACGAGATCCGCCGGCTGCGTGAAACCGACGTGGCCGCGATCGCCGAGCTGCCGAACGAGAGCGATCCGGTATGGACGCTCGAGCGGTTGTTGTCCTCGCCGACCATCGCGAGCAAGCTGTGGGTGCACCGGCAGTATGATTCCACTGTGCGCACAGGCACGGTCGCGGGGCCCGGCGCGGGTGATGCGGCGGTCGTTCGCATTCCAGGCACCGACCGCGCACTCGCGCTCAAGACGGATTGCAACGGCCGCTACGTCTATCTCGATCCGCGGCTCGGCGCGTCGATCGCGGTGGCCGAAGCGGCGCGCAACGTCGCGTGCGCCGGCGGCCGCCCCATGGCGATCACCAACTGCATCAACTTCGGCAATCCGAAGAAACCCGAGGTGTACTATCAGCTGCGTGAAGCCATTGCCGGGATGGGCGACGCCTGCCGCGCGCTGGGTACGCCGGTCACCGGCGGCAACGTCTCGTTATACAACGAGAGTCCGACGAGCGCCGTCTTCCCCACGCCGACCGTCGGTATGGTCGGCTTGGTCGCGTCGCTCTCGCACGCAACGCGCGCTGCCTTTCGCGACGAGGGCGACGACGTCGTACTCCTCGGCGAGCCGACGGACGAGATCGGCGCGAGCGAGTACCTGGCCCGCGTGCACGGCATCACCGCCGGCCGGCCCCCGCGCTGCGACCTGGCGCGCGAGCGTGCGACGATCGACGCCCTGCTGGAGGCCATCGCGGCCGGCGTCGTCGCCTCGGCGCACGATTGCAGCGAGGGCGGCCTCGCCGTCGCGCTCGCCGAGTGCGCGATGATGGACCGGGATCGCCAGCACGGCGCCTCGATCGATCTTACGGCGTGGGCATCGCTGCCGCGGCGCGCGCTCCTATTCGGCGAGGCGCAGGCACGCATCGTCGTCGGTACGGCGAACGCGGCGGAGGTGATCGAGATCGCCAAGCGGCACGGGATACCCGCCGCGATGATCGGACGGGTCGGCGGCGAGCGGGCGCCGCTCGAGATTCGCGTCGGGGCGCTGCGGATCGCGGCGCCGCTGGCACGACTCGCGCGAGCGTATCACGACGCGATCCCTTCCATCATGCGTCGCTCTCCGGCCGACATTGCGGTCGAAGCGCAGCACCCTCAACCGGCGAGCGTATAGTACATGTGCGGGATATTCGGCGTGCGGGGGCTGGAGCACGCGGCGGCGGCTGTGCAGCTCGGGCTCTATTCGCTCCAGCACCGCGGGCAGGAGTCGGCGGGCATCGTGGCGATCGACGAGGATACGTCGGCACGGGCGCTGCGGACGATGGGGCTCGTCTCCGAGGGGCTCGATCAGGACACCGCGCTCTCGCTTCCCGGTCCGCTGGCGATCGGGCACACGCGCTACAGCACGGCAGGCTCGTCGACGATCGAGAATGCGCAGCCGGTGCTCGTTCGCTTTCGCAACGGTCACATCTCACTCGCGCACAACGGCAACATCGTCAACGCCACGGAGCTGCGGCACGAGCTCGAGGACGAGGGCTCGATCTTCGCCTCGTCGATGGACTCCGAGGTGATCGTGCACCGCATCGCCAAGTCGCGCGCCGAGACGCCGGAGCAGCAGCTGGCCGACGCGCTGCAGGGCGTCGACGGCGCATACTGCCTGCTCGTCACGATCGGCGACACGCTCCTCGCCGCGCGCGATCCGCGCGGCTGGCGCCCGCTGGTGATGGGCCGGCTCAACGGCGCGGTCGTCTTCGCCTCGGAGACGTGCGCGCTCGACATCGTGAACGCGACGTACGAGCGCGATGTCGAGCCGGGTGAGATCGTCGTCGTGAACGGCGATGGCGTGCGCTCGCTGCGCGCACTCGCACCACTCGAGTCACGCAAGTGCGTGTTCGAGTACGTCTATTTCTCGCGTCCCGACTCGCGCATCTGGGGCGGCTCGGTCGACCGCGCGCGCCGCGCCCTCGGTCGTCGCCTGGGCCGCGAGTCGCCGGCGCCGGGCGCGGACTTCGTCTTCGCCGTGCCCGATTCGGCCAACGCCGCGGCGCTCGGCTACGCGGAGGAGACCGGGTTGCCGGTGGAGCTCGCGCTCATCCGCAACCATTATATCGGGCGCACCTTCATCCAGCCGTCGCAGAACGCGCGCGACCAGAAGGTGAAAGTGAAGTACAACGCCGTGCGCGAAGTGCTGAACGGCAAGAGCGTGGTGATGGTCGACGACTCGATCGTGCGCGGCTCGACGACGCGCGGCCTGGTGAGAATGATTCGCGAGGCCGGCGCGCGGGAAGTCCACATGCGCGTCGCGTCGTCGCCGATCACCGGCCCGTGCTACTACGGCATCGACACGCCGTCGCGCGACGAGCTGATCGCGGCAAACCTCACGGTCGACGAGATCGCCACGCACATCGGCGTCGACTCGCTCGGCTATCTCTCGCTCGAGGGGATGCTCGAGTCGGTGCCGAACGGCCCGGAGGGCTTCTGTCACGCTTGCTTCTCCGGCGACTACCCGACCCCGCCACCGGCCGACCCCAACAAGCTCCGATTCGGCTGCGGATGTTGAATCGGTGATCGGCTCCGGTGTTTGGTGCTCGGGTTGCGACCTCCCGGCGCCTTCGCTCAATTGAGCAACGTCCAGACACCGGCCGAGCGATGACGAGCACTGAGACAGTGGGTGGTTCACCGAGCACCGAACACCGAACGCCGAGCACGGTGTTCACATTCGGTGGCGGCCGCGCCGACGGCACCAAGGACATGAAGGCGGTGCTCGGTGGCAAGGGCGCGAACCTCGCGGAGATGACGAATCTCGGCGTGCCGGTGCCACCGGGATTCACGATCGCCTGCCAGGCATGCGTCGCCTACCTGCGCGGCGAGATCATGGCCGAAGCGCTGCGCCCCGACGTGGCGCTCGCGCTTGCGCAAGTGGAACAGCTGACTGGACGCGGCTTCGGCGACGCGACCAATCCGTTGCTCGTCTCGGTTCGATCGGGCGCGCCCGTTTCGATGCCCGGCATGATGGAGACGATTCTCAATCTCGGGCTCAACGACCGCACCGTGCTCGCGCTGGCGCAGGCGAGCGGCAACGCGCGCTTCGCCTACGACTCGTATCGGCGCTTCATCCAGATGTACGGCGACGTCGTGCTCGGCGTGCCGATGCAGCAGTTCGAGCACCTCCTCAAGGCGAAGCGCATCACGGCGGGCGTCGAGACTGACGCCGAGCTCGGCGAGGAGGCGCTGCGCAATCTCGTCGAGGAATACAAGGCGGTCGTGCGCAACGTCACAGGCGCTGATTTCCCGATGGAGCCACAACAACAACTGTGGGGCGCGATCGAAGCGGTGTGGAAGTCGTGGACGCTCAAGAAGGCCGTCGACTACCGGCGCGTCAACGGCATCAGCGAAGCATTGGGCACCGCCGTGAACGTGCAGGCGATGGTGTTCGGCAACATGGGCGACGACTGCGGCACTGGCGTCGCGTTCACCCGCGACCCGTCCACCGGCGAGCGCCGGTTCTATGGAGAGTTTCTCGTCAACGCGCAGGGCGAGGACGTCGTCGCCGGGATCCGCACGCCGCTCCACATCGACGAGATGGCGCGGCGGCTCCCCGGCGCGTACACCGAGCTCCTCGCGACGCAGGACCGGCTCGAGCGGCACTACCGTGACATGCAGGACATCGAGTTCACCGTCGAGCGCGGCACGCTGTATCTGCTGCAGACGCGCACCGGCAAACGCACCGCCGCCGCCGCCGTTCGGATCGCGACCGAGATGATGGCTGAGGGCTTGATCGATACGCGCGAGGCGGTGCAACGCGTGCCGCCGGACCAGCTCAATCAGCTGCTGCACCCGGTCATCGATCCGACGGCCAAAGCGACGCCGATCGCGACGGGATTGCCGGCGAGTCCCGGCGCGGCGAGCGGCCAGGCCGTCTTCGATCCGGATGTCGCCGAGGAGCGCGCGGCCGGTGGCGACCGCGTGATTCTCGTGCGCGACGAGACGACGCCGGAAGACTTTCACGGCATCGTCGCCGCGCGCGCGGTGCTCACGGCGCGTGGCGGCATGA
>JBDUCS010000253.1:0-6219 GCA_040003335.1 Gemmatimonadaceae bacterium | reverse complement strand
AAGGCGCGCTATCACGCCGCCGCGGTGATCGCCGCAAACTTTCCCGCCGTGCTCCTCGCCGCCGGCGAGCGGGTGCTGGAGTCGATCGGCGTCGCGTCCGGCGCCGCGCGTGAGGCGCTCCTGCCGTTGCTCGTCGCCGCCGTCGAGAACCTGCGCGGGCGGCCCGCGTCGGAGGCGCTGACGGGTCCAATCGCGCGCGGCGACGTGGCGACGGTGCGCGCGCATCTCGAGGCTCTCGCGGGCGATGCGCGGGCGCTCGAGGTCTACCGTGTGATGTCGGTGAGCGCGGTGGAGCTTGCGCGTGCGTCGGGAACGAGCGGGGCGGCGCTGGAGGAGATCGAGCGCCTGCTCCGCTCACGCCGAACTACTTGACCGGACTCGAGTCCGGCGCCGCCGGGAGCGCGCCGGCGCCGCCCGCGTTCCAGATGTGCGAATCGATCTTCCACGACCCGTCCAGTTGTCGCGTCCACACCGTGACGTACTTGCCGTTCTCGTGCACCGCATTGACCGCATTCGGCGGTTGGATGGTCGCCGTATAGCGCCCGATCTCCCGCGCCATGCTCCCGCTCGTCAGCACGTGCACCATCGTGAGCCGCATCTCCTTCAGTCCGCTCACCGCGGCGCCCTTGTAGAAATTCTCGACCGCGGGCCGGCCCACCAAAACGTCCGTGGACGGCACGTAGAGCGCCGCGCTGTCGGCGTAGAGCGCCGCGACCGCAGGCGCGTCGCCGCGCTTCACCGCCCGCATCCATGCCCGGTTCTGAGCCTCGATCGCCATCGGCACCGCGCGCGGATTCTCTTGCTTGGCCTCGCCGCTGCAGGCGAGCGTCAGGACGGAAGCGGCGAGCGCGAATCGGCGAGCGCGTGGCGACATGGGGCCTCAGAGGACGAAGAAACGGATCATGGATCGCGCATTGTGCCACTCCGCGATCCGCCCCCTAGTGACTACTCTGGTCGAACACCGTCACGCCCTTCGGCGGCACGAAGACGAAGGCGGACGCGTCCACGGGACCGTTCACGACGAGCTTCGTAATGGTGACGCGGCGCGTTTGGCCGTCGGCCTGGGTCATCTCGAATTGCCGCACAAGCGCGTCGCCGTCGTCGACCCAGATCGTCGCTCTCGAGAACGGCATGCCGCCCTCCTTCGGCACCAGGTGCAACACATGTGCGGCGCGTCCGGTCACACTCGCCTTGCCGCCGTCCGTCGCGGCGTAGCGCGACTTGGGCGAGTCGAGAAATTGCGCCATCACGTCGGGCGTGCCCGTGCTGGCCTGGCCGGCGCGGAGCTTCACCACCTGCTTGGCGTCGCTGCTCGGCAGATAGAGCCACACCGACTTCCCGTCGGCGACGATCCGGTCGCCCGCCGGATCGGTGAAGCGGATCGAGAGCTTGCCCGGCAGCATCTGCAGCATCTCACCGCGCGACGTCGCCGAGCTGCCGGTGAGCGGATTGCTGACGACCTGCGTGAACGAGGCATTGACCGTTTTGACTTTGGCATACGCGGCGACCGCGCGATCGAGCGTCGCGTCGGTGGACTGCGGCTTCGTCGCCACCATGGCGCCGATGAGAATCGTTGCAGCGAGCTTCATACGTGTCCCTGGAAAGAGCCCTGCCAATGCTACCCCGCCGCCGCGGTCGCGGTCCTCGGCGCCGGCGTCAGCGTGCGCCCGATCGCGCCGGCGATCGCACGCAGCTCGCCGACGAGATCGGCGAACTGCTGCGGGTAGAGCGACTGCGCGCCGTCGGAGAGCGCGCGCTCGGGATTCGGGTGCACCTCGATGATCACGCCGTCGGCGCCCGCGGCGATGGCGGCGCGCGCCATCGGGCTCACCTTGTCGCGAATGCCGACGCCGTGACTCGGGTCGGCGACGATCGGAAGGTGCGACAACTGATGGACGATCGGGATCGCCGTGAGGTCGAACATGTTGCGCGCCGCGGGATCGAACGTGCGCACGCCCCGCTCGCAGAGAATCACCTGCGCGTTGCCCTCGGCGAGGATGTACTCGGCGCTCAGCAAGAGATCGCTGATCGTCGCCGCCATCCCGCGCTTGAGCAGCACGGGCTTGCGCAGCCGGCCGACCGTTTTGAGCAGCGAGTAGTTCTGCATGTTGCGCGCGCCGATCTGGATGCAATCGCCGAACTCGGCGACGAGGTCGGCGCCCTCTTCGTCCATCGCCTCGGTCACGATGGCGAGTCCCGTCTCGCGGCGCGCCATCGCCAGGAGCTCCAGGCCGCGCTTCCCCAATCCCTGGAACGAGTACGGCGAGCTCCGCGGCTTGAAGGCGCCGCCGCGCAGCACCGACGCGCCCGCCGCCGCGACGGCCCGCGCCGCGGCGAGGATCTGGTCTTCGGATTCGACCGAGCACGGGCCGGCCATCAGCACGACGGCGGCGCCACCGAGCACGACGCCGGGCGCGAGGGTCACGAGCGTGTTCTCCGGCTTCCACTCGCGCGACACCTGCTTGTACGGCTGCGACACATAGATCACCTGCGCGACGCCGGCGAGTCCTTCAATGCGCGAGCCGTCCACGCGGCCGTCGTTGCCAACGAGCCCCACCGCCGTGCGCTGCGCGCCCGGCATCGGTCGCGCCTCGTATCCCATTTCCTTGATCGCGGCGACCACGCCATCTACATCGTGCTGCGTCGCACCGTGCTTCATCACCACTAGCATCACGCTTCCTCGAGTTCTGTTGACCAGCCATCGACCGCGAGCGCGACGTCGCCCGCGAACGACTGCGCGACGATCGCGCGAATGTCCACGCGCTCGACCGGCGGATAGAAATGCGTCAGCGCCAGGCGGCCCGGCTGTGCGCGCCCCGCGAGCGCGCCGCACTGCGCCGGTGTCAGGTGCGTCGGGATCGCCATCGCCTCCGGCAGCGAGCACTCGGACAACAGCACACCGCACCCGGCCGCCCACTCACCGAACGACTCATCGAAGCCGGTATCGCCCGTGTAGACGCATCGCGCTGCGCCGCGCAACACGGAATATGCCACACTCTCCTCGGTGTGCGGTACCGCGCGGCTCGAAAGCGTGACGCCGTCGCCGAGATCGATGCTGGCGCCGGCCTCCATCTCGCGCACGACGAGGGGAAACCCCGGCGCCTTCATCCACTCGCCGAACGCCGCGGCCAGCTTGTCGAACAGCGCCGCCGTCCCGACGGGGCCGATCAGCTCGACCGGCGCCGAGCGCGCGGGCAGTTCGCCGTATCGCCAGGCGAAAATGAGCACAGCCACGTCGCTGATGTGGTCGGCGTGAAAGTGAGTGAGCGCGACGTGCGTGATGCCCATCCACGAGAGCCCGAGCGACGACATGCGATGAACGGCGCCGCTCCCGCAGTCCATGAGCAGCCTGACGCTTCCCGCCTCAGCGAGGTGCGCGCTGCAGACGCGCGTCGGTGACGGGGCGGCGGTTCCCGTGCCAATGGTCGTCAGTCGCATCGCGCGTCGTCAGTGCGGTTGCAGTAGCATCTTGCGCGTGAAGACACCGCCGTCGGCGCTGAGCCGCAGCAGGTAGACGCCCGGCGGGACGGCGCGCCCGGTGCCGGCCGTTCCGTCCCAGCTGTATCGCGCGTCGCAACCCGATCCCTCGCCCGACGGGCCAACGGCGCCGCGGCCGTACCGTCCCGCGGCGAGTGGCGATGGCACCGCGGTGGACGGCACGATCGTGCGGACGAGGTTGCCGCGCAGGTCGAGCACCTCGAGCCGCACCGCCGATGCGTCGTGCAAGTCGAACCAAATGCACGTCACGCCGGCGGCTGCGGTGGGGAAGGGATTCGGAAAGTTTTGCAGCAACAGCGTCGCCAATGGCCGCCCCGGCTCGAGCACGATGAACGTGGCGGTGCTCAGGCGGCGAACGGTGTCTCCCCTGGTGAGCCGTGCCGTCACGGCCCAGCGGAACGAGGTGTTGGTCTCCAGCGGTGTCGCCGGCGTGAAAGTCGTATCGCGCAACGCCACCGCGCGCGCGCCGACGCGGCCGCCGACGGCCGTGGCGATCTCGATGTCGTAGCTCCACCGGCCCGGTGGTGTTTCGATCGCCGCGCTCGACCAAATGAATTTGGGCGTGTGCGTCTCGAACGCGGTTCCACGCGGATTGTTCGGGCTCACGAGCGTGAGCCAGGTCGCCGGTGTGTGCGGGCCGCTCACCGCCGAGCGCGTGCTGTCACGCCCCGCGGTGTAGGCGACGGCGCGCCAGAAAAGGGGCGCGCCTTCCGGTAGCGGACGTTGGAGCACGATCGTCGCGGCGTCGCCGGCGACGGTGGTGTCGACGATCGGCTGGTCGAGCTGCGGGGTGCGCCCGATCTCGAGCCGCAGCGTGACGGGGTGCTCCGACGGCGCGAAACCGCTCGCCTGCACGACGAACGACGGCGTGACGCTGGTGAGCGGCTCATCGTTCGGGCCGGAGACCGTGACGCTCCCCTGGCGGCGTGAGGTACCGGCGATCGAGATGACGGCGAGCAGCGCCAGCCCCGGTACGCGCCGCGTCATACCGCCGTCGCGACCGCCTCCGCATGGCGATCGGCGTCGCCGTCCTCGACCGCGGAGCCGCGCATGCGCACGCTCACGAACGACGACACGCCGGGCTCCTGCATCGTGACGCCGTACACCGCATCCGCCGCCTCCGTCGTCGTGCGCGGATTGTGCGTGATGACGATGAACTGCGTTTTTTCCTTGAACTGATTGAGCATCCGCACGAAGCGCCCGACGTTCTGGTCGTCGAGCGGCGCGTCGACCTCGTCGAGCAGACAAAAGGGACTCGGCTTGGTGAGAAAGATCCCGAACAACAGCGAGAGCGCGACCAGCGCCCGCTCGCCGCTCGACAGGAGATGGATGCGCTGCGTGCGCTTGCCGCGCGGCGAGGCGTGGATCTCGATGTCACAGTCGAGAGGCAGCTCCGCGTTTTCGAGCCGCAGGTCGCACTCCCCGCCGCCGAACAGCGTCATGAAGATCTGCCGGAAGTTCTCTCGCACCTGCGTGAACGTGGCCATGAAGAGCTGCCGGGCCGTCACGTCGATCTCGCGGATCGCCTGCTGCAGCGACGTCTTGGCGTTGGCGAGATCGGCGCGCTGCGTCGTGAGGAAGTCGAGGCGTTTCTGCTCGTCTTCGTGCTCTTCGATCGCCAGCGGATTCACCGGCCCGATCGCCTCCAGCTGATCGCGCAACGCATCCGCTTCGGCGCGCAGCGTGTCGTCGTCTACGTCGACCGGCGAGAGCGTAGCGAGGAGATCCTCGAGCGGCTTGCGCCACTGCGCTTCGAGACGCCCGCGAATCGCCGTGCGATGACCGGACAGCTCGGCGAGCCGCAGCTCGGCGTGATGCAGCTCGTCGGCGAGCTCCGTCGTGGCGCGGCGCGCATCATCCAGCGCGCGCTCGGCACCGTCGAAGCGCCCGTCGGCGGCCTGTACCGCGTGCTCGGCGCCGGCGAGCCGCGATTCGCCCTCACGAAGCGCCGCCTGCCTCCCTTCGAGGTCGATCCGCCACTCGGCCATGCGGCCGGCCAGCTCGGCGTCGGAGTGCTCGATCTCGGTCAGCTCTTTCATGAGCGCTTCGAGGCGCGCGGACTGCGTCGAGACGTCACTCGTGAGGCGTCGCTCGCGGTCCGCGGCCACCTGGAGACGCGCCTGCGCCTGTGCCTGCTCCACTTGCCACTTCGTTCGCTCTTCGCGCGCCGCTTCCTGCACGGCGTCCGCCTCGGCCAGCCGTGCGCGCGCCATCTCGACGACGTTGGTGTGCGCCATGAGCTCGGCCTCGATCGCGCTCGCGTTCTCGTCCAGCGTCGCGCAGCGCGTCGACAGCTCGGTGTTGCGCGTCGCCAACCGCTCGGTGAGGACGGTCAGATTGGCCATCTCGCGCTCGATCCGCTTCACCTGCCGCTCCGCCAGCTCGCGCTGCTCGGTCGCGCCGCGCACCGCCTGATGCGCCGCGGCGGCCGCATCGGACGTGATCGCAACATCGCCGTCGGCCGACTCGCGCGCGCTGCGCACGGCATCGGCCGCGCCGAGGGCCGCTTGACGCGCTGCGTCGCTCGCCTCCAGCTCGGCCCGGAGCGAGAAAAGCTCGGCGCGGCGCCGGAGTGGGCCCGATCCGGTCACCGCCCCCGGAAGCCACACCGCACCGCGCGCGTCGACGAACGACGCGCCGTTGTCGGTGGACTCAACTCGCCCGAGCAGCGCCTGCACCCAGTCGCGCGCTGGCGCCGCTGTCTCGATCGTCGCTGCCAAG
>JBDUCS010000021.1:0-20924 GCA_040003335.1 Gemmatimonadaceae bacterium | reverse complement strand
GCCGCCGCGCCAGTTCGGCGCGGCGGCGCTCGGCCTACGAGTGAGCGCCGACGACTACCTGAAGATGATGCCGAAGGAGAGCGGAATCATCCCCGCCGAGCTCTTGTTGCCGCTGCTTCCGTTGCTGTCGTACGCGCTAAAGACGTGATGGTAGCGCGCCTCGACGAATGCCGCGAAGCCCGACAGCGGGAATTCGACGCCACCACCGCCATTGACGCCGAATTTCGTGCTGCTCCCACCCGAGTCAGTCGTGCCGTCCGTGCAATACGTCCCGGAGCACGACGAACTCGCGCGCAGGTTATAGATGCCGAGGCCACCGATGATGTAGGGGTGCATCGACTGGGCGGGATCGTGCGAGAACATGTACACCGCGTTGGCAGTGCCGTTGATGATCTTTGGCTTGTAGTTCACCGTCGTACCGGCCAGCGAATTATTCTTGCCGCTGAAGCCGTGATAGGCGACGTCGCCGCGGAAGCTGACGGGCCAATCCGGCGATTGATAGGTGACCAGTCCGCCGACGTTGAATCCCGTCCCCGCCTGGTCACCGAGGGCGCCCGTCGGGAACGTCGCACCTGCGAACAGGCCGAAGTGCAGCATGGACCCGCCCGTCATCGCTGAGGACGTTTGCGCGCTAGCAACGCTGGTGATGGCCAGTGCCGCGACTCCGATAAGAACACGTTTCATTGAATTTCCTCCTACGACAAGTGAATAGCGGGCCGCCGCGCGCACGACGAGCGCTTCGCCGCTGGGGCGCATGAGAGTAGGGTAGACGGACCCGCCGCACAAGGCAACATGCGATCGAGCGGGCGTGTTACGGGCGGAAGGTCAGGCCGAAGAAAACGGGCACTGAGGTGCCCTTTACGAAGTCGTTTTTGTCCGAGGCCACCGCCATGTAGCGCGCCTCGACGAAGGCATCGAAGCTGGCGAGCGAAAACTTCACGCCGGCGCCCGCGTTGTACATAAAGCCACTCTCCGAGACCGACGCGGTCGTGGCGGCGACCGCCAGCGAGCCGCGGGCGCCGGAAGGAATGCGCGAATCGAGAAGGGTGGTCGTGTTGAACGACACTTGGGTGCGGCCCCAACCGATGCCGGCCGTCACGTACGGCGATACGCCGCTCCCTTCCATCACCGGGACCTGCAGAATGCCGTTCAGTCCGCCGGTGAGAATGTTCGCGTTCCCGTCGCCGCCGCCCTTGATCCCGAAGCGCTGATACATCACCTCTGCGCGCAGACCGACCGGAATCGACGGTAAGTTGAAGCCGACGCCACCGAGCACGTTCCATCCGGTGTTTGTGCCGCCATCGGTACTGTTTCCCTTGAAATCGCTCGTCGGAAAAGAGGCGCCGCCTCCCACCGTGAACGACACGCCGCCGCCCGCCGGCGACATCATGGCGCCCTGCGCGCCCAACGTCGACGCGAAGGCGAGCGTCGCAACCGCGACTATTACACGCTTCATCTCTTACGTCCTCCTGTCAGGTGATTGGCGAACAGCGCCCGATGGCGCTTCCCCGCAGCGAACGGCACATGGACTCCGTGACGGGTCAACGCGAAGTTCGGTCCACCATCGTTGTACGTAACGAAGGTGCGCGGTGGTTTCACCGCAGAGTGCCCGCTCGACGTTCGTCGCCTGCCTCTAGCGCCGGCTTCGGGCGCGAAACAACGTCAGAACAATATTTCGCGTACTGCAACGGATGAGCCGCGCCTCGCCGACTCCACAATCTTACCGCAACGGACCCTGATGCGCATGTCGACCCTCCCCTCCCGGCGCGCCAGGCGTTTGCTCTTCGTGGCCGTCGCGCTCGCCGGCGCGCCCGCCCTCGGCGCGCAGCAGAAAATCACGAGCCCGAAGGAACAGTTCGGCTTCAACATCGGCGACGACTACCAGCTGGTGAACTACACCCAGCTGCAGGAATACTGGCAGAAAATCGGCAAGGAGTCGAACCGTGTAAAGATCGAGCGCATCGGCACGTCGGCCGAGGGTCGGCCGATGTGGACGCTCGTCATCTCCTCGCCCGAGAACATCGCGAAGCTCGATCACTACCGCGATGTCGCCGGCAAGCTCGCGCACGCCGAGGGACTCACCGACGACCAGGCGCACGCGCTGGCCGCCGAGGGCAAGTCCGTCGTCTGGATCGACGGCGGGCTCCACGCCACCGAAGTCCTCGGCGCGCAGCAGCTGATCGAGACCGTCTACCAGCTGGTGAGCAAGAGCGATCCGGAGACGATGCGCTTCCTCAACGACGAGATCATTCTCTGCACGCTCGTCAATCCCGACGGGATGGAGCTCGTCTCCAATTGGTACATGCGCAGCCAGGATCCGCAGAAGCGGACGATGAGTGCGCTGCCCAGGCTCTATCAGAAATACGTGGGGCACGACAACAACCGCGACTTCTACATGGCGAACCAGCCGGAGACGCAGGCGATCAACAACGTGCTCTATCGCATCTGGTATCCGCAGATCGTCTACAACCATCATCAGACGGGGCCCGCCGGCACCGTGATGTTCGCGCCCCCGTTCCGCGATCCGTTCAACTACAGCTACGATCCGCTGATCGTGATGGAGCTCGACCAGGTCGGCTCGGCGATGCACGCGCGGTTCGAGGCCGAGGGAAAGCCGGGCGTCACGATGCGCTCCGGCTCCAGCTATTCGACGTGGTGGAACGGCGGCCTGCGCACGATGCCGTATTTCCATAACCAGATCGGTCTGCTCACGGAGACGATCGGCAGTCCGACGCCGATGGAGATTCCGCTGGTGCCGCAGAACCTGCTGCCGCGCGCGGATCTGCCGTATCCGATCATGCCGCAGACCTGGCACTTCCGTCAGTCGATCGAGTACTCGCTCACGGCGAACCGCGCGGTGATGGACATCGCGTCGCGCTACCGCGAGCCGCTGCTCTACAACTTCTACCAGATGGGGCGCAACTCGATTGCCCGTGGCAGCAAGGACACGTGGACGGCGAGTCCGAAGCGCGTGCAGGCGATTCTCGACCAGGTGCAAAAGGATCGCGCGGGAACGCAGGGCGGCCAGGGGTCGGGGCGCGACCGCAACCAGGCGGCGCTCAATCCGTTCGGCGCGACGGTCCCGACGAAATACATCGAGATGCTGCGCAAGGCCGACGACCGCGACGCGCGCGGCTATATCATCCCGAGCGACCAAGCCGATTTTCTCACGGCGACCAAGTTCGTCAACACGCTCGTGCGGGCCGGCATCGACATCGACCGCGCCACGAAGCCGTTCACCGTCGGCCCGAAGACGTATCCCGCGGGCAGCTTCGTGGTCAAGACGGCGCAGGCGTTCCGCCCGCACGTGCTCGACATGTTCGAGCCGCAGGATCATCCGAACGACCTGCAGTATCCGGGCGGCCCGCCAAGGGCGCCGTACGATAACGCCGGGTGGACGCTCGCCTACACGATGGGCGTGCGCTTTGACCGGATGCTCGACGGGTTCGACGCGCCGACCGAGCGTCTCCACGATCTGGCGAAGCCCGCCGCCGGCACGGTCGCGCGCTCGGGCAACGGCTGGTTCCTGAGCCACGCGACCAATGACGCGTTCGTCGCGATCAATCGGCTGCTCAAGAACAAGGACGACGTCTATTGGATGAAGAGCGCCTTCACGGCGGGCGGCAAGTCCTATCCCGCCGGCACGCTCTACATCGCCAGTCACGGCTCGACGCTCGGCACGCTCCAATCGCTCGTTACGGACAAGGGCCTCTCGTTCGACGCGGCATCGGGCAAGCCGGCTGGCGAGTCGATCAAGCTCAAGCCGACGCGCGTCGCGCTGTGGGACACGTACGGCGGGTCGATGCCGAGCGGCCACGTGCGCTGGCTGCTCGAGCAGTTCGAGTTCCCCTTCGACGTCGTGTACGCACCGCAGCTCGACGCGGGGAATCTGGCGCAGAAGTACGACGTGCTCGTCTTCGTCGGCGGCGCAATCCCGATGCAGGACCGTGCCGCGCGCGAGAGCGGGGCCGATGAGGAGCGCTTCGGCGCGCAGCCGAAGGCGGAGGACATTCCCGCCGAGTTCCGTTCGTCGCTCGGCACCGTGACAGTGGCGAAGACGGTGCCGCAGATCCGAAAATTCGTCGAGGACGGCGGCACCGTCGTCACGATCGGATCGAGCACCAACCTCGCGTACCACCTCGGGCTTCCGGTGGAGAACCAGCTCACGGAGTTGGTGAACGGACAGGAGCGAGCGTTGGGCCGCGAAAAGTTCTACGTGCCCGGCTCGGTGCTCCAGGCGCGCATCGACAACACGATTCCCGTTGCGGCGGGCGTGGGCGATGCCGGCAAGGTCGACGTCTTTTACGACAACGATCCCGTCTTCCGGCTGAGGCCCGACGCGGCGATGAAGGGCGTGCGCGCCGTCGCGTGGTTCGACAACGCGCATCCGCTGCGCAGCGGCTGGGCGTGGGGCGAGGCGTATCTCGACCAAGGCGTGCAAGCGGTCGATGCGCCGTTCGGCAAAGGACGCGTCTACCTGTTCGCGCCGGAGATCACCTTCCGCGGACAGCCGCACGGGACGTTCAAGCTGCTGTTCAACAGTATCCTGCTCGGAGGCGCGGCCGGCGGAACTGGCAACAGTTTGACAATGGAGCAGTGAAGCAGTTGTTGGTTCACACGTGATGGTTGACGTCATCATCGTCGGGCTCGGCGCGATGGGCAGCGCCGCCAGCTACGAGCTGGCTAGACGTGGAAAGAGCGTGCTCGGCATCGACCAATTCAGCCCGCCGCACGATCTCGGGAGCACGCACGGGCGCAGCCGGATCATCCGCGAAGCGTACTTCGAGGATCCGGCCTATGTGCCCATCGTGCAGCGCGCCTACGAGCTGTGGCGGGCGCTCGAGCGCGAAGCGGGCGACGAGTTGTTGCTGATCACAGGCGGCGTGATGATCGGCGACGAGCACGGCACCCTGGTGCACGGCGCGCGAACGAGCGCCGAGCGTCACGGGCTGCCGCACGAGCTCCTCGACGCGCGCGAGACGCGGCGACGCTTTCCCGGCCTCGAGCCGCCCGACGAGATGGTGGCGCTGCTCGAGCCGCGCGCGGGTGTGCTCAAGCCCGAGCGCTGCGTGACCGCGTTTCTCTCGCTCGCCGGGAAGCACGGCGCAACGCTCAACACGAACGAGCGCGTGATCGGCTGGCGCGCGACCGACGCCGGCGTTTCCGTCCGCACGACACGGCGAGCGTACGAAGCCGAGCAACTGGTGTTGACGGCGGGGCCGTGGTTGCCCGAGCTACTGTCGGGAACCGAGGGCCACGGGCTGAGCACCGAGCAGCTGACGGTCGAACGACAGCTCTTCCACTGGTACGCGCCCGCCGCGCATGCCGCCTGGTTTGCGCCTCGCGCGATGCCGATCTCGCTGTGGGAGTACGAGCCGGAGAAGATGTTCGCCGCCTTCGCGGATCTGGGCGACGGCGTAAAGTTCGGGATCCATCACGAAGGCGAGCGTACGGACCCCGCTCGCGTGCGCCGCGAGGTGACGCCGGCCGACGATGAGACAATGGGCGCGCTCGTGCGACGCTTCATGCCAAACGCGTTCGGCGCGTTGCGCGAGTCGCGCGTCTGCCTCTACACGAACACACCCGACCACCACTTTCTGATCGACCGGCTGCCGTGTGCACCGAGCGTGCTCGTCGCCAGCCCGTGCTCGGGCCACGGCTTCAAGTTCGCGAGCGCCATTGGCGAGATCGTCGCCGATCTCGTCACCGGCGGCGCCAGCCGGTTTGACCTCTCGCTCTTCGCCGCGGGCCGGGCGCGCGAGCGGCGCGACGGAATCTGACACACGCCGGCGCGCGCTTGCGTCGCCCGCGCATGCCCGCGAAGCTTCCTTCGTGACGACGCCAACGCCGCCTACGCCGGCACCGCCCCCATCGGCTTCCGCGCAGCGACGACAGTGGCGCAGCCGCGATGTCGGACGCGCCGCCGCAATCGTGCTCGGGCTGATCGCGTTCTTGTGGCTGGTCTGGCTCGCCCATCCGCTCATCTTCACCGCCTTCCTCGGCCTGCTGTTCGGCCTGGCGATTTCGGCCGGCGCGGACAAGCTGCAGCAGTGGCGCGTGCCGCGCGGCGTCGGCGTCACGGTGATCGTCGTCGCGTTCTTCGGACTGATGTACGGCATCGGCGCGTGGATCGGGCCGACGATCCGCGTGCAGACGAGCGAGCTGCGGGTGAAGCTGCCCGAGGCGGTGGACAAGCTCGCGATCTGGCTCGACGCGCATCGCGACGGTGTCGCCGGCATGGTCTTCACCAGCGACAGCGGCGAGACGGACTCGCTGGCGGTGGCAGCCGCCGCGGCGGCCGACAGCGACGCTGCCCGCGCTCCGCAGACGGCGATCGCGCCGCGCGGCGGGGCGCGGCTCCGCGGGCGTATGATGAGTCAGATGCGCGGCGCGCGGCGGTACGTCTTTCCGGCGCTGACGTTGACGCTCACCGTCTTCGGCGGATTCCTGCTCGTGCTCTTTCTCGCCATCTACATCGCCGCCGAGCCGCAGACGTACCGGCGCGGATTCCTGTCGATGATCCCGTTGCGAAGCCGGCCGCGCATCGACCAGGTGATGACACGCATCACGATCACGTTGCGCAAGTGGCTGATCACGCAGTTGATCGCGATGGTCGCCGTCGGCGTCGCGCGCACGATCCTGCTCCTCGCGCTCCACGTGAAGGCCGCGTTCGCGCTCGGCGCCGTCGCCGCCCTGCTCGCGTTCATCCCAACAGTCGGTCCACTGATCAGCGGCGTGCCCGCGGTGGCGATGGCCTTTCTCGATTCACCGGAGAAGGCGCTGTACGTGACCGTCGGCTACTGGCTGATCCAATTCGTCGATGCGCACCTTCTCATTCCGCTGCTGATGAAGGGGAACATCGACCTGCCGCCCGCCCTGACGCTGTTCGTCCAGGCCCTGATGGCTGTGCTCTTTGGCTTTCTCGGCCTCGTCGTCGCCGTCCCCCTGCTCGCGGCGATCCGCGTCGCGGTGCAGATGCTCTATGTGGATGATGTCGCATCGCGAGGGACGGGGCAGTTCGAGGCCATACCTGTCTCGACGGCGCCGGGTTGAAAAAAAAACGAATCACGAAAAACGAAAACGCCGATCGAACATTTCGACCGGCGTTATTGTTTTGTGATTCGTGTTTTCGCGTTTCGTTTTGTCGGTCAGGCGGCGTTCGCCATCGCCATGCCCTCTTCCGACATCTCGACCCTGTCGAACTTGAGGATCAGCGGCGTCATCTCCTGCTCGTAGAGATGCGCTTGGAGCGCCACGAAGTTGATCGTACCGTCGACCATCAGCATCGAGTCCGCCACGGACTCGCTTCCGATGCCATAGAGCAATCGCGCCAGCTGCGCGTTCGAGCGCTCAATCGCCACTCGCCGTTCGTGGACTCGAGAATCGTGGCCGTAAAACGAAACGACGGGTGCCGGACACCGCCGCGTCCTGACACTCCGCCGCTCGTTATGTACTTCAGCGAATCACTTCACTACTGGTGACCCGCGATCGCGTTGCTACTGGGCCGATATCTCTGCCACACTGCTGTCGACGTTGGCGTAACTCTTCGTCGGCGTCGGGGACGCCGAGCTCAAGAGCGCGCCGAAGCCCGGGATCTGCGCCGCGAGCGCCGGCAAGAACTGCGAGAACTGCGTCGGCGTCAGATTGCTCGGCATGCCGCCCACCATCTTCGATTGCGCCGCCAGCTGGAACAGCTGCGACACGTCGCCGCCGGTGCTGGCCGCCGTGCTTCCCGCGCCGGACAACATCATCGCGATCGAGGAGAACTGCGCCGCATCCGGCGAGCTGAGCGACGCGAAGAGCGTGTCGTTGATCGATGATTGCAGCACCGAGCTCGCCGCGGCCTTGTTGAGCGAGCCGTCGGCACTGAAGAGCTGCGACGCGAGGTTCAGACCGTGCAACGAGAGCTGTACGGAATCGCTCGACGATGACGCGCTCGAGCTGCTCGACGTCGATATCTGCGAGATCTGCGACACCAGCGCCTGATCGATCGGCGTCACGGTCGCCTGCTTCGGGGCCGGCGCCGCGATCGGTGCCGTACTGCGTGCTGCTGGAATGCTGGTGGTCGCCACTAATTCTCCTGTGCTGGTCATCCTGCGCACAGAGAGAGAGTCGGTCATTGTTCGCCTCGCATTAACGCCTGCCGTCATCCGGTGAGCCGTCGATGTCACGAAAACCGGTTCAGGGCTGACAGTTTACAGTTCTCAGTAGTGCACAGTTCCCCTGAAAACGGTGAACCGCGACTGTGAACCGTGTACCGTGAACCATGAACTTCAGCACTCGAGCACTGGGACCTTGGCCTACCGCCGTTGAAATTCCGGCGCGCCGAGGGCGAGGCCGACGAGGTTGGCGAGCGGCGTCTTGGCCGGCGCGGGACGCTCGGCGCCCAGCAACGGGTTCTCACCGGTGATCAGGATGCGCCGCGTGTCGGGCGACGCGTCGCCGCCCAGAATGTCGGCGACGACGCTGTCGACCTGCACGCTCGGCGGCGCGCCGGCGAGGTACGCCGCGGCCGGCCAGCCCGCGAGCTTGATCCCCGCGACGCGCCCCGTCGCCAAGGCCAGGCCGAAGTTGATGCGGCTGAGCACCGAGCCGGCGTTCACCCATGCGTCGGCGACGTCCGGATAGCCGTTCGGCGTCAGCTTGCCGAATAGTGGCTGGCCGAGCCTCGCCACTTGTTGCGCCAACCGCGGCGTGGTGTCGAGCGGCGCGTCGATCGCGCGCAGCGCGCTCACCACGAGCTCGTACGGCGTCTTCACCTTGGTGCGGAAGTCATCGCGCGCGAAGAATTCGCGCGACGTCACGATCGTCGCCAACGTCGCGCGGATGTCGCCGTCGGTCGCCAGAAACGTCGCCGCCGCCCGGCCGATGAGCGCCGGTGGCGGCGAGTCGCTGACGAAGCGGCGCGCCAGCTTGGTCGCGATGAATCGAGCCGTCGATGGATGGCGCGCAATGATGTCGAGCACCTGATCGCCATCCTCAACGCCGCGTCCCGCCGCGAGCGGGTGTCCGAGGACGCTCTTCGGTTCCGCGTCGTGCCACTCGGGCTTGAAGATGAAGACGCCGCCCTTCTGCGGATCCTGGATCGTCCACCCGGTGAGCGCGCGGGCGACCTCAATCACGTCGCGCTGCGTGTATCCGCCGTCGACACCCAGGGTATGGAGCTCGAGAAGCTCGCGGCCGTAGTTCTCGTTGAGGCCGGTACGCCGCCGCCGCGCTCGGATCCGCGCGCGCTCCTCGGCGCTGCGCGCCTTTTGCAGATCGCCCCACTGCGCCGAGCTCGCGTGCTGGTTGTCCGCCGCGCTCTGCCAGTTGTCGAGGTAGAAGAGCATCATCGGGCTCTTCGCGACGGCGCCGAGAAGGTCGCGAAATTTGCCGAGCGCGCGCGGGCGGATCACGTCGTTCTCGTACTGCACGATCGCGTACCGCGCCGGGCTCTTCCCGATGAAGGTCGAGAAGTGGTTCTCCCAGAAGTCCGTCATCACCTCGAGCAATTGCCGGCGCGAGCCCTGTGCGCGCGCGATCTTCGCCGTCAGCACTTGATTTCCGAGGGCGTTCGCGCGGTCGGCGGATTGCTTGCGGCGCGCGCTGTCGTCCGCCGACATCACGAACGCGCCCGTGTCCCCCATCTTCTTGCGCGCATCGCGCAGTTGCCGGTCGAGCTCTTCCGGCGGCGGATAGTCGGCGATCAGCTGTGCGGTGGTCTTCTGCTGCGTCTCGAATCCGGCGAGCACGCGCGCGATCGCCGTGTCTTCCGGAATGCGCTCCGGCTGCAGCTGCTCGGCCATCCATCGGTCCACGCCAATAGCGGCGACGCGGCGATAGTCGCCCGGCCGCGCGCCGTACGTGAGACGGTTCACGACGTGTCGCGCCTGCTGCTCGAGCGGCATCTCGCGGTCGTCGCCGCTCCAGCCCGCGAGACGCGGCGCGCCGCAGCCGGTGGCACACGACACGACGATGAATGACGAAGCGAGGGTGAGCAGCGCGCTGTGCGTTCGCATGCGGTCCGTCCACGGGGCGACCTTGGTGGTACGACGCGACGCGAGGATCGTTCCCTACTCGCCGTCCGCGCGAACGACGCGGAGCACCACCTCGCGTTCGGGCGCCATCCCCGCCATCTCGGCGGTATGCGAATCGAGCTGCTCATCATGGTAGACGAGGTCGCGCAGCCGCGCCGCGTGACCGAGGAGGAGCGGCACGGCGATCACGACGACACTCGGCTTGAAGAGGAACGCGGTGCGGATATAGAGCCGGTGGTCCGCTAAATGGCCGGCGGTTGCCGCCAACGGCTGACGACGCGCTACGCCGGAAAGATCAACGGCTTCCGATTCGCTGCCGCGCGCCAATCGTCGCGCTCGTCGTCGATCGCGCGCGCTGCGCGCTCGGCGATGTCGCCGATCGTCGCGCTCGTCGGCTCGCGCATCGCGCGCACCTCGTCGAGCAGCGCCTTCAGCGTCGCCGCCATCCCCAGCGATCGTTGCTCGGCTCCGTGGAAATCGCCCTGGCCCTCGATGCCGTGCAGCGCGGCGCCAAGCGCCGGCAGCGCGACCGCGATCATCGTGATCCACCAATCCGCGTGAAACAACTCGACGAGGGCACAAAGCAGCGCGACGCCGAAGAAGGAGGTGCCAAGTGAGTTGAGCCGGTAGTGCATGTGATGCATCCGATGGGCCGTCGACTCCTGATACCCCACCTGCCCGTCCAATTCGCAATCGGCTAGGAGCGCGCGGCAGTGCGCGAGGTACTCCGGCTCGAGCGTCGCCGATGCGAGGCCGGCCTCGCGGACGACCGCGCGGTAGAGCCATTCGACCCACCCTTCCCCACCCGCGCCCGGCGCAGCGGGCCCCGTGGGTGCGGATCGTCCGAGCGGGAGGAGAAAGACGAGCTGCCGCAGCCGCTCGGCGAGCGCGCGGTAGGCGATCCACTTGCCGTGCCAGTGCTGACTCCATCCGCGCAGGATCACGACGCAGATGATGATCAGCGCCGCCAGCTCGAGCGCGCCGTACACGTGATGCGCCGTGGCGGCGGCGACGCCGAGGTTGGGGCAGCTCCGTTCGGACGATTCGCAGACGTAGCCGAGAAACGCGAAGAGCACGGCGAGGGGCGCCATCAAGAACGTCGTGACGAACGCGCTGCGATATCGGTTGGCATAGTAGGTCGCGAGATTGTCCGCCCACGCATAGTGCGGGAGTGCCGTCGCCTCGACGTGCCGCACGACCGACTCCGGGACGCCGGCGCGCTTCCAACCTTTGCGCCAGTCGTCACGCGTCGCGGCGACGTAGTCGGGCGGCAACGCGGGCCAGCGCGGCGTTTTACCCGTCACGAGCCAGGCGAACAACGACCACCCTATACCGCGCCAGCCGCGCACCTCCTTCTCACGCACGTACGCCGCGCGCGCGTCGTGATGGGGGCCCTTCGGAACGGGCGGCGGAGTGATGATCGGCACAAGAGTCGCGCGCAATCCGTCGAGTCCGCGCTGCTTCGCGACCGCGCCATCGCGCATCGTGAGCAGCTCGATCCGCGACGGATCGTGAGACGAGATCCAGACCACGGGGAGGCCGCGGTGCAGCGCGCTCGCGACGACGGCACCCGTTCCGACCCGGCCCTTGGCGTGATGTCCATTCCAGACGGCGATGATCAGATCGCTCTGGTCGATCATCGCATTGCCGACGACGCCGAAATCGTCGTGCTCTGGCGGCGCCGAGCCGTCAAACTCCATTACAGCGCCGTCGTTCTTCGCGGCGGCGAGCAGCCGCTCGAAGCGGGCGAGCGACACCGCATCGGGCATCGTGACGCGAACGCCGTCGGCGACGCTGGGCATCGGCACGTGCAGGCGATAGCCGAGCTCGAGCGCCGCCTCGGCGACGAGACTATCCGCGCCGTCGGCGAGCGGCGAAATCAACCGGAGCTGGCACCCGTCGTCATGGTAGACTTCGCCGAGCGAATGGCTCAACTCGTCGAGGATCGACTGCACGGCGCGGAGCACTCGCGTAGCATTGGTGATGACCGGCGCTTCGAGACCCGCCAGCCGGTCCATTCCATGTCCGGTGACGCCGACACGCAGGGTGAGCCGCGGCCGCGGAGGAACGTTCGAGCGTCGGCGTGGAGTCATGGGCGACCAAGATGGGCGGCACTCGGCGCTCGGCAATAGGGCATGGCCGCTGCCATCGCCAGAAAAAATCGGGCGACCGCGCGAAGTGCTCGCGTGGTCGCCCGATGTACCGATAGCCGAGTGTCGAGGCCCGAGTACCGCCGGCCTAGGCGGCGCGCTCCGTCTTGAGATGATCGGCGGCGCCGTTCTCGCGCAACGCCTTCACCGCGCGGTCGCGGATCTGGCGGATGCGCTCACGCGTGACGCCGAACACTTGCGCGATCTCTTCCAGCGTCATCGACTCGCCCGACTCGAGGCCGTAGTACAAAATCACGATCTTGCGATCGCGGGCCGGAAGTGGCTCGAGTGCGCGCATGATCGACTCGCGGCGCGACTGCTCCTCGAGATCGGCCGTCACGGCGTCCTCGCTCTCGTCCATGTCGCCGACGAGAAGATTGCCGAACGTCTCGCCGCCGTCGCCGATCGGCTCGTCGAGCGAACGCTCGGCGGCCATCAGTCCCATCAGCGTGTCGACGACTTCCTCGCTCAGCTCGGCGACCTTGGCGATCTCTTCACGGGTCGGCTCGCGATGGAGTTTCTCGCGGAGCACGGCCTGCGCGCGCGATACGCGCGTCAGGTCGGCCGCGCGGTTGAGCGGCACGCGCACCGAACGGCTCGTCTTCGTGATCGCCGAGAAGATCGCCTGGCGGATCCACCACACGGCGTAGCTGATGAAGTTGACGCCGACGTCGGGATCGTACTTGTCGGCCGCGTGGCAAAGTCCCGCATTGGCTTCGCTCACCAGATCTTCGAGCGGGAGGCCGCGATGCTGGAACTGTTTCGCGATCGAGAACGCGAAGCGCAGATTGGAGGAGATGAGCTCCTCGCGGCAGCGCTCGCGCTCCGCCGCGCTGAGCGTCGAGTCGCGCATGCGACGCGCCAGCGCCTTTTGCTCGCCGGAGGCGCGCATGGGCGCCTGGCTGAGCTCGGCGATGTAGAGGTCGAGCAGATCGTTACGCGCGGTGTCGTCGGCCGCCGTACGGGCAGGACGCCGGCCGCGCCGGGTCGTTGTGGTTGCCATGGGCGTAATCCTTTTATCGAGCATCCGGTATTCGAGAGCCAAGCGCATCGGGCGGCTTCCCTGTCGTACAGCCGATCGAGCAGAACGTTGCGCTGAGCCCCTGAACTCGCTTAATCCGCGAGCCGGTACGTTGAGCGGGGTCGCCAGACCAGGAAAAGGTAACATCGCCGCGCGCCAAAGCGTACCCACCTAACGAAGCTTAGCTCCGGCGAGTTCCGATGTAAACGCTCGTTCGACTAACGAAACATCGTTCCGGTGGTCTTTTCCGTCCAAACGCGAGCAATTAAAAACTATGGAGCATGGTTCGCGCCGTCGCGACGGAATCGTGCGATGAGGTCGAAATGGGTCCGCAATGCTGTCGCCCCGGTAGGCGCTCATGTGCGGCGGACCAACTACGCCGGCGTAATCTCTCGATTGCAGAAGCGGCAGACTCTTGCCTTCGCCAAGATCCGTTCCGCACAGTACGGACATTCGCGTTCGTCGCGCGCCAGGAGCGTCAAGGCCGCGGCCGGCGGCGCATCGTGCACCGTATCCCGGCGCTCCTCGTACGAGATCGTCTGCGCCTGCACGTGCTTTCGGAACTCCAGCGGATTGGCGATGTCGGCGAACGGCTCGGTCGTGCCACCGGTGCCGGTGACGCGGATGGTGCCGTAACCGAGCAGGCGTCCCCAGAGCTTCTGGTCGACGCTGATGTTCTCGACCTTTGTGAGCAGCGTCTCCATCGTTCGCCGGTTGAACATTCCGGTCTTGATGATGACGCGCTTGTCGGTGACGGCGAATTCGTACGACCGGGACTTGACCCACGCGACGAGAAACAGGGCGCCGGCCGCGACGGCGCTGGCCACGGCGGCCCAGAGCATGGCGAGGTGCGCCGACCGGTCTTCGACCATGGTGCCGAGCGTGGCGGCGACGATCGCCAGCACCACGAATGGCACCGCGTGCATGTAAGTCTTCCAGTGAAGATGCGCGCGATAGGTCACGCGCTCGCCCGGCACGAGGTTGTCGTCGACGTAAGACATGGGACGCAACTTGTCCAACGCTGCCGCGCGCCGCAACGAGCGCAGTGATGGATGTTCGGTGGTCGGCCATCGATCACCGATTCCCTGACCCGAACATTGATCAGCGAACACAGATCACCGAAAGGAGTGGCACATCCTCTGCCTTTCGCGACGGCGGGAGGGCAGACCATGGACGATGACAAGGGCACTGTGTCGCTGTGGACGGCGACAGATGAGACGCCGGCGAGGCGCCAGCTGACGCGAGATCAGAAGGCCGATGTGTGCGTCGTCGGCGCCGGGATCGCGGGGATGACGACGGCCTACCTACTCGGCAAGGCCGGGAAAAAGGTCGTCGTGCTCGACGACGGTGAGATCGGCGGGGGCGAGACGGCGCACACCACCGCACACCTGACGGCCGCGCTCGACGATCGCTACTACCGGCTCGAACGGATGCACGGTGAGCTCGGGGCGCGCTTGGCGGCCGAGAGCCATTCGGAGGCGGTGAACCAGATCGAGACTATCGTGCGTGAGGAATCGATCGAGTGCGATTTCGAGCGCGTCGACGGCTATCTGTTTCTCGCCGAGGGGGACGTCCGGGACACGTTGGAGAGGGAGCTCGAGGCGTGTCACCGCGCGGGACTCGCCGATGTACGGCTGGTTGGGCGTGCTCCGATCGCTGCGTTCGACAGCGGGCCGTGCCTCGTCTTCCCGCGGCAGGGACAATTTCATCCGCTCAAGTACCTAGGCGGGCTGGCAAAGGCGATAGAGCGTGACGGTGGGCGTATCTTCACCGGCGCGCATGTCACGTCAGTGACGGGAAAGCGAGTGATAACTGTCGCGATCGGGGACGGCGGGAAAATGAAAGTCAAGGCGAAGGCGTGCGTAGTCGCCACCAACTCGCCGATCACCGACATGTACGTCACACACGTGAAGCAGGCACCCTATCGCACCTTCGTCGTCGGCTTCCGCGTTCCTGCCGACTCGTTGCCCCACCTGCTCCTCTGGGACACGGGCGATCCCTATCACTACATCCGGACGTACCGCGATCTGGACGGCGCAGGCGTGCTGATCGTGGGCGGTGAAGATCACAAGACGGGCCAAGCGGACGACGCCGAAACGCGATTCGACGCGATCGAGCAATGGACGCGGACGCATTTCCGGATAGCCGGCGAAACCCGGTATCGATGGTCCGGGCAGGTGCTCGAGCCCGCCGACGGCATGGCGATGATCGGACATAACCCGGGCGACAATCCCAACGTCTACATCTGCACCGGCGACTCGGGGAACGGGATGACGCACGGCACGATCGCCGGCATCCTGCTCACGGACTTGATCCAGAAGCGGTCGAACCCGTGGACGACGCTATACGATCCCAATCGCGGCATGGTGAGCCGATCCTCGGTCAAGGATCTCGCGAAGGAGAACATCAACGTCGCGCTGCAGTACGCGAAGGACTACGTGCATCCGAGCGACGTGGGATCGGAAGACGAGATTCCGTCGGGCTCCGGCGCGGTGATCCGCGAGGGCCGCCAAATTCTCGCGGTCTTTCGCGACGAGGCGGGAGCGTTGCACAAACGCAGCGCAAAGTGCACGCATCTCAAGTGCATCGTGCACTGGAATTCGACCGAGTCGTCGTGGGACTGTCCCTGTCACGGCTCGCGATTCGATCCGATGGGGAAAGTGCTGAACGGACCGGCGGTGACGGGATTGGAGGAAGTGGAGTAGGGGCTACGCCGAGCGCTTTGCTTCGCCGAGCTCGGCCGCGGCGAGCGAAGGAAACTGAGCGTGCCAAAGGCGGTGGTACAGTCCGCGGTGCGCCAACAACTGCTGATGTGTTCCCTCCTCGACCGCTCGGCCATCGGCGATTAGCACGATCTTGTCGGCGCGCATTACGGTGCTGAGGCGGTGCGCGATCATGATGACGGTTTTTCCGTCCTCCCGGAGTCGGGCCAACACTCGCTGCACGTGTTGCTCCGCGATGGCATCGAGCGCGGCTGTTGCCTCATCGAGCACCAGAATTTGCGGATCGCGATACAGCGCTCGCGCGATCGCCAGGCGCTGGCGCTGTCCGCCTGAGAGAGTCGCGCCGCGTTCGCCGAGCATGGTGGCGTAGCCGTCGGGCATGGCTTCGATGACATCGGCGATCCCGATCGCGCGCGCGATGTCGATCACGCGACGCATGTCTGGCTCGGCCTCGCCGACAGCGATGTTGTCGGCCACGGTTGCGGCGAAAAGATCGATGTGCTGCGGGACGACGCCGATGGTTTCGCAGAGGCTTTCGATCGAGATCTGCCGGACGTCGTAGTCGCCGATGCTGACCGCGCCGGCGTTCACGGCGTGAAGACGCTGCAGCAGCGCGGCAATCGTGCTCTTCCCGCTTCCACTCTCTCCGACGATGGCCGTCGTCATGCCTCGTTCGGCGACGAAGTCCAGTCCGTGAAAAATGTCGGCGCGCGTACCGTATTGGAAATGCACGCCGCGGAAGCGGACGTTGCCCGCCGCACCTCGATCGAGACGCATTCCATCGTCGATCTTGACCCGCTCGACGTCGATGATCTCGAACAAGCGGTCGGCGGCGATCATGGCGTCCTGCGCGGTGCGATTCATGGCAACGAGTGCAGTCAGCGGCCCGGTTAGGTAACCGAGGAGCGCGTAGCAGGACATGAGCTGTCCCGGAGTGAGCGCGCGGTCGAGCACCAGCCCTGCGCCTGCCCAGAGGAGCGCAATCGACGCAAGTCGGGAGAGAACTTCAGTTGCGGTTCCCTGCGCGATGGCGGAGAGCGCGGAGCCGTAGACGATGCGCAAGAGCCGGACGACGCGGGTCTCGGTTTTTCGCAGCGCGAACGTGCCAAGGTTGAAGCGCCGAATCGTCGTCACCGCGCCAATGGACTCCACGAGTTGGCTCTCGAGTTCAGCCGATGCTTCCATCAGCATGCGCTGCCGTCGTCGATTGATGGCATTCGCGGCGGCGAAGACGGCGCCATACAGCGGAAAAAGTGCGAGCACGCCGAGCGCGAGGCCGGGTGCGAAGCAGAACATGAGCGTGATCGAGAATACGAGCACCAGCACGTTTACGACGAGGCCGAGCGCGGTTTCGTTGATGAACGAGCGAATCTTTACCGCATCATTGACTCGAGAGATGATCTCGCCGACCCGCATGGAATCGAAGAACTGTTGGGGGAGCGCGAGGAGGTGCTCGTAGTAGCCCAGGATGAGCTGGGCATCTATGCATTGGCCCGTGCGGAGCGCGAGGACGCTCTTGAGCGCGCCGACAAGTGCCTGCGCGGTCAGGATCGCGACCATCGCGATTCCCATGACATTCAGAAGCTCACGGTTGCCATCGACGAGCACGTGGTCGACGATCTTCTGCACGAAGACCGATGTCGAGAGGCCGAGAAGCGTGTAAGCGACAGCGCCGACCAGCGCCTGCATCATCACGCTCCGGTGCGGCTGAAGGAGTCGCCACAGCCGGGCGACGGGCGACGGCGCATCGTTACCGCGCTCGAGCCGTGCGGTCGGGGTAAGGAGCACGAGCACGCCGCTCCATTGCGTGGCGAATTCCGCTAGGGGGAGACGCCGCACTCGTCCTTGTGCGGGATCCATGATGACGACGTGGCGCCGTCGAATCCGATAGAGGACCACGTAGTGGAGAAGCCCGCCGCGCAGCACGAGGTGGACGATCGCTGGCGTCGGGAGCTGGGCAAGCGTTTCCCCGCTTCCGCGAAAGCCCTTCGCGGTGAAGCCGATACGCTCGGCGGCGCGAATGAGGCCGAGCACGTTGGTTCCGTGACGGTCGGTCGAGGCGAGTTGCCGCAAACGGGCGACGGGGATCGCCCGCCCGTAGTACCGGGCGACAGACGCGAGGCACGCCGCACCGCAGTCCGTGATGTCGCGCTGCCGAATGCGCGGAATGCGCCTCATGGCGCCTCCGTTCGGCGTGAAACGCCGAGCGGTTCCATCCAGTCGGAAGCGTCGTCGGTCAGTAAATGGAATAGCGACCGCCGGGCGATCTGCATCCTGGCGCGCAGCGTCATTCCTTTCCTGAGCGAGCCGCGGGCGCCGTTCCTGAGTATGAGGCTGGTGCGATCGAGCGATAGCCGAACGCGAAATGCTGGCTGCTGGCTCACGAGCTGATAGTCGGTCGCGATCTCAGCGACGTGCGCGGGAATGGTTCCCCACTCGGCGTAGTCGAAGGCGTCGACGAGCACTCGTGCGAACATCCCGACCCGCAACCGGCCGATGTCGCGCGATGTCACCCACACTTCAGCCACGAGCGTCGTGGCCGGCGAGACGACGCCGATGACATCACCGCTTTGGACGAAACTCTCGGGCGAAACGGCGCCGAGCTGCTCGATAGTACCGGCGACCGGCGCGATCAGCGAGTACGCGTTCCGCTCGATCTCGGTCTGCGCGATCTGCGATCCGAATCGAGCGACATCATCGCGCGCGGCCGCGAGCGCGGCCTGCCACTCGACCAGGTGGCGTTCGCGGCCGAGTTCCGCGTCCGCACGAGCCTGTGCGAGCGTGAGCTCGTTCTCCTCGAGCTCCGCCGGCGCGACGAATCCCTTGGCGCGCAGCTCGCGCGCGCGCCGCAGGTTGGCTGTCGCTCGAGTGATAGCGACCGCGCTCGTGCGAGACTCTGCTGCCAGTTGTGCATGCTCGCGGCGATAGCGCGGCGTGCGCGGCCATTCTGATGCGGCGGACGAAAATCCTCGCGCTTGTATCAGTAGCTCGAGGTCGCGGAGCTCGGCGACGCGATCGCCGAGCTGCACGCGCAGAAGTGCAGTACGGTCGTCGAGTGCCGGGGCGCGAAGTACGAGGACGGTGTCACCGGACGCAACCGATTGGCCTTCGCGGACGTGCAGCCGGGAAACGACGCCGCCGATGCGGGTGCGGAGCTCGTGCTTCTCGAGCACAGGCCGCACGATGCCGCTGGCAGCGATTGAAACGCCCACGGTGACAAATGGGAGCGCGGCTAGTGAGCCGGCGACGCACGCGAGTACTACCGCATACAGAGCCCGACCTCGCGTCTGATGGGACGCGAGGAGGCCTTCGACGGTGTCCGCCGCGCTTTCGACGGGGAGGAGGCTCGGCGTCACGATCGTGCGCGGAACAGTACCGTGCTCTCGACCGGAGACGTACTAGCGAGCATCAATGTCAGCATTGTGGTGCACCGACTCGTAACCCTGTTTCAGGTCGGCAATGACGCCCGACGGATTGCGGAGAAACCAGACCAACATGCCGGCGACAATGACCAGCAGGGCGGTCTGCGCTTTGGAGCGCGAGTTGAACCAGCGGTTGACTTTCGTGAGGATGGCGTCGGCTGACATCGATGCTCCCGGTGAGTGACTGGAAGAGGGTACAAACTCGACGTTAACGGCAGGGTGTCGGATCGCTTAGTCCTTGCCAGACACCGGCCATGAACTCCCCGAGGTGGGAGAGCGCTTGCCCGACGCGAAAGCCCAGCGACTGGCTGCCGTCGCTGCCGCACGGAGGGGCGTCGCCACCGTTAATGGCGACCAGCTCGTCGGCCGTCAACGCGGCGGCGGCAATCTCAGATGTGGAAGTCATGTTCGAAATCCTCGACGTTGGAGAGTGTTTTACAACTTGTCGGAGCTGACGCTCTGATATCCCGCCTCGATGTCCTTCCAGTTGCTGGCCGCCCAGCTGGCGAGCCCTATCCACCCAATGTTCTTTATCCATTTGAGCGCGTCGGGCAGATCGCCGCCGTGAATTGACATCAACTCGGAATCACGCAGGGGGATGACGGCGAGATGAGGATTTGCGGAATGCATGTAGATTCTCCCAATGGTTGGAGCCGAATTGTGCGGCGTACGCCGCGACTTCAGCTCGTTGTTGTCAGCGGGCGAGGTACTCCCCGGCTCGGGAGCCGATCCCCCAGAGACTGTCGTCCGGAGATACGAACACGTAGGCGAGGAACGCTCCAACGCTCTTTCCGAAGCAATACGAGCTGTTGCCACCGCCGCACCCGGGGCCCATCTCTCCGCCATTGATGGCGCCTGCCTCCGCCGGCGACAGCTCGGCGAGCCCCGATCCATGTGACTGTTCCATGACTACCTCCACGTTGAACGGTCTTACTCGCCGCAGCGCCGAGTTGCGCCGAGCGACGCGGGGGCAACATGGTGCGCGGTGCACGTGCAACCGTCACCGTACGAACGCGGACAGTACGAAATCTTCGCGCGCCGCGTCACACTCGCGTCATAGCGCGCGGAGCAGGCGACGCGATTCTTGCGATATTGAGTAGGCTGTCGCGAGCGCGTCACACCGGCACGGCGCGGCGTCATCGATCGTCATCGCGAAGCGCGCATCGAGCGGAGCGTGCGCCGCCATACACAGTGAGGTAGGAGTGTCTCGAGCCTTCGTGAACGAGGACGCAGAAGGCTGGGGCGGATCGGGCCGCCGATTCACGCTCCCACCGCGGGACGACCCCCGGTACGACGAGGCCGCCGCGCTGGCGATGATCGAGGCCGCGGCCGATGGTGAGACGGGGAGCGCCGAACAGGCGACCGGCTACTACTGGGGCGAGGAGCGGCTCAAGTCGTACGTGCGCCACATCCTCAAGCGAGCGCGCGCGGAGAAGAACGAAGAGATGGCGCGAGCCGCGGAGCGGTACCTCCGCTAAGGCGGAAAACAAATGGCGAAAAACGAACCTAGCGCTCCGCGTACTCCTCCTCATCCACCGCCGCGGCCACCGCCGGCGGGAAGTACGCGTTGTGGACGTATTGCCGAACCA
>JBDUCS010000252.1:0-6245 GCA_040003335.1 Gemmatimonadaceae bacterium | reverse complement strand
AGCACCAGCGAATTTTCGACGCGAATCGGGCGTCGCGGAAGGCGGGCAAGCACGGGCACGCAACGCATCGGCGTCGCGCCTGACCGCGACGTGTGCGCGATCGGATGCCGGTGTAGAATTCTGTCACCTCGACCCGGTATCCGACGCCCATGCGTCTCCTCGTTCTCATGGCCACGCTCCTCGCGCCGCTCGCCGCGGCTGCGCAATCGAGCCGGCCCACCACCGTGTGGCTCGGCGCCGGCTGGACCTTTCCCTCCGGCGGCGACTGGAGCGACACGTATGGTGAAGGGCCGCACGCGTTGGTCGACGTGCGCCACGAGATCGCGCCGCGTTGGGCACTGCGCGGCGGCGTCACCGAGGCGTCGTTCGTATCGCAGGCGTTTCGCGGCCACCCCAAGGAGTCGCGACGCGGCAACATCCTCGGCGTCTCCGCCGGCGCGACGTACGCGCCGCCCCTTGCCGATGACCATCTCTATCTCCTCGCCGGCGCCGGGACCTACGCGGTCAGCGGCACCTGGCTCACCGCGCACGACTCGATCGATCCGTATCGGACGCAGGTGGTCGTCGGCGTCGACGTGGGCATCGGCGTCACCATTCTCTCGCACGGCTTCTTGGAGGGGCGCCACCACATCACCTTCCGCCCAACGCGCAACTGGGCGCGATTCATCCCGATCACCTTGGGTTGGAGAATGTGATCGGCTGTCAGCGCTATTTCTTCGCGCACTTCCGATTCTTCCAACGGACAGGCCGGCCCGCGGCGACATCGCCGCCCCAGGCGAGCTTGCCGGCGGCGTTCACGAGCGCGAGATCGCAGTCGTACTGCACCAGCGGCGCACCGCTTGGCCCGCGCATCTCGACGTGCATGATGATCTCGTTCGGCGGTGGGAGCACGCCGCGATACACCGTCCCGAGCGTGACGCGCCGCGCGCCAGGCGCGATCGTCGCCGACACCGGCGTGAACGCGAGCGCGCGGCCGTTCTTCCGCATCCAGCGCGCGGCGATCGTCGCCCGGCGGGGCGGGCCGCTCAGCTCGTAGCCGACGTCGACTTGCATCTGCCGCCACGTCGAGCTCTGGATCTCGATCGTGCCGATGGCGTTCGCGGTCGGTGCCGTCGGAGTGCCGGCGGAGGCGCTCTGCGACGCGGGGCACGGGGAGCTGCTCACACCGACCAGCGCGATGGACGCAATTGCGGCGCGGGTTTGCAATTCGACTCTCCGGAAGCGTGGAGCAGCCCGAAACCGCGTGGCGCCGGCGCACGAGAGGGTCGCCCGGCGTGCGGCGGAACAGATGACTCGGCGTGCAGTGTAGGGCGAGGCGTCGCAGCGGGGCAAGGGCGGATTCTTCTGATGCCACACCACGGCGGAAGGGGAGAGTTGTTTCGTAGCGTCACCACGGTGCAATGCACGGCGTGTTCGCGTTATATGTGTCCAACGTGCGCGAACCGGGCGCGCGACGTGCAGCGCATGCGCGCCGCCGCCTTCGCCACGCGACGGCCGATACTCAGACGGACATGGGGCGGCTCTCGCGCAGCCACCGTACCGACTCTCACCTCGAACTGCATGCGAATCTTGTTCGACGCTCGCTCCGTCAAGACGCCCGCGGGCCTGCACGTCTGTGCGGGGTTAACCGCTGCGTGGCCCGACGATCCGCGTGTCGGCGAAGTGCTCGTTACTATCACGAGCGACTTCGATGCCGCGTTGCTGCCCGATGGCGTAACGCCTCTACGGCTCCGTGATTCCGATTGGGGTTACGCATCTCACGCGTGAAGTGCCGCGCGCGGCCGACCCGAACCGGTTCGACGTGATGTTTGCCCCGGACGCGTTGTCGCCGCGCGATCGGCGATCGGTGCTCTACTTTCAAGACCTGCGACACTTTCGCAGTGCGAACGGAACGCGCGTCGGCCCGCGCGACGTGGCGCCGCTACGCCTCTCCCGCGGCGCTGGTGGCCGTTGGGGTGTCGACGGACATCGCGAGCGAAGTCGTCGCCCGCGTGGCGCTGCCGGTCACCACCATTCCGAACGGTGTCGATGCTGGGGGCCTGCGCTGGGTCGGGAACGTCGATCGCGTGTTACGTGATGGGCGGCCTGGGCACGCGGAAGAACGCGCCGACGGCGCTGCGCGCCTTCGCCGAAGTCGTGCGCCGTGGCGCCGGCGGAAACACGACGCGCGAGATCGGCGGCTGCGAGCCGGCGTGGCGGCGCGCGGAGCTGCGACAGCTCGCCGAGTGACTGGGCATCGGCGATCGCGTTACGGTGTCCGGCACGATGCCGCGCGCGGAGTATCTCGTTCGCTCGGCCGCGTCGCGCATCTCCATTTCGTGCAGCACGCTCGAGGCGTTCGGCTTTCCCGTCGCTGAAGCGCTCCTCATGGGCGCCCCCGTGTTGTGCGGCGATATTCCGGCGCACGTCGAGCTAGTGCGGCGCGCACGCGCCGGCGCGCTATTCCCCGCGCGCAATCCGCGCGCGCTCGCCAGCCGGCCGATCGAGACGCTGAGCGGCGCGCGCACTCCGGATCGCATGACGACTGTGCCCGAAGACTGGAGCTGGCGGTCTCGCGCAGCGCAGCATCTCGCCACCTATGTCGCCCTGCTCGGCGCTAATGCCCAGCGTGTCGACGCCACGGCGGAATTCGCCGCGGCCTGAACGCGGCGTCACCGCGCGGCGCGCCAGGGTGACAGTGCGCCGGTCGAATCGTCCTCAGGTGTAGTTCGCCCGGCGCGCCACCCTGGTGCCCCGGGCCCTCGCCACATGCGCGACGCTGCACGGGCGACCGATGCCGACGACATCTTCCATCTCCATCAATCAAAAGGCCAGCCTCGGGCTCGCCGGTGGACTTCTGGTGTTCGCCAGCGTCAGCCTGGTCGCGTATCGCAGCACCGGCACCTTCATCGCGAGCGCGGAGCGGGTCTCGCACACGCATCGCGTGATCGAAACGCTGGGCGATGCGCGCGCGCGGCTCGAGCAGGCCGAGGCGTCGCAGCGGGAATTTCTCATCACGGGCGACGCAACGCGTCTCCCTCCGTATCACGCCGCGGCGCGCGAGCTCCGCGACGACCTTCGCGATCTCCGGCGCCTGACGAGCGACAATGCCGACCAGCAAGCGCGGCTCGACGTGCTCGATGCGCTCGTCAAGGCGCGGATGGCCATGCTCGACGGCGCGTTGGACACGCCCACTGTCGCCACGCGCGCCGGTATCCGCCTGGCCGGCGATGATCGCGGGCGTGCCACGAGCGATTCGATTCGCACGGTGGCGATGCGCATGTCGGCGGACGAGCATCGGCTGTTGACGCGGCGCGAGCTCGCGCAGGCGGCAAGCGTCGACGCAACGCTCACGACGATTATTGCCGGTGTCGTTCTCTCGTTGTTCGTCGCCGTGATCGCTTATGCCGCGATCGCCCGCGACGTCGCGACGCGGCGGCGCACCGGGCTGGCGCTCCAAGCGAGCGAGGAGCGATTCCGCAGCGCGTTCGAGCATTCGGGGATTGGCGTGGCGATCGCAGCGCTCGAAGGACGCTGGATGCGTGTGAACCCCGCACTGAGCCAGATGCTCGGCTACGACGATCAGGAGCTGGTGCGCCGGCCGTTTGCCGACTTCACGCATCCGGACGACCGCGCCGCTGATGGGGTGCGCATCCGGCACCTGATCGACGATCGCGTGCCCACGATCGAGTTCGATACGCGGTATGTGCATCGCGACGGGCGCATCGTCGTGGCGCACGTGAACGTCTCCGTCGTGCGAGATGCCGCCGGTGCGGCGACCCACTTCATCTCGCAAATCCAGGACGTCACGGCGCGCACCGAGGCCGAGCAGGCGCTCCACCGCCGCGAACAGGAGTTCAAGGCGCTCGCCGAGAACGCGCCCGACGTCATCGCCCGCTACGACCGCTACATGCGCTGCCTCTACCTGAACCCGGCGATCGAAAAAGCGACGGGGTCGCCGCCGCGCGCCTTCATCGGCAAGACGCACCTCGATGCCGGCATGTCGCCGTCGCTCGTGCTGCATTGGAACGAGGCGATTCGCCGCGTCTTCGAGACAGGCGACGAGGTGTCGGTCGAGATCGATTTCCCGACGCCGGACGGCATCCGCGTCTATCGCTCGCGCTTCGCGCCCGAGCGCGCGGCGACGGGGGAGATCGACACGGTGCTGGCCATCAGCCACGACATCACTGACCGCAAGCGGGCCGAGGAGGCGTTGCGCGAGAGCGAGCGCAAGTATCGCGTGGTGGTCGAGCAGGCATCGGACGGCATCGCGCTCGCAGACGCCCATGGCGTGATCGTCGACGTCAACCAGCGCGTGTCGGAGATTGTCGGCTACTCGCACGGGGAGTTGGTCGGCCGCTCGCTGTCGGACTTCGTGCCGCCGGAAGAGCAGGCGGTGCAGCCGATCCGTTTCGCCGATCTGCAGACGAAGCGCTCGATCGTCGTCGAGCGGACGCTGCGATCCAAGAACGGCGCCGACATTCTCGTCGAGTTGAGCGCGTCGATGCTCGACGATGGCCGCATCCAGACCGTACTGCGCGACGTCACGGTGCGGCGGCGCGCCGAGCAGTCGGTGCGTGAGAGCGAGCGGCGTTTTCGCGAGATTCTCGAGACGGTGCGCTCCGTTGCCGTCTGCCTCGACGTGCACGGCGACGTCACGTTCGTCAACGACTCGCTCCTTGCGCTCACCGGCTGGACGCGCGACGAAGTCGTTGGACGCAACTGGTTCGAGACGTTCGTACCGGCGCGCAACGAGATCGGGCCGACGGTGTTCGAGGCGATGACGCGCGGCGGCATCCTCGCGCACTACGAGAGCGAGATTCTCACGCGCCACGGCCACCGCCGCCTGCTCTCGTGGGACAACACGGTGCTCCGCAACTCGGCCGGCCAAATGATCGGCACGGCGAGCCTCGGCCAGGACGTCACCGACCGGCGGCGCGCCGAAGAGGCGCAGCAGCGACTGACGACCATTCTCGAGGCGACGCCGGATCTCGTGGCGATCTGGACGATCGAGGGACAGGTGCTCTATCTCAACCGGGCCGGCCGCCGGATGCTCGGCATCGGCGACGACGAGCACGGCGCCAACTTCACGATTGGCGCGCTCCAGCCGCACTGGGGGCGCGACGTCGCGCTCGGCGAGGCGATTCGCACGGTGTTGCGCGATGGCTCGTGGAGCGGCGAGATCACGCTCGTCAGCCGCGACGGGCGCGAGGTGCCGGTCTCGCAGGTGATTCTCGCGCACAAGTCGCCGAACGGCAGCGTCGAATACTTCTCGACCATCATGCGCGACATCACCGAGCGCAAGCAGGCCGAAGCGACGCTGCGCACGCTGTCGCTGTACGACGAACTGACCCACCTCTGCAACCGGCGCGGCTTTATGACGCTCGCCGAGCAGGAGCTCAAGGTGGCGCGCCGCCAGAAGGCGCCGGCGCTCCTGTTCTATATCGACATGAACGACTTCAAGTCGGTGAACGACAACTACGGCCATGCCGAGGGTGACGCCGCGCTGGTTCGCGCCGCCGATGTGCTCAAGGCGACCTTCCGCGAATCGGACGTGCTGGCGCGCATCGGTGGCGACGAGTTCGTCGTGCTCGTACTGAACAAGACCGACGAGACGCAGGAAGCGGTGTTGGCGCGCCTTCGCTCGCGGCTCGCCATCGCCAACGCGATGGCGTTGCGTACGTACGAGCTCTCGCTCAGCATCGGCATCGCCAAGTTCGATCCGGCGTCGCCGAAGTCGCTGGAAGAACTGATGTCAGAGGCCGACGTCGAGCTGTACGCGGAGAAGCGGAGCCGGCACGAGACCGCGGGGCGGAGCTAACGACGGTTGTATCGTGGAACGGCCCTAACACGACAGAGGCCCCGGCGATTTGCCGGGGCCTCTTTCGCGAGCGGGCTCGACTAGCGGTTCGCCGATGGCAACCCGACGTAGTCGACGAGCACGTAGAAGCGGCCGTCGGTGCCGTGGCGCATCATCATCGACACCTCGAGGGCATCGGTGTCCGGGTTGCGGAAGGTGGTCGTCCAGCGGCCGAGCTCGTCCGCTTCGCACGCCGATACCGAGCTGTCCTTGCTGCGCAGTGTGCGAAGGCCCGCGTGCCGCGTGACCACCTCGCGCTCGATCGTGTCCCACGCCTGCTGGCACTGCGACGCGTCGACCGGAAGACGGTAGCGACCCGTGATCAGCCGCTCCGACCCGGCAAGCGCAGTGAACGTCATCGTCAGCTCGCCCTTCACGCCGCCGAGCTTCGCGTCGCGCGACAGCA
>JBDUCS010000251.1:0-6255 GCA_040003335.1 Gemmatimonadaceae bacterium | reverse complement strand
CATGGCGACCCCCGCCCGTCACGCTCGGCGCTGTCGAACCGTGTTAGCTTTCGTGACGATGACCGATGCCCTGCGCCGTCCGCCGAACCCGATCGTCTCGTACATCGACACGCCGGACGGTGCATCCCGGTTGGGCGCGCAGGTCGCCGGCGCGCGCGAGATCGCGGTGGACACCGAGGGAGCGAGCTTCCACCGCTTCGTCGATCGAGTCTACCTGTTGCAGCTCAGCACGCGCGATGTCGACGCCGTCGTCGATCCGCTGGCCGTGCCGCCGCCCGCCGAGCTGACCGCGCTGATGGAATCGCCCGAGGTCGAAGTCATCTTCCACGATGCCGACTACGATCTCCGGCTTCTGCGGCAGGACTACGGGTGGAAGGTCACGAAGATCTTCGACACGCGTGTCGCGGCGCAGCTGCTGGGCATCAAGAGCTTCGGGCTCGCGGCGCTGCTCGAGAAATACTTCGGCGTCAAGCTCGACAAGAAATTCCAGCGCGCCGATTGGTCGATGCGCCCGCTCGCGCCGGGCATGCTCGACTACGCGATGCTCGACACGAAGCATCTGCTCGATCTCCGCGACCGCATGCGCGCCGAGCTCGAACGGCTGGGGCGCATGGGATGGGCGCAAGAGGAATTCACGCGCCTGGAGAGCACGCGCTGGGACCCGGACGAAGATGACAACGGCTTCCTGCGCATGAAGGGAGCGCGCGACCTCAATCGCCGCGAGCTGGCGGTGTTGCGCGAGCTCGTCGCCTGGCGCGACGACGTCTCGCGCTCGATGGACCGCGCGACGTTTCGCGTCGTCGGCAACGAGCCGCTGCTCGAGCTCGCGCGCGGCGCGCCGGCCACCGCGGCCGCGCTCGGCGCGGTGAACGGGATGCCGCGCGCGATCCTCGAGCGACGATCGACGGAGATTCTCGACGCCGTCGCGCGCGGCATCGCCGTTCCCGACGACGAGCTGCCGCGCTTCCCGCGCGCCGCGAAGTGGGACCGCGACCCCGACTTCGACGACAACGTCTCCAAGCTGCGCGCCGTCCGCGACGCCGCGGCAACCCGGCTCGACCTGGATCCGGGCGTCCTCTGCTCGCGCGACCGCCTCGAGCTCATCGCGCGCAAGAAGCCGCGTACGCTCGCCGAGCTATCGGAGATCGACGGCTTGCGCCGTTGGCAGATCGACGAGATGGGGACGGAATTCCTGGCGGCGCTCAGTCCTTATCGGTGATCGGTGATCGGTGATCGATGCCGCTAGCCCACCGAGCACCGGAAACCGATCGGGGAGCACCGGCGTTAGGTGCCCGGATTCCTTTGAACCGATCCCGCCCGAACACCGAATACCGAACACCGATCACCGCGAGAGGAGCTCAGAACCCCAAGTAGGACCGAATGCGGGGCTCGATCTTGTCCGGCGTCCAGAACGGTGACCACACGAGGTTCACCGCGACGTCGGTGACGCCGGGGATCGCACGCACGGCTTCCTCGGCCTTCGTCATGATCTCGGGACCGGAGGGGCAGCCGGGCGACGTGAGCGTCATGTCGATCGCCACCGATCCCTCGTGCGCGTTGATGCCGTAGATGAGGCCGAGGTCGAGGATGTTCAGATTGAGCTCGGGATCCTTCACCTTTCGGAGCGCGGCTTTCACCTGGTCCTCGCTCACCGCGCCGCCGGATGGCGCGCTCGCCGCCTGCGCCTCATTCGCGATCGCCGCCTCGGCCTCGGCCATCGTCGCGTTCTGTTCGTCGCTCATGATGCAACCTCACTGAGTGCGCCGGTGCGGGCAAGTGCGGCTACAAGAAAGCGCCCGGCGGTCTTCGCCGGGCGCTGCGTCATGCGTCGCGGGCCTATCGGTGTGCGCGCGTTTTCGCCGGAGCGTGACCGGCCTTGGCTTTCGGCGCGCTCTTCCCCTTGTGCGCCTTGGACGCGACCGACTTGCCGTGCGACCTCTTGGTGCTGTGCTTGAGATGCTTGCGGCGGTGGTGGCGTTCCGGACGATTCCAACCCCGCGCGAGATCGGCCCGGAAGTGGGCGGGCATCGCCTCGATCTCGCCGCGGTCCATCACCGCCAGCGATGCGGCGTCCGCAAGGTCGGCGCGGACGTCGGCGATCACGCGCGCCGGCTGCTTCGCGCGAGCCGCGTGCACGCGGTTGGTGAGGAGCACCACGAACATCTGCGCGTCGGGATCGATCCACAGCGACGTGCCGGTGTAGCCGACGTGTCCGTACGCGTGGTCGCCCAAATGGCGACCGGAGCCCCACTGGCCATCCGCCATCGCCCAGCCGAGGGCGCGGCTCCCCGCGGCGCGCTGCGTGAAGTATTTGATGACCGAATCGCTCAATACGCGCGTGCCGTTGTACTCGCCGCCGTTGAGCATCATCTGCGCGAAGATGGACAGGTCGGACGCGGTGCTGAACAATCCCGCGTGGCCCGCGACGCCGCCCAACGCGTAGGAGTTCTCGTCGTGCACCTCGCCGCGCAGCGGATAGCCGCGCGGCGGCGTGACCTCGGTCGGCGCGATCCGTGACTTGAGCGAGTCGGCCGGACGGAAGAAGGTGTTGTTCATCCCGAGCGGCTTGTAGATACGCGTATCGAGGAACTGGTCCAGCGTTTCGCCGCTCACCGCTTCGACGATCATGCCGAGCGTGATCGCGCCCAAGTCGGAGTAGATGTAGCAGTCGCCCGGCTTGCAGACGAGCGGCGTCTGGAGCACTGACGACTTGGTCGCCGGCGGATCGTGCGGCAGGCGCCACAGGTCACGGTCGGCCGGCAGTCCCGAGCGGTGCTCGAGGAGCAGGCGAATCGTGACCGCGTCTTTGTTCTCGCCGATGAAGTCCGGGAGGTAGCGGCTGACCGGCGCGTCGAGGTCGACCTTCCCCTCGTCGTACAGCACCATGATCGCGGTGGTGGTGCCGACGACTTTGGTGAGCGACGCCAGATCGTAGATCGTCTCGTCGGCGCGGACGCGGCCGTCGTTCACATCCCAATCGAGGTGGCCGAAGCCTTTCTGCCAGACCGCGGCGCCCTTGCGACCGACGACGACTGCGGCGCCCGGATATCCGCCGGCGCTGATGCCGCGGGTGACGACGCGATCGATCGCGGCCAGCCGTTTCGCCGACATGCCGACGGCTGCCGGTGACTTGACCGGCAATCCGCCTCCACCCACGCCGAACGAAAGCGCGGTCATCAGCACTGTCAGCACGGAATCACCTCGTTGCACACGAGCGCGAACGATGCATGCTCAGGCGCTCTAACGAGCCCCGAGCCGGGTCGCCGACCATTGTCTTGCAGCGTCGTCTGGAGAAGGTACTGGGCCAACAGGCGGGAAGTTCCAACCGCGGATGCGGACCGCGCCATCGCGCGGCTCGCTCGCCATATTTAGGAGTATCGTCCCGGAACGGCAAGAGGAAGAGCCCACGGGGATAGGCGACAGCCGGCAGCTGATCGCCGATGGCTCGCCAGGGCAACCCTGGCCTCGTTAGATGTGACTGATCAAGCGAAGAATGGAAACGGATCACCTCCTCATCCGGCGCGCCATCCAGGGCGATGAGCGATCGCTGCGGCTCTTGTGGTCGCAGTACGCGCCGCACATCGACGCCGTGGTGCGGCGGCTGTCCGGTGACGCCGAGCTCGCGGCCGACATCGCGCAGGACGTCTGGATCCAGATCTTCAAGGCGCTTCCGGGCTTTCGCGGCGACGCGCAGTTCGGCACGTGGGCGCACCGGATCGCGGTGAATCGCACGCTGAATGCGCTCCGGAAGGTGCGGCGGTTGGCGAAGATCGAGGTGGACATCGAGGATGACACCGCGGTGGTGCACATCGACATCGACCGGACGTTCGTCGCCGCGTCGATCGACGAGGCGCTGGTCAAGCTTCCGCCAGGCGCGCGGACGGTGTTCGTGCTGCACGACGTGGAAGGCTACACACACGAAGACATCGCGCTCGAGCTGGGCATCACGGCCGGCGCGTCGAAGTCTCAATTGTTCAAGGCACGCGCGAAGCTTCGCCGGCTGCTCGCGCACTTGGTGGATGACTCGCCGGCACAGGATACCCGATATGCTACACCTGTCACACCTCGATCCTGAGCGCCTGGCCGCGCTCGCCGATGGCGAGCCGGCGGCCGATGAGTCCGCGCACCTCGCGCAGTGCGCGGCGTGCGCGCGCGAGCTCTCGGCGCACCGCGCGCTACTCTCGCTCGCCGCCGATGCGCGGGCGGTCGTCTCGCCGCCGGTCACGAGCTGGGACTCGCTGGCGCAACGCATGAACGACGAGAAGGTCTTCGACGGCGTGAACGGCGCGATCGGACACTCGCACTGGCCGTCTCGCACACGCACGCTGGCGCAGGCCGCGGCGGCGATCGTGCTCGTCGCCGGCGGGGTGCTGGCCGGACGGCGCAGCGTGCATATCGACGGCGTCGCCACCGGCGCGAGCACGGCTCAGCGCGGCGACGCGTCGTTCGCCAGCCTGCGAGGCGACACGGCCGTGACGGTGTTCAAGTCGCCCGACGAAGCGCGGAAGATGCTGGAGGCCGCCGACCGCCAGTACCAGGTCGCCGCCGCGTACCTCGCCACCATGGACACCGCGACGCACGGCGCACCCCAGCCGGAGATCTATCGCACCCGGCTCGCCGCGCTCGACGCGGTGGCTGGCGTGGCGCGCGCCGCGGTAAACGAAGCGCCGCAGGATCCGGTGATCAACCAGTACTACCTGTCGGCGATCAGCGCGCGGCAGGTAGCCCTTCGGCAGCTCGGCAACGCGCTCCCGACCGGCCAGCAGCTGACGGGATTCTAGCATGAGACGAGCTTCTCTCTCGGTGTGCGCGCGGGCGGGCGCGCGGGCGTGCGCACTGGCATGTGCACTGGCGGCTGCGCTCGCCGCCGCTCGGCCGCTCGGTGCGCAGCGCGTGATCGTACGGACGCGCGACTCGACATCGGACACGCGCGAGGCGCTCGAGCGGGCGCAGCGGGAGGTGCAGCGCACGCTCCTCGCGCTCGAGGCGCAGCGCAACGCGATCGCCGACGACACGTCGCGCGCCGCGCGCGCGGAGCTGGCGAAGCTGCGGCGCGATCTGCTGGAGGCGCAGCGCAAGATGACGCTGGAGATGGCGCGTGCGATGCGCGAGGACTTGCCGGACCGGATGATGGCGCCCGTGATGCAGGGCGAGGCGCGCACGCTTCGCGTGATCCGGCAGCAGACCGGCGGATATCTAGGCGTCTACTTCTCGGGCGCGCCGGTGGTGATGACGGACAAGAGCGGCGAGCGCGTGATGAAGTACGATCAGTATCCCGTCATCGTCTCGGTCGAGCCGGGCTCGCCGGCGGAGCAGGCCGGCGTCTCCGCCGGGGACCGCGTGATCGCGATGGGCGGCCGTGATGTCACCGAGGGAACGGCGCCGCTCGACAAGCTCCTGCAGCCGGGCGCGCGCGTCGCGCTCAAGGTGCGGCGCGCCGGCGAGCTGAGGACGATCCTCGTCGTCGTCGGGAGGCGCCCCGATGTGTTCTTCATGAGCCCCGATTTCGAGTTTCTGCGCGAGGCGCCGACGGCGATGCCCGCCATGCCGCCGCAGCCCGGCCAACCGCCGATGCTGCCGCCACGCGCGACGATGGTCGCTCCACCAACACCGCGCGCGCCGCTTCCGCCGATGGCCGCCATGCCGCCGATGCTCGGCTACAGCTATCGCGTCGAGGGCCCGCAGGGTCTCGCCGGCGCCGAGCTGACGCCGATGCAGGAGGGCCTCGGTGAGTACTTCGGCACCGATCACGGGCTTCTCGTCTTGCGCCTGTCACCAGGCACGCCCGCCGAGCGCGCCGGCCTCCGTAGCGGCGATGTGCTGCTCAGCGCCGACGGCACCGAGCTCCGCTCGATCCGCACCCTGCAGTCGGCGCTCGAGCGGTCGGAAAATCACTCGGTGAAGGTCGAGCTTATACGAAAGAAAGAGCGGCGCACGGTGACGCTGAGCTGGTAACGCCGCACCGAAAACGTAACGCGTGAAGACGTAAGCTCGGCGCGAGATGTCGACGCGACGCCTACGTGTTCACCTTTTACGTTTGCGCTACTCGATCATCCGCTGGTCGGGCACGAGGGAGGCATGAATCGCCGATGCCGCGATGGCTCCATCGCTCGCCGCGGCGATCGCGAGGTGCGGGCCCGGAACGATGTCGCCGGCGCCGTAGACGTTCGTGACCGAGGTGTGATATCGCGCATCGACCACGACGAGTCCCTCGTGGTCGCGCGTGCAGCCGAGCCGCTCGGCGAGGTCGTCCGC
>JBDUCS010000020.1:0-21146 GCA_040003335.1 Gemmatimonadaceae bacterium | reverse complement strand
CGATCCACGATCCACGATCCACGCGCTACCGCCCGAGTATCCTCGACAGCAGCCCGCGGTTGTCGCGCCGGCGTAGGCCGCGGAAGTTCGAGAAGCTGGTCCGCTGCTCGTCGTCGGCGGGGATCGAGGCGCGGCGGTGCAGCGCGGGGAAGAGGGCGGCGAGGTGCTCCTGCAGCCGGTCGGGCGTGCCAACGACGCGCTGCGATTCGCCCCATTGGTCGAGGGCGCGTCCCATCTGCGCCGCGGTCGGGCGGTGCGCGGGATCGCGCGAGAGCGCGGCGAGAATGATCGCATCGAGCTCCGGCGGCACGCCCGGATTCACGAGACGCACGCTCGGAATCGGCTTGAGCGTCACCTCGTCGATCGCGAGGATCGTGACGTCCTCGGCGAATAGCGGCTCGAGCGTCAGGAGCTCGTAGAGCACGACGGCGAGTGAGAAAACGTCGCTCTTGCCGTCGGCGTCGAGGGCGAGGCACTGCTCGGGACTCATGTAGTGCTTCTTGCCGATCAGCATCGCGTGCTTCGCCACCGGATCGAACGACGTCGCCGCCTTGGCGATGCCGAAGTCGGCGAGCTTGATGTGGCCGTCCCACGTCGCCATCACGTTGCCTGGGCTGACGTCACGGTGCACGATGTCGAGCCGGCCGCCGTCGGGGCTGAGGAAGTTGTGGGCGAAGTCGAGTGCGCGGCAGACGCGGCTCGCGATGTACGCGGCCATCGTCACGGGAATCGGCTGCTTCATGTCGTGGTGCCGGTCGATCATCGAGCGCAGCGTCGGGCCCTGGATGTACTCCATCGCGATGTAGAACTGTCCTTCCATCTCGCCGAGCTGATAGATCTGCACGATGTTGCCGTGAACCAAGTTCGCGCTGAGCTTGGCCTCGTCGATGAACAGGCGCTTCCAGTCGGCTTCACGGGCGTATCTCGGATGGATGACCTTGAGCGCCACGCGCTTCGTAAAGCCCGCGGGGCCCAAGTGCTCGGCCTCGTAGACGGTCGCCATTCCGCCGGTCGCGATCTTCCGCAGCAGGCGGAAGGCGCCGGTATACTCCAGAATGTGATCTGCCGCGTTTATCATTCCCATCCGCCGTTCCATCCGTGCGAGAGTCGTCGTACGCCGAGCCGCTTGCCGCGCCAACCCACAGCGCCCATCACGTCATGTCCGACACGCAACATCCGACCACCGACATCACGATCATCGGCGGGGGGCCGACGGGCCTCTTCGCCCTCTTCTACGCCGGCATGCGTGGCGTCACCGCGCAGGTGGTGGATGCCCTCACCGAGCCGGGTGGCCAGCTCGCCGCGCTCTATCCCGAGAAATACATCTTTGATGTCGCCGGCTTTCCAAAGATCTTGGCCAAGGATCTGGTCAAGGGTCTCGTAGAACAGACCACACAGTTCCACTCACCAATGCACTTCGGACAACGCGTCGTCACCCTCGATCAGGATGACGCCGGCTTCACTCTCGTGACGGAAACCGACCGCTTTCCGACGCGCTCCATCATCATCGCCGCCGGCATCGGCGCCTTCGCGCCTCGCCGCATCCCGCAAAAGGCCGCCGAGCCCTGGTACGGGCGCGGCATTCACGACCGCGTGATGAATCCCGAGGAATTCCGCGGCCGCCATGTTCTCATTATCGGCGGGGGGGACTCCGCGTTTGACTGGGCGCACCAACTATCCGATCGGGTGGCGTCATTAACGTTGGTTCACCGCAGCGATCGCTTTCGGGCGCACGACGCGACCGTAGCGGCGGTTAACGGCGCCGTCGCGGCGGGCCGGACCAAGCTCCTCACCTTTCACGAGTTGCATGAGGTGCACGGGGAAAACGATCGCGTCGTCGGCGTGACGCTCCGCGACACCAAATCGAAGGAGACGCACCGCATCGACTGCGACGCGATTCTCCCCATGCTGGGCTTCGTGAGCGACATGGGGGCGATCGCCGACTGGGGGCTCTCGATCGAGAACGATGAGATCGCCGTCTCCAGCACGATGGAGACGGGACGTCCGGGCATCTACGCCGCGGGCGACGTGACGAACTATCCCGGCAAGCTCAAGCTCATCGCGACGGGTTTCGCCGAAGCGGCGACGGCCGTAAACCAGGCCGTGCACTGGATCTACCCCGAGAAGAAGGTGACACCGGGGCATTCGTCGAACATGGCCGTCTTTGGACAAAAGGATGACTAGCGCTGCGCGCTAGTCATCCTCGATGATCGGTGATCGGTATTCGGTGTTCGGTGTTCGGTGTTCGGGGGAACTCGCCCTAAGGACGCGCCCGCTTACACCGAGATCCGGGTGCCACCGAACACCGATCACCGATCATCGCTAATCGTACGACACGCGGGGATCGCTCACGGCATACAGGATGTCGGCCAACAGGTTGACGGCGACGAACACCACGCTGAGAAAGAGTACTGTCCCCTGAATCGCCGGGAGGTCGCGCTTGGCGATGGAGTCGACGACGTAGCGGCCGATGCCGGGCCACGAAAAGACGCGCTCCGTCAGAATGCTTCCGGTGAGATACGACCCGAAGTCGAGCGCGAGCACGGTGATCACGGGAATGAGCGCGTTCCGCAGCGCGTGCCGCACGAGCACCGCGCGCTCCCCCACTCCTTTCGCGCGCGCCGTGCGGACGTAGTCGCTGCCCAGCACCTCGAGCATCGCCGAGCGCGTCATGCGCGCGAGGAAGGCGATACTGCGCATCCCGAGCGCGAGCGCGGGGAGCACGAGAAACGTCAGTCCGCCCGCGCCGCTCGGCGGGAGCCATCGCAGCTGCATCGCGAAGACGAAAATCAGGATCAGTCCCACCCAGTACACCGGAAAGGAGATGCCGAGATAGGCTACTCCCAACGACAGCCGATCGATCCAGCCGCCGGGCCGCCGCGCGCTGAGCACGCCGAGCGTGATACCGAGCGTCGCGGCCAGCGCCATCGCCGCCGCGGCGAGCTCGAGCGTGCGCGGAAAACGCTCGGCGATATCGTCGCGAATGGCGCGGCCGGTGATGTACGATCGTCCGAGATCGCCGCGCATGACGCCGCCGGCGTAGTGGCCGAACTGGACGGCGATCGGATCGTCGAGACGCAGCTCCTGCCGCAGCCGGGCGATCGTCGCCGAGTCGCTGCGCTCGCCGACCATGGCCATGACCGGGTCGCCGGGCGCCACGTAGAGGAGCAGGAAGGTGACGACGAGCACGCCGCCCAGCGTCGGGATCGCTAACGCGATCCGGCGGAAGAGAAAGCGGATCATTCCCGGTTGTCACCGGATAGAGACGTCCGTCCACCGCTGTCCCGTGAAAATCAGGGGTGCCTTGAAGCCGCTGATCCACGGCTGCACCGCGTACAGCTCGTTGTAGAAGAAGAGATACAGCATCGGCGCGTCGGCGAACTGGAGGGCGTCCGCTTCCTTGTAGAGCGCCGCGCGGTTGGCATCGCGCTGCTCGCGGCGCGCCGTGCCGACGAGCGAGTCGAATCGCGCATTCTGGTAGAACGACTCGTTGCCGCCGACACCCTTGTTCGCGCTGTGCAGCAGCGGATACAGAAAATTCTCGGCGTCGGGGTAGTCGGCGTACCAATCCTTGAGATGAAGATCAGTGCTTCCCTTGCGTGCCGCCTCGCGGACCGAGGGCGCGTCGCGCTGGACGATCTTCACACGAATGCCGGCCTGTGCCAAGTCGCTCTGCATTGCCTGGGCGATCCGGGCAAACGCCGGGTCTGCGGAGTGCCAGAGCTCGAGGTCGATTCCGCCCGGGTGGCCGGCGGCGGTGAGAAGCGCTTTCGCCTTCGCGACGTCGTGCGCGTACGGCGCGCGGGTGGTGTCGGCGCCGTCGAGCGATGGCGGAATCACGCCGGCGGCGAGTCGCCCGCGGCCACCCATCAGCCGATCGAGAATCTGTTTCGTGTCCACTGCGAAGTTGAGCGCCTGACGAACCCGCGCATCGGCGAGGGGCCCGCGCGTCGTGTTGATCGCGACGTACCAGAGCCGGAGCGCGGGGGCCGACACGAGCGTGCCGCGCTTGCGGTCGGGCGATTCCCACTGCCGCGTTTCGCTCTCGGGGATGTACAGGAGGTCGACCCGCCCGCTCTCGAACTCGGCCACTCCGGTGCTGGGATCGGGAACGATGCGCGCCATGAGCGAGTCCATCTTGGGCGCGCCGCCGAAGTAGTCGGCATTCCTGGCGAAGAGAAGAAAGTCGTCGTGCTTCCACGCCACGAGCTTCCAGGGGCCCGTACCGACGGGATGCTCACCGAAATTCGCCGGCACGCGCTCCGGGACGATCGCCGCGGCCGGCATCGCCAATAGCTTCGGAAAGATCGCCAGCGCCGTATCGAGCGTGATGCGCAGCGTGCTGTCGTCGACGGCGACGGCGCCAGCGATCTCGGTCGCGGTGCCTGCGGCAAACGCGCGCGCTCCGGCGATCGGGTAGAGCGGCCAGCCGCGGCCGCCTCGCGTCGCGGGATCGAGCACGCGCTTCCAGCTCGCGACGACGCTCGCCGCGCGGAACGGCGTGCCGTCGTGAAAGCGCACGCCGCCACGCAGGTGCATCACGTACGCGCGGCCATCGGCGGAGAGGTCCCACCGCGTGGCGAGCGATGGCTCGACACGCGCGTCGGGCGTAAAGCGTGTGAGGCCGTCGAACAGGTACGACACGGCGCGCCCCGTGGGGACGTCCGTCGACAGCGCGGGGTCGAGCGAGCGCGGATCGTACGTGTCGCGCGAGTCGATGATCGTGCGGCGAGCGGGAGTCGTTTCAGCGCCGCGACACGCAGCGAGTGCGAGGGCGATGACGAGCGCGGCGGCCGCGGTCGAAAATCGTACGAGACGTGGTGGCATGGGCGCTGGACGGAAGATGCGACGGGTCCTACGCCGCCCCAATCGCGTTGACAGGGGGCTGGAAGGGCGAGAACTTATCGGACCTCTCGCGAAGCGTCAATCGTGAGCGCCGCGCTCCCCGCACTCTTCGGGTCCTGGGTCCCGCATCACGGCAACCAATCGCCGGCGGGCGGTGTAGCACGGACATCACGCGCGCATTCCCACGGCGAAAACCGACTCTGCGAAGCCTCAAACCCAGCGACGACGAGTCCGCTCCCGCGGCGGAATATTACTATCGCAGGCGCGTCGGCCTGACAGATCTCCTTCCAGCGGTCGGCGCCGCGGTGGGCGCGGGACTCGCCGTGTTCTACGTCGCGCGTCTCTTCGCGCAGCGAACACCGCTCGTGCCGCGCCGTTTCGCCGCGCGGCCGGTCCGGCGCGCGCGGGACGACGGCCGGGGCGGGTGAGGGAACGCCGGATGCTGCGGCGCGCGCGTCTCGCGGCGGTGTCGCTCGCCGCCCTCGCCTTCCCGGCCTCCGTCGCGGCGCAGGACCAGCGCTGCGACCTCGGCGATCCCGAGGTACGGTCGGTCACCTTCGCCGGCAACCGGCACTTCTCGAGCACGCAGCTCTCGGCGGCGATCGTCACGACGGCGTCGAGCTTCACGCGGCGAATTCCGGTGCTGCCGTTCGGCGTCAAGCACTGCCTCGATCCGCAGGAGCTCCGTCTCGACGTGCTCCGCCTGCGCGCGTTCTACCGTCTGCGCGGCTACTACGAGACGCGCGTCGACACCCTGCTCGACCGGCGCACACCGCGCACGGTGCAGCTCTCCTTCAAGATCGTCGAAGGGCGGCCGGTGCCGATCGACACGCTCGTCGTGACGGGTCTCGACCACGTGCCCGACGGACGCAGCCTGGCGAATCTCCTCTTGTCGCTCAAGGGCGGCCCGTACGACCGCAGCCGCATCGCCGCGCTCGAAGATACGATTCTCACGCGCTTGCGCGACGAAGGGTACGCGCACGCTGAGCGACCGTTCACGAGCAAGCAGGTGCACGACACTACGCATGTCGCCGCAGTGACCGACTCCTTCCCCACCGGCCCCGTCGCCTACATCGATTCGATCGACATTCGCATCGAGCCGAACGACCCGCGAAAGGGGATCGCCATTCCCGCGGCGTCGGTGCGCTCGCTGCTCGTGATCAAGAAAGGCGATCGCTATCGAGAGAGCGCGCTGCTCGAGAGCCAGCGGCGGCTGTACCAGCTCGAGACGTACCGCCACGTCGAGATCATGCTCGACTCGGCGAGCGCGCGAAACCAGAAGGATTCCGCGCTGACGCTCGTCGTGCGGCTCGCCGAGGCGGACATGCACGCGGTGCGGGTCGGCATGGGATGGGGCACGTACGACTGCTTCCGCCCGCAGGCGCGATACACCGACCGCGACTTTCTCGGTGGCGCGCGCCGGCTCGACCTGGATGTGCGGCTGTCGAAGATCGGCCTCAACCGGCGGACGAACCAGGCGATCTGTCCGAGCCTGGCGAAGGACGAGTTCAGCAGGCGCATCAACTACTACGCCGGCGCGACGTTCCGCCCGCCGACGCTGTTCGGCTTCGCGAGCGTGTCGCCCTCGTTCTCGCTCTACAGCGAGCTACGCTCGGAGTTCGACGTGTACCAGCGGCAGACGACGATCGGCGGCCTGGCGTCGGCGGCGCGCGATCTCGCTCCGCGCACCCCGGTGACGGTGTCGTACCAGCTCGAGTCCGGGAAGACGACGGCGTCGGCGGCCGCGTTCTGCACCATCCTCAATGTCTGCGACGTGAAAGCGATTGAGCGCGCGGGACAGTCGAGTACGCTCCAGGCCGTGTCGCTCTCGCTGACGCGCGACCGCACCGACAATCCGGTCGATCCGGTGCGCGGCTCGATCGCGCGGCTCGAATCGCGCTTCGTCTTCACGAGCACGCCGGGCGTGAGCACGCCGGCGCGCTTCAACCGCTTTCTCGGCGAGCTCTCATCGTATTCGCGATTCGGCAACCTGGTATTCGCTGGCCGGCTGCAGCTCGCCGGCATCGTCTCGCTGGGCACCTTCTCCGGTCCGAGCGACTTTGTGCCTCCGCAAGAGCGATTGTACGCCGGCGGCCCGAGCTCGGTTCGTGGCTACGACCAAAACCAGCTCGGCCCGATCGTGTATGTCGTGGACAAGTTCACCGTGAAAGACGGTCAATACGTGGCGGACTCGAGCATCCGCGTGACGCGCCGCTCGCCCATCGGCGGTAACGCGCTCGCCGTTGCCAATGCCGAGCTGCGCGCGCCGAGCCCGTTTCTTCCCGACCTGTTGCAGTGGGTCGGCTTCGTCGACGTTGGCCAGGTGTGGAACCGGCAGAATGAGATCGTGAACTTCCGGCAGCTGCGCGCGACGCCGGGTTTCGGCGTTCGGCTGCGCACGCCGGTCGGCCCGGCGCGCGTCGATCTCGCCTATCGCCCGAACTCGCGCGAGGCGGGCCCGGCATACTTCATTCCGCCGCCGGTGAACGGCGTGCAGCAGGCGCTCGTCTGCGTGAGTCCGGGACAACCGGTGGTGGCGAGCGGCACGACGGCATCCGACTGCCGGAGCACCTTCCGCGAGCCGCGCGGCAGCTTCTGGTCGCGGCTCAGCCCGCAGATCAGCATCGGGCAGGCGTTCTAGACGATGACGCGCCGCCGCGTCGTCGCGCTCGCCAGTACCGGCGTGATCGTCTTGATCCTGCTGGGGCTCGCGGGCGCGTTCGTCTCGATCACGCACACCGACCTCGGCCGCGCCTGGACGCGGCGCGTGATCGTCTCGCTGATCGACCCGGCCTTTCGCGGGAAGGGCAAGCTCTTCATCGGCCACATCGGCGGGAACTTCATCGACGGCGTCACGGTCGACTCGCTCGCCATCCACGATGCCGACGATTCGCTCTTTATCAGCACGGGGCCGATCACCGTCGTGTGGGATCCGCGCGACCTGATCGACAAGCGCCTGTTATTGCGCGCGCTCGACGTGCAGCACCCGGTGGTGAATCTGCGGCGCCACGCGAATTGGGAGTGGAACTTCAGCCGCATCTTCAAGAGCGACGGACCGGCGAGCACGCGCGGTCCCGGGCGAGGCTTCGGCGACTACATCGTCATCCACGACCTGCGGCTCCACGACGGGCGCTTCATCGTCACGCAGCCGTGGTCGCCGGATGACACGCTGCGCGGCCGCGCGCGCGACGCAGCGGTGGCGCAGGCGATCGCCGCGCCGGAGCACGTGGTGCGGCGCACGAGCGAGGGACTGAAGAAGACGTGGCAGTGGTCGAACGCGCAGGCCCAGCTGCCGTACGCACGCATCGCCGACCCGGACAGCGTGGGCGAGCTGTTCGACATCGCGCGGCTCGATGTCGATGAGGCGGATCCGCCGCTCGTGCTGCGCAACGTGCGCGGGCCGGTGCGCATTCGCGGTGACACCGTCTGGTTCGAGGGGAGGCACTTCGATCTGCCGGCGTCGACCGGGAGCGCGAGCGGGAAAGTCTGGTGGGGGAGCGATCTTCCCGTGCGCTACGACGTCACCATTCGCGCCGACACGTTCGCGCTCGACGACATCAACTGGGTGTACGAAACGCTCCCGCGCACCGGTGGCGGATCGGCCGTGCTCACGATCAAGAACAATCCGCGCGACCTGCGTCTCCTCGACTACGGAGTGCACAAGCTCGATGTGCGAACGACGCGGTCGCACCTGACCGGCGCGATGACGTTCGGCGTGGGCGGACCCGTGCTGGTGGTGAAGGACGTCGACATGGACGCCGCGCCGATGGACTTCGATCTCGTGCGCACGCTCAACGGCAAACCGTTCCCGGTGGACTGGCAAGGCGTGCTCACGGGCCACGTGAAGGGGCGGGGCGGACCGCTCAACCGCTTCGTCGTCGACTCGTCCCGACTCGTCTTCAGCGACAAGCACGTGCCCGGCGCCATCTCGCGCGCGTCGGCGCGCGGCGAGCTCGACATTCTCTATCCCGCGCTGACGGTCTTTCGCGGGCTCGACGTCGCCGTGCAATCGCTCGACCTGCGCACGCCGCGCTTTCTCTTTCCGAATTTTCCGCAGCTCAACGGGATCGTCTTCGGGCGGGCGCGTCTCGACTCGAGCTGGCTCGACGTGCGCTTCAGCAACGCCGACCTCACGCATGCTGACGGCCCCGGCCCCGTGACGCACTTCACTGGTCACGGGCGGCTCATCGACGAGCCCAAGACCGTCGTGTTCGACGTCGACGGTATCGCCGATTCCGTCGCCTTCACGACGCTCGCCAAGAGCTACGTGAACCTGCCGTTGCGCGGCAACTTCGCCGGGCCGCTCATCGCGCGCGGCACGATCGACTCCCTCCAGCTCATCACGACGCTGAGCGGCGCCGCCGGCACGTTCAGCGTTAACGGCTGGTTCGACGACGATCCGCCGGGATACGCGGCCCACGCGTCGGGGACGGTCACCGCGCTCGACGTGCGCGTGCTCCTCGACCGGCCGTCGCTCCCGTCCACCCGCATCACGGCGAAATTCTCCGGCGACGTCCGTGGCGACTCGCTCGCCAACCTCGAGGGCGTGGCGGCGCTCGACGTCGAGCGGTCGCGCGTGGACACGGCGCGCATCTACGCGGCGACGGCGCGGCTGCGCTTCGAGTCCGGCCGCGTGCGCGTCGACTCGCTCCGCGTCGAGTCGAACATCGCCACGGCGACGGTGCACGGCGCACTCGGGCTCGCCGCCGGCGTCACGGACTCGCTCGCGCTCGCCGTCGACGTCGACTCGCTCGGCGCGCTGCGGCCGTGGATCAGGAAGCCGCCGACGCTGCGCGGCGCGCGCGCGCTGGCCACGCCCGACTCCGGCGTCCGGGCCGCCGAGCGCGATTCGGTCATCGACGCGATGGGCGACCGGCTGACGGGAACGATCGCCGTGCGGGCGACGGTCTCCGGTTCGGTGGGCGACTCGATCCGCGTCGCCGGCACCGCCGATGGCCGCGAGCTGTTCGACGCCGGCGACCAGGTGCGCCGCGCCCTCGTCTCGTTCGACTTCGCCGGCTTACCGCGCGCGATGCACGGCACCGCGCGGGCGTCGCTCGACACCGCGAGCCTCGTCGGCGTCGGTGTGGTGCGCACCGACGCGCTCCTCGTCATGCCATCGTCGCGCACCGGCCGCGTCTCGGCGAGCGCGTCGACGACGAACGGGGTGCGCGCGGCCACGGGGCTGCGCTTCACGGTCGCCGACAGCATCACCGCCGTGGCGCTGGACACGCTCTCGCTCTCGATTCGCGATCGCCGCTGGACGCTCGCCGCGCCGGCGAGCGGCGAGTTCGACGGAGACGGGCTCACGATCGCGTCGCCGCTCGCGCTCGTCGACGGCGTCGGCGGGCGCATCGAGATCGCCGGGCTGTTCCACGCCGAGCAAGCGGGTGACGCGTCGCTCCGCGTGATCCGGCTCCCGCTCGCGGACCTCGGCGTGCTGGCGCAGTCGGCGAAGCCGCTCGGCGGGTGGCTCGACTCGCTCGATCTCCGCCTGCAGGGGACGACGCTCGATCCGACGATGCGCTTTCGCGCGGTGATCGACAGCGCGCGCTACGGCACGGTGCGAATGCCGCGGCTCGCGGGGAGCGCCTCCTACGCCAAGCGGATGATGATCGACACCGTGCGCGTGACGCAGAGCGGCGCCGCCGTCGTCACGGCGGCGGCGGCGCTGCCGCTCGACCTGGCGCTCGCCGCCGTCGCGGAACGCAAGGTCGATGGGCCGCTGCACGTGCGGATCGCCGCCGACACGGTATCGCTCGCCGTCTTCAGCGCCGTCGCGACACAGGACGTGGAGCCGACGTCGGGAACGCTCTCGAGCGACCTCGACATCACCGGAACGTGGCAGGCGCCGCATTTCGCCGGGCGGCTCCAGGTCGCGAACGGGGTCGTCCACGTACCGCCGCTCGGCGTGACCTTCAACCGGCTCAACGCCGATCTCGCGCTGATGCGCGATACGCTCGTCGTGCGGCGCTTCTCGACGTACAGCGATGCGCCGCGCGGCGACAGCGCCTCTATCAGCGGCACCGTCTCGCTGGCCGAGTTCCGGCATCCCGTGCTCAACCTCGCGGTCCGGATGGACGCGTTCCAGGTGATGCGGCTGCGCAGCGTCGCCGATCTCCAGCTCACCACGCGGCTCAAGCTCGCGGGCCGCATCGACGACACGGCGACCATGCGCGTCGACGGCGACGTCACGGTGGTGCGCGGCACGATCTACCTGCCGGAGCTGCAGCAAAAACAGCTCGTCGATTTGTCGGACAAGGAATTCGAGACGCTGATCGACACCAGCTTCGCGGCGCCGGCGCCGCCCACCGACATTCTCAAACGCCTTGCGGCGATCGGCGTGCGGCTGCAGCTGAGCGACGACGTGTGGCTGCGGTCGCGCGAAGCGAACGTGAAGATGAGCGGTGCCGTCGAGATCTCCGGCGGCGCCGAATCGCTGTCGTACGCGGGACAGCTCCAGGCCGACCGCGGCACCTACCTGCTCGACTTGGGTCTCCTGCAGCGCAGCTTCGATGTCGACAGCGGACGCGTCACCTTCTACAACAACGTGAACATCGCGCCGCAGATCGACATCTTCGCCAGCTACATCGTGCGGCAGCTGACGCGGCAGGACGTGCACATCCGGGCACACATCTACAACGTGGGCTCGCTCAAGTCACTGCGTCTCGAGCTGTCAAGCGACGAGCGGTACGCGCTGAGCTACACGGAGATTCTGAGTTACCTCCTCTTCGGCGCTCCGTCGTTCGCCGTCGGGAGCGGACAGCGGAGTACGGTGCAGCAGGCCGCGGCGATCGTGCTCCCGACGCTCGGCGCCGCGGTGCAGAGCGCCCTCGCCGACCAGCTCGGCGGTGTCTTCGACCTGTTTTACGTGCAGACGGGAACGGGGAGCAGCGCGGAAGATCCGGCCGTGGGACAGAACCAGGCGTTCAGTATTCTGAACAGCACGCGCATCGGTGTGTCGGGGCAGCTGAGCAACCGTTTCTTCTACTCGGTGAGCGCGGGCGTGTCACTCTGTCCGACGGCCATCTCGTCGAGCACGGGGCAGGCGTTCCAGTTCGGCGCGCTGCGGCCAGCCGTATCCGGCCAGTACCGTTTCCAACGCGGACTCTGGGCGCAGGTGAGCGCCGAGCCTTCGACGCTGCAGGGGTGCAACAACAACAACGGCAGCTCGTCGCCACGCTATCAGCTCGGCTTCGACCTGTTCAAGCAGTGGACGTTTTGACGGAGACGCCGCGCCTCGTGTTGTTGATCGCGAATCCGGCGGCGCGCTGGGGCGGCCGATGGCTCGATCAGGCGCGATCTGCGTTCGACCGCGCCGGTGTGACGTGCGACGCGATGATCACCGAGCGTCCGGGACACGCGGCCGAGCTCGCCGCGACGCACGCGCCGCGCTACTCCGCCGTTTTCACCCTGGGCGGCGACGGGACGGCAATGGAAGTGATCGGCGCGCTGGCGCACGGCGAGGTTCCCGTCGGCGTGCTTCCCGGCGGCACGGGCAACCTCGTGGCGCGCGCGCTCGGCATCCCGCTGCGGATCGAGCGCGCCATCGCGGAGCTGCTCGACGGTGACGTGGCCACGATCGATCTCGGCGTCGTCGGCGTTGCGGGCGGAGTGGAGCGGCGATTCGCCTTCGCCGCGGGCGTCGGTCTCGACGCGCGTATGGTGCACGAAACGCCGCCGTCGCTCAAGCGGCGCCTGGGCTTCGTCGCGTACGCGCTCACAGCGGCGCGGGCGGCGCTGTCCCGCCGGGAGTTCACCGCGCGCGTCGAGGTCGACGGCGTGGTGGTGGAGCGCCGCGCCGTCGCCGTGATGATCGCGAACTTCGGCTCGGTGCTCAGCGATCTCATCATGCTCGGTCCCGGTATTTTGCAGGACGACGGCCGGCTCGACGTCTGCATCATCTCGCCATCGAGCAACGCCGACGCGCTGCGGCTCGCCTGGCGCATGTTCCGCCGCGACTTTCGACCGACCGAGTCGCTGCACTATCTCCCCGGCCGCTCCATCCGCATCGACTGCGATCCGCCGCAGCTGTACCAAGCCGACGGCGAGGTGCTCGGGCGCACGCCGTTCAGCGCACGCGTGGATCCGCTGGCGATCAAGCTACTGGTTCCGCACAAGCGGTGATCGGTGATCGGTGGTCGGTGATCGGCGGTCGGAGCTCTATCGTCCCAAGCCGTCGGGCAATTCTCGGCTCAGATGTCACGACGCATCGTCAATAGTTAGCTTGCGAGAGAAACGGATGCGGTGGATAGCGATTCGGGTGGACACCCGATCACCGAACACCGATCACCGATCACCGAACAGTGGCCACAATTCTCATCGTCGACGACGACGCGCAAGTGTCGGCCGCGATCGGCGCGTTCTTCGAGCGCGGCGGGCACCAGGTCCTTCGGGCGAGCAATGGCGAGGACGCGATCGACGTCTTCATGCGCGCCCGCCCCGATCTCGTCATGCTCGACATGCGCCTTCCCGACGTCGACGGTTTCGAAGTGCTCGCACGGATGAGCGGCGAGGATGCGGTGATCATAATGATCACCGGGCACGGCGACATCGGCGTCGCGGTGCGCGCGATGCGCGAGGGCGCGGAAAACTTTCTCACCAAGCCGATCGACCTCGATCATCTCGCCATCGCCGCTGAGCGTGCGCTCGAGAAGGCGCGGCTCCGCCAGCTCCAGCGCTACCTGCGCGAGCGGCGCGGTGGAGTGCTGGCCAGTCACGTCCTCGGCTCCTCGCCCGGGATGCGCGAGCTGGCGCACCAGGTCGAGCTCCTCGCGGCGAGCGGCAAGACGACGGTGCTCCTCGTCGGCGAATCGGGAACCGGCAAGGGACGCACCGCTGAAGCAATCCACATGTCGAGCCCGCGCGCCGATCGGGCGTTCGTCGAGGCGAGCTGCGTCGGCCGGCATGCGGAGTCGCTCGAGTCCGAGCTGTTCGGGGGGCCGCGCGGGGCCGGCACCGGTGCGCACCCACCGTCGCTGCTCGAGCTCGCCGACGGCGGTACTCTCTTTCTCGACGAAATCACGGCCCTCACGCTCGAGACGCAGGGAAGGCTGCTCGCGATGCTCGACGGGCGCGGGCCGACCGGCATCGCCCACGACGTGCGCGTGATCGCCGCGACGAGCCGCGATCTCGTGGGCGAGGTAAACGCGGGTCGCTTTCGGGAAGACCTCTACTACCGCATCAGCGTGATGCCCGTGCATCTCCCGCCGCTGCGCGCGCGTGCCCGCGAGGACGTGGTCGAGCTCGTCGGCCGGCTCCTCGACGAGTTGCGACCGCAGCTCCCGAGCGCCCCCGCCGAGCTCAGCGACGCAGCGCTCGACCAACTGCTGCACTACTCGTGGCCGGGCAACGTGCGCGAGTTGCGCAACGCGATCGAGCGCGCGATGATCCTGGCTGCCGGCGGGCGGCGGGTGTCGCCCGAGCACCTTCCGCCGGAAGTGCGGCGCGCGACCGCCGCGGGCCGCGCGCGGCACGTGCCGCGCGCACTCGAAGAGGTGGAGCGCGCGCACATCGAGCGGACGCTGCGGGCGCACAACGAGAACCGGACGCGCGCCGCCCGCGAGCTCGGTATCTCGCGTGCGACGCTCATCAACAAGATCAAGATCTACGGCCTGGAGACGAACCCGCCCTCGCGGCGCGCCGCACCGCGGTCCCACACCCCGAGCCACTGACGCCGATGCCCCAGCTCAGCGAACACGATGCGATGATGTGCCGCGCCTGCGGTCGCGAGGAGCGCGCCTCCGAGGGATTTCCGTGCGAGGGTTGCGGCACCTTCATCTGCCTGCTCTGCAACTTCAAAGGGATCCTCCTCTGCCGCGCGTGCACAAAAAAGCAGGAAGAGCAGGGCGCGCGGTGAGCGACTCCCGACGTGCCGGCTGACTTCACCCGCTTCGGGCTGGCCATCGGCCACGCGACCGACGACGCGGGGGGCACGGGACTCACCGTCATCCGTGGCATCGACACGCCGTTCCGCGCCGCCGCCACGGTGCTCGGCCGCGCCACGGGAACGCGTGAGCTCGACGCGCTCGCGCCGAGCCATCTCGTCGATCGGATAGACGCCGTGCTTCTCACCGGCGGCTCGGCCTACGGACTCGGCGCGGCCGACGGCGTGATGCGCTGGATGGAAGAGCGCGGCCGCGGATTTCCCGTGGCCGTCGGCGTCGTGCCGATCGTTCCCGCGGCGGTCGTGTTCGACCTCGCGCCGTGTGGCATCCCGGCCGCGCGTCCCACGCCGGCGATGGCGTACGAGGCCTGCGAGCGCGCGACGCCGGTCGTCGACGCCGAAGGCTCGGTCGGCGCCGGCACCGGCACCACCGTCGGCAAGCTCGGCGCGGTCGCGCGGCCGATGAAAGGCGGCATCGGCGCGTGGGTCGAGCAGGGCGCGGGCGTGAGCGTCGGCGCAATCGCCGTTGTGAACGCGCTCGGCGACGTGCGCGATGGCGACGGCCGCATCATCGCCGGGGCACGGAGCGACGACGGCACATTCCTCGACATCGCGCGAACGGTCTCCGCGGGAGGGCCGCCGGCGCCGCGCGTCGGCGGGGCGCTGCAGAACACGACGCTCGCCTTCGTGGTGACGGATGCGCTCCTCTCGCGCGTCGAGCTGGCGCAGCTCTCCAAGGCCGCGGGTGCGGCGCTCGCGCGTCGCATCACGCCCGTGGGTACGACGTACGACGGCGACGTGATCTTCGCCGCCGGTCCGATGACTGGCGAGCCCGCGCCGTTGCTCCAGGTAGAGTCGCTCGCCGTGCGCGCGCTCGAGATGGCGATCGAGCGCGCGGTACGGACGGCGCGAGGACGCGATGGGATCGCTGGTCTCGCCGACGTATGACCACGACGATGATCGTCTCGGCGGGCGTCGCCCCGATGCAGAGCGAGGCGCGCGCCGGGAGTGAGCAACTGTCGCAACGCGTGTACGGACACGCTGTGCGAGTGGTGGAGGCGCGAGGGCTGTGGATGCGCGTCGAGAGCGATGACGGATACACGGGGTGGGTCCACGCCGGCTACCTGCGCGACGACGTCACCGGCGCGTCGCCCTCGCGGATCTCGCTCGGCGGCGTGCTCGCCGAGCGGGCCGGACGGCGGCTCGCTGTTCCGCTCGGCGCCCTGGTGCCGGCCGATGCGACGGTGACGTCGGGCGAGATCGTGCTGATCGGCGAGGAACGCGCGCGGCGGTTCCCGTCGAACGCCGCGGCAATCGTCGGCACCGCCACGGCGTTCTTCGAGGGCGCGCCCTACCAGTGGGGCGGCGTGACGCCATGGGGCGCCGACTGCTCGGGGATGACGCAAAGCGTGTTCGCGCTGCACGGCGTCGCGCTTCCGCGCGACTCGTCGCGACAGTCGATGGCGGGAGGGGATGCGGGCACCGACCTCGCCGTGCTGCAGCCGGGCGATCTCCTCTTCTTTTCAGATCGCGACGACGGCGCCATCACGCACGTCGCGATCGCGCTCGGCGGGCTGCGGATCGTGCACGTCGCGCTCGGCCGCGGCGGCTACGCCGTAGAAAACCTGCGCGATCTCACGGACCCGTACGTGACGGCGCTGGTGCAGCGCTTCCGTTTCGCCCGGCGGATGCCCGACCTCAGCTGAACATCGCGCCGGCGGGCGCCATCATCACACCCGGATCGCTCTGGCTGCGCACCTGCAGGTTGACCGAGGCGTGCGGTTGCGCGTCGATGCCGATCTCCATCGCATACGTCCCCGCGTGATCGAGCGGGAGGTCGATCGACGCGATCATCGGGAGATCCATCCCGCTGACATCCACTGGCGGGGCGCCGATGTCGATCTGACCCGTCGACGACCACAGCATTTCGCCGCGCGGATTGAGCCAGCGCAGCTCGACGACGTGCGACCCCGCATCGCTTCGCGTCCCTTTCAGCCGCACGACGAGGTGCGCCCGCGCGTGCAGCGCGGGCAGCGTCGTGACCTGCAGCGCATCGAACACGCCGAGGATGTTGAGCTTCCCTTCCTGGGACACGTTGGCCGCGTCGGCGAACAGGGCGAAGGTGACGTGCATGCCGAAGACTAGCGGTGCTCGGTGCTCGGTGCTCGGTGCTCGGCGCTCGGGAGGAACGCGGCCCACGATGTTAGCTTTTGCCGATGCCCGAGACCGCGTCCCCGCCGAGCATCGTCACCGAACACCGAACACCAAACACCGATCACCGCTTCTCCCGCACCGATGCGTGGTTGGTCGTGATGGCGACGATATGGGGCGTGAACTTCTCGGTCGTGAAATATGCGACGGCGATCGTCGATCCGTTGGCGTACAACGCGATTCGCGTGACGTTGGCCGCGGTGGTGTTGGCGATGTTGGCCGCGCTCGCGCCCGGCGCGCGACTCAGTCGGCGTGACCTGCTCGCCCTTCCCGCGCTCGGCGTGCTCGGCAACGGCGTCTATCAGCTCGCCTTCGTCGAAGGCGTCGCCCACATGCGTGCCGGTGACGCGGCGCTCGTGATCGCGGCGACGCCGGCGATGATCGCCCTCATCGGCCGCGTCGCCGGCGTGGAGCGCGTCTCTCGGCGCGGCGTGTTCGGCATCGCGCTATCGGTCGCGGGCATCGCCCTGGTCGTCTTTGGAACGGCGCGCGGCACCGCGGGGAGCACGACGCTGGTTGGTAGCGCGACGATCCTCGCCGGTGCGCTGTGCTGGGCGGTGTTCACCGTGCTCCTCAAGCCGTACGCCAACCGCATCGACGGGCTCCGACTGGCCGCGCTGACGATGAGCGGCGGCGCGATGGCGCTGCTACTCACGTCCGGTCCCGCGCTTGCGCGCCTGGAATTGAGGCACGTGCCCGCCGTGGCTTGGGGGGCGATGGTCTACAGTGGATTGGGCTCGCTGGTCGTGGCGTATCTCATCTGGCAACGAGGGGTCCGCCTGCTCGGCCCGACCCGCACGGCGATGTACTCGAACCTCCAGCCCGCCGTCGCCCTTACCGTCGCCTGGTTCGTCTTGCACGAAGTCCCCACCGCCTGGCAGGCGATCGGTGCCGTCACCATCATCGCCGGCGTGCTGCTGACGCGGACGTAAGAGAAATCGTCCGCAGTCTTTCGGCGTCGGCGCTCGACGTTCGCGGTGCTCAGTCCACCGGGCACAGTTCCCGATCGGCGGCGGCAAGAGAGACTGTCAACTATTCACTTCAGGATGGAACCCGAGTTTGCGACTAGTACTGTTCGACATCGACGGCACCATGCTCTGGACCGACGGCGCGGGCCGGCGCGCCATGGAAGGCGCGCTGACCGACGCGTTCGGCACCGCCGGTGCGCCGGACTACCGGTACGATGGCAAGACCGACATGCAGATCGTGCGCGACCTCATGGCGAACGAGGGGCGGTCGAGCGACGAGATCGACGCGGCGATGCCCGCGCTGTTGCGCGGATACCTGCGCCGCCTCGAGCGAGAGCTCCAGTCCGGGAAGCGCGTGGTGCACGTCTACGACGGTGTCGTCGACTTGATCGACGCGGTGGAGGCGCACGACGAGATGATGCTCGGGCTGCTGACCGGCAATCTGCGCGAGGGCGCCGCGCTCAAGTTGCGCGCGGCCGGGATCGATCCCGACCGATTCCTCGTCGGCGCGTTCGGGTCCGATCATCACGACCGGCCCGAGCTGCCCGCGATCGCGCAGGGGCGCGCGCGCGACGTGCTCGGCCGCGATGTCGGCGGCGATCGCGTCATCGTCATCGGCGACACGCCGGCCGACATCGCCTGCGGGCGCGCAATCGGCGCGCGGGCCATCGGCGTCGCCACAGGCCGCTACTCGGTGAGCGATCTCGCGGCGCACGAGCCGTACGCCGTCTTCGCCTCGCTCGCCGACACGGGCGCGGTGTTGCGCGCGATCGTCGAATCGTGAGCGACGGCGCGATCGCCGTGCCGGTGTATGTCACCGGCTTCTTTCGCGGCGACGAGCTCGAGGCGCGCGGCGTGCTCGCCGTGCGCGCCGTCGAGATCGAGCTCGCGCTGCCGGCCGGCCCCCTGCTCGTGCGTCTCGCGGCGATCGATGGACTCAGCTGGCGCGGCGATGCGCTCGCCATCCACCTCGGCGATGGCGACGCGCTGTCGATCGACGCCGCGCCGCCCGCGCGCGCCGCCGTGGAGCGACTCGTCGCCGGCGCGCTCGTGCTCGGCGAGCTCGCCCTCGCGCTGCGCGGCCTCGGCTCGCGCCGCGGCGGGCCGGGTGGCGATCACGACGATTTCTTCGCGCCGTTCCTCGCGGCGCGGCGGAAGGCGACGCGCGCCGCGACACCGGAGGAGCGCGTCGCCGCGCTCGATGCGGGGACGCTCCGCGCCGCGATCGACGAGCATGCGCGCGCGTTCGCGAGCCGCTCGTTTCCAAAGCGCGAGCCCAACAGACGCGCGCTCGAGGCGGAGCTCGCCGAGTCGACTGCGCCGCTGGTGACGGCGCTCGCGGCGCTCGCGCTTGCTGCGCGCGGCTTCCTCGACGCCGGTGACACCAATCGCATCGCGAGGTGGCGTGAGTGGACCGCCGCGGCACGGTCCGTCTTTGAGAGCGCCGACGGGTGCTGGCTCGCCATGCGACCGTCGTTCGATGCGGCGCGGCGCGCGCGTGCCCCGCGCTGGCGGCGCTGGCTCCGGCTCGCGTCGGTCTGCGCGGCGGCACTCCTGCCGTGCTCGCTGCGCGCGCAGCTCGTCACGCTCCGCGTCACCGGCATGCCGGCCGCGTCGCTACGGCGCGCCGGCTTCGACGTCGCCGAAGTGCGCGGCCGCGATGCGCTTGTGGTCGCCGGACCCGCCGAACGCGCGCGGCTCGAGCGGCTGGGCGTGACGGTCGCGGCGCTCGCGCCCGCCGGACCGCGGGCGAGCGTGACCGGCGCGCCGCCGGCGCCCCGCGTCTATCGCCCGTTCGGGGGTGCACGCGGCATCGCCTTTTTTCTCGACTCGCTCGCTCGCGCGAAGCCCCTGCTCGTACACCTCGACACGATCGGCGTCACTCTCGAGGGGCGACCGCTGATCGCCGCCAAGATCGGCGCCGCCGACGACGCGCCGTCGCGCCCCAACGTGCTGTTCATGGCGACCTACCACGCGCGCGAATGGGCCGCCACCGAGATGGCGCTCCGGCTCATCACGCATCTCGCGCAGGTGCCGGCGCCGAATGCACGCGTCGATTCCCTCGTGCGCCAGCGCGACATCTGGGTGATCGCGGTCGCCAACCCGGACGGCTACGAATACACCTTTTCCGATGACCGGCTGTGGCGGAAGAATCGCCGGCCCAATGCCGACGGATCGTTCGGCGTCGACCTCAACCGCAACCACTCCGAGCGGTGGGCAGTCGATGACATCGGCTCGTCGCCGCTTCCGGCATCGGAGACCTATCGCGGGCCGGCCGCGGAGTCGGAGCCGGAGGTTCGCGCCATCGCGTCGTTCCACGCGCGGCATCCGTTCGTTCTCGCGCTCAGCTATCACACATACACCGGCCTCGTGCTCTATCCGCCCGGATATCTGTACGGCGCGTTGCCTGCTGACCTCGGCATCTACCGCGCACTCGCCGGTACCGACGCGGCGCCCGCCGTTCGCGATGGCTTTCCGGGATCCAATCGCGCGTACTACCACTCGGCGCCAAGCTGGGATCTCTACCCGACCAACGGTGAATACACCGATTGGGCCTATCTCGCGCGCGGCACCCTCGCGTTCACCGTCGAGCTGACGAGCGGATACGTCAACGGCGGCTACTACGGCTTCGAGTTTCCGGACGATGAGACGCAGCTTGGAGAGATGTTCGCCGAGAATCTGCCGTTCGCGCTCGACCTGCTCGACGCCGCCCGCGATCCGCTCGCCTTCAGCTCGGGCACGACGGGGATCGCCGCCGAGCGCATCGGGCTCGAATCGATCTCGCCGCAGATCCGCGTGCGCGTGCCGAGCGGTACGGCGCCGACCGCGGTGATCGCCGCTGGCGGCACGACGATTCCGGCAGCGGTCGACCGCTCCTCCGGCGGCGTCTCGACCGCTCGCCTCATTGCCACGACCGGCCCGCGCCCGAGCGTCGTCACGGTCACGACCGGATCGCTCTCCAAGACGTACACGCTGCTCAGCGCGAGCGGCGCGGAGGCGGGGGAGTCCGAATGGATCGCCGAGAGCGTCGGCACCGACACCGAACGCGTCGCCGGCGCGCGCGCTTGGGTGACAGGGGAAGGGACGCTCCGCTCGCCGTCGATCCAGGTCCCGGCGAACGCGGACAGCGTCAGCGTTCTCTTCTGGACGAAGTACCTGGGCAACGGGTTCGACGTCGTTCCGCACGGCGACGTCGAGCTGTCGCGCGACGACGGCGCGACGTGGGCGCTCGCCGG
>JBDUCS010000019.1:0-21195 GCA_040003335.1 Gemmatimonadaceae bacterium | reverse complement strand
CCGTTTACCAGCACCCACTCGATGCCGGTCGGTGACTCCGTGGGATGCGCGTACGTCGCGCGATCTTCGAGTGTCGCGAGGTCGAACACCGTAACGTCGGCCCAGTTGCCTTCCTTGATCGTGCCGCGGTTCGCCAAGCGGTACCGCGTCGCCGGCCACGACGTCAGTTTGCGGATCGCATCCTCGAGCGTGAGCACGTGGCGCTGCTTCACATAGTGCGCGAGCACGCGCACGGCGTTGCCGTAGGCGCGGGGGTGGGGAAGGCCGAGATCGTCGCCGCTCCCGGCCTCTCCCATCGCGCCGGCATCGCTGCCGATGCTCGTCCACGGGAAGCGCAGCGCCGTCTCGATGTCCTGTTCCGACATCATGAAATAGAGCGCCATCACGCGCCCCTTGCCCTGCAGCACGAGGTCGAACGCCGCGTCGGCGGGATCCTTCTTCATCTCGGCGCCGATCTGCGCGAGCGTCTTGCTCTCGTACTTCGCGTTCTCCGGATTTCGCGCGTTGGCCAGCACGATATTGTCCCACCCGCCGGCCGTCTCGACGATGTTCCACCACCCGGGCGATCCCGACTTCTGCTCGCGCTTGAGCCGCGCACGAATGTCCGGATTGGTGAGCCTGGCGCGTAGCGAGTCGGCGCCACCTTCCTCGGCCCAGCTCGGGATCACCGATGCGAGACCGGTGCCGCCCGCCGTGTAGACGTACATGTCGGCGGCGACGTCGACGCCGCGCGCGCGTGCCGCCTCGACCGCCAAGCGCACCGAATCCATCAGCACGCCCCATCCGGGCTTGTACGCGACCTTGAGATGGAAGATCTCCACCGGCATGCCCGCGCGCTCGCCGATCGCGATCGCCTCCTTGACTGACTCGACGACCTCCTTGCCCTCGCCCCGAATGTGGCTGGCGTAGATGCCGCCGTATGGCGCCGCCGCCTTGGCGACTTCCACCAGCTCGTTCGTCGTCGCGAAGCTGCCCGGCGGATAGATCAGTGCCGTCGTCATGCCCATCGCGCCGGCGCGCATCGCCGAGTCCATGATCGCACGCATGCGCACGAGCTCCGCCGCGGTGGGCGCACGCGCCGTGTTCCCGAGCACGGCGCCGCGTGCCTGCGACTCGCTGAAGTACGTGCCGAAGTTGATGCTGATGCCCTGTTGCTCGAGCTGCTCGAAATACTGTGGAATCGCGCTCGCGGGTACCGGCGTGCCGCCCTCACCGGCAATCGCGCTCGTCACACCCATCATCAGCTTGTTCTCGGCGAGCGGGCTCCGCTGGAGCACGCTCCCCGACTGGTCCATCACGTCGATCCATCCCGGCGAGACGTACTTGCCGCGCGCGTCCAGCTCGACGCGACCGCGCCCGGACACGATACCGATCTTGACGAACCTCCCTTCGCGAATGGCGACGTCGGCGAGAATCCACGGGTTCCCGGCGCCGTCAAGTACGCGGCCGTTGCGGATCACGACGTCGTACGGCGTATCGGCTGTCGCCTGCGCGCCGGCGGCGCCGTGTACGACCGCGACGAGGCAGAGCACGGCGATCGCCTTGAACGGAATGGGCATCATACGAGGATGGAGTGTGGAGGATCGAGAATCGAGTGGCTGGATCGTAGACCGTGAATCGCGCAATCTTCAGTGCTCCCGGGGCTTCGACGCGCGGTCGATCGGCGCCGGTCGCGCCGCGCGATGGACGGGACTCTGTTGGAGCAGTCGCAACCCCTCCTGCACCGCGCGCTCGAGCTGCGGGTCGTGACCGCGGATGACATCGGCGGCGGTGTATTCCACCTCGATGTCAGGAGCGATCCCTTCGTTCTCGATCGCCCACTCGCCTTTGAGATTGAAGAACGCGAGGCTCGGCGCGGTGATGCCGCCGCCGTCGATCGTCGTCGGGGAGCCGGTGGTGCCGACGAGTCCGCCCCACGTGCGCGTTCCGACCAGCGGGCCGATCTGCCGCAGCTTGAAGTAGAAGGGCAGTGCGTCCCCGCCCGAGCCGGCCGATTCGTTGACGATCATCACTTTCGGTCCGTAGATCCCCGCGCCGGGCGACGTCCAGGCCGCGCCGTCGCGCATCGCGAAATAGCCCATCTGCTTTCGGTCCAGCTCGTTGACGATGTAGTCGGCGACGAGACCGCCGTGGTTGTAGCGCTCGTCGATGATCGCGCCGTCCTTGTTCTGCTGCGCATAGTAATAGCGCGTGAACGACGTGTACCCCGCCCCGCCCGTGTTCGGCAGCCACACGTACGCCAGCCGTCCACCCGAGAGCTCGTCAACCCTGCGCCTGTTGTCTTCGACCCAGGCGCGCGTGCGCAGCCCCTCTTCCGACGCGACGGGCACGACCGTGATGAGCCGCGATCCTTCGAGCGAGGGCGAGCCGTTGACGCGCAGGACGACCTGGTGTCCTGCCGTCCCCTCGAACAGCTCGTAGATGTTGGTAGGCGGAGCAAGCGGTTTTCCATTGACCTCGAGCAGGTAGTCGCCGGCCGACACCTTCACGCCGGGCGCGCTGAGCGGCGCGCGCAGCTCTGGGTTCCAGTTCTCACCACCATAGATCCGCTTGATGCGGTACCGGCCGCTCTCCACCGCGTAGTCTGCGCCGAGCATGCCGACCGACACGGGTGGCTCGGCGGGCTCGTCGCCGCGTCCGGTGAGATACGAATGGCCGACCACCAGCTCGCCACCGGTCTGCGCGATGAGGTAGCCGAGGTCGGCGCGATGGCGAACGAAGGGGAGGAGATCGCCGTACTTGGCCAGCACCGCCTGCCAGTCGGCGCCGTGCATCTTGGCATCATAGAGATAGTCACGCTGCGTACGCCACGACTCGCGGAAGATCTCCGCCCATTCCACCTGCGGATCGACCCACATCTCGAGCTGCGCGACGTTGAGCGGCCCATCGCCGACCTTCGCTGGACGCTCGGTCGACACGATGCCCCAACGCGCGCCCGCGCCGAAGCCGGTGGAATAGAGCAGCTTCTTCTTGTCCGCCGACACGCTGTAGGATCGAATGCCCTCGAGAAACGTCGCCGCCGCGCGCTCCTTCAATTGATAGCGCTGCAACTTGTACGAACCGGGAGTGGCGGACTCCGGCTCAAAATAGAAGAAGGAGCCAGCCGATCCGGCGACCAGGTTGATGAGGTCGGCCGAAGGAATGCCGAGGCTGAGAATGCGCTGCCGGATGCCCGCTTCATCGATGCGCACGCCTGCGCGTACGGACGGCGCCTCGACCTTCACGCCCGAGTCTGGTTTCGGTTTGGGCGCGGGCGTCGCGGAAGTGCCTGGCTCTTCGCTCGACTCCGGGAGCAGCGGCGACGGCTCGTCGGCGCTGAGCACAACGAGGTATGCGGCACGACGCACCGGGCGATCGACCGCACTCATCTCGACCCAACCGGTGCGCGGCCCGTAGTCGGTACTGGCAAGAAAGTAGAGATACTTGCCGCCGGCGTCGAAGGCCGGTGAGATGGCATCCGCCAATCCGTCGGTGAGCTGGAACGATTTGCCGTCGGCGATGGAGTGGACGAAGATCGCGCGCAGGTGGGTGTCGAGGCTCTTCGAGTAGGCGACCCACTTGGAGTCCGACGACCAGGCGGCATCGAACGAGCGGCCCGGGGTCGCCCACGCGTCGACATCGATCTTCGACAGCTTTCCCGTGGCGAGCTCGAGCAGTGAGAGATTGAGGTGGTTGTCCTCGAGCACCATCTGCTTGCCGTTCGGCGACCACGCGATCTCGGAGTAGAAGGAGCCGGCCGCAAGCGCGATGGCGCGCGGCTTCGTCATGCCGAGCTGATCACCGATCATGAGCTGATATTCGCCGCTGGCGTCGGAGAGCCACGCGAGCTGCGTCCCGTCGGGCGACCAGGCTGGCGTGCGCTCGTGGGCGCCCGACGTGCGCGTGAGATCACGGGCATCGCCCTTCTCGGCCGGCACGGTGAAGATGTCGCCGCGCGCCTCGAAGGCGGCGCGCACGCCGGTGGGTGAGAGCCGGGCATCGCGGATCATCGACGCTACGCGCTTGAACTGCGGCCGCGCCCAGGGGAAGTCGCCGTTGACCTGGATGTTCAACTGGTGCGAGACGCCGGTTTTCAGATCGAGCAGGTGGAGATAGCCTGCTTGCTCGTACACAACGGCGTCGCCGCTGGCCGACGCGTTAATGATGTCGCCGTCGTCGTGATGCGTGAGCTGCTTGAGCTCCTTCGTGTCGGTGCGGTAGGAGAACAAGTTGGTGGTGAAGTTCCGGTCGGAGAGGAAGTAGACGGTATTGCCGACCCACATCGGATCGGAATCGTTGCTGTTGTTCCAGGGCAGCTTCTCGACCGTGTAGTCGGCGAGGCTCATGATGCGAATCGGATGGGTGCGCCCGCCGCGGTAGTGACGCCAGAGGCTGGTCTCGTACCAGTCGGGCGTGAACGCGGATGAGATCTCCTCGTAGGCGATGCGCTTGGCATCGGGCGAGTAGACGCCGGTGAAGGCGCGCGGCATCGGGAGCGGTTCCTCTACGCCGCCTTCGACTGGAACGGAGAACAGGCGGAGATAGGAGACCTGCGGCGCGCTGATGCGGTCGGTGGCGAAGACGACGCGCTTGCCGTCGGGCGTCCATCCGCGCACGCGGTCGCTGCCCGGATAATAGGTGAGGCGCCGCGGCTCGCCGCCAGCGACCGGGACGACGCAGACATCGGTGTTGCCCGCCGCCGTACGGCTGAAGGCGATCATCGATCCGTCGGGCGAGAACTGGGGATCGGTCTCCACCTCCGGCGTCGAGGTGAGCCGGCGTGCCGCGCCGCCGACGTGCGGGACGACCCACAGGTCGCCGCCGTACTCGAAGGCGATCAAGTCCCGGCTCACCGCCGGATGTCGGAGGAGGCGAGTCCCTTGAGCGGTGGCCGCGGTCGTGAGGGCAAGGGCGGCAATGAGGGCGGTGGCGGCGTGGCGGCGATGCATGCGCGGTCCGTTGACGGGAGATTGGTATACGTTAGCGGTATACCGGCCCACTGCAAGCGGGCGCGCCGAGTGGCCGGGCTAACGCGACTGCTCAGCGCGCCTGGCGGCGCGCGCTCGCGCGGAGCTCGGGCTTCCAGAGGTGCCAGATGCCGCGCTCGCCGTGTTCGGCGATCAGCGTGGCCAATCGGACGGCCGCGTTGCGCCAATTCGTCTCGGCGGCGGCCTGCGCGCCCGCGGCGTCGCCGTCGGCGATCGCCGCCGCGATCACTCCGTGCTCCTTGACCGACGTCGGCAGCTGCTCCAGTAGCACGTTGACGTACAGCCGCGCGTACCGCTCCAGTTGCGGCTTGATCGCGCGAAGGAGCCCGAGCAGGCGTGGCCCGACCACGTCCTCCACGTACGCGCGGTGAAATGCGTCGTCCAGCTCAAACAACCGCGATGGCGAGCTCCGGCGTCGCGCCTCGACCGACAGCCGGCGATTGATCTGGCGCAGCCGGCGCGCGAGCTCCCGTCGCTGCACCGGGGAGAGGCTGGCCGCCTCGCGCGCCGCCAGTCCCTCGAGGTGGCCGACGATCAGGAATACCTCGCGGCCATCGCTCTGCGTGAGCGGCGTGACGATCAGGCGCTGATCGCCGGCGCGCCCGACCGAGGCGACGAACCCTTCCTGCTGGAGCCGGTGAAGTGCGCTTCGCACCGGGGTACGGCTGAGCCCGGTGCGCTCGACAACGGCGCGCTCGGCGACGCGCGCGCCCGGCGGTAGCTGCCCGGTGACGATCGATTCCCGCAATTTCTCGTAGACGCGCGAGACGTGGTCCACCGGCCCGGGCGCGGTCGCGCCCGCGCCAGCGGACACGTGCCGCCGGGCGGGCCGGGCGGCCGCACGCGGCGGCTTTTTCGAAGTCACGGGCGACAACGTACGGCGGCGAGCCACCGAGCCGCAAGCGCGCGCGTCCGTTGGGCGGCGGGGGGTTAGCGGTATCGCGCGTGCGCATCAACTATCGGGACCCGCTTGGATTGACGTCCCCTAGCCGCCGCGTCAAGTCTGTTGGCACGCGCGTCGTCCCCCCGCGCACGATAGCAGCGGTATGTACACTTTTTGGTATACCGAAGCGGTCTATCGTCGTGATCGATGGCGTATTACGTTCGTCGCGCGTCGGTCACGCGGCCGGCGCCCCTGTCACGTTTCCGCCCCCCTGCGACGACGACCATGTTCTGCATCGACCGGCTCACGCTCCGCGAAATCCGTCTGGCACTCAAGGAGCCGTTCCGTATCTCGTCCGGCGTCGAGCACGAGCGGCGCATTCTCCTCCTCGAGATCACCGATCGCGATGGCGCCACGGTTTGGTCGGAGTGCGTCGCGGGGTCGCGGCCGAACTACACGCCGGAGACGATCGACACGGCATGGCTCGCCATCCGCGAGTGGCTCGCGCCCCGGCTCCTGGGACGCTCGTTCTCCGGGCCTGGCGCCGTGCACGAGGTGCTCGCCGAGAATGTGCGCGGGCACAACATGGCCAAGGCGGCGCTGGAGATGGGGTGCTGGGCGCTGGCCTCGGTGATCGGCCAGATCCCGCTGTCGCTGTTGCTCGGCGGCACCCGCGACCGCGTGCCGACCGGCATCTCGCTTGGCATTCAACCGAAGCCCGAGCTGCTCGTCGAGCGCGCGCGCGCCGCGGTGGACGCCGGCTACCGCAAGATCAAGCTAAAGATCCAGCCCGGACAGGACGTCGCCTTCGTCCGCGCGGTGCGCGAGGCGCTCGGACCGCACGTCGAGATCATGTGCGATGCCAACGCCGCCTACACCTTCGCCGACGCCGACCACCTCGTCGAGCTCGACGCCTTCGAGCTCATCATGCTCGAGCAACCGCTCGGCGCCGATGATCTGATCAAGCTGGCGAAGCTGCAGCAGCGAATGACGACGCCCATCTGCCTCGACGAGTCGATCACCGACGTCGCCCGCGCGCAGGACATGATCGAGCTCGAGAGTGGCCGCATCATCAACATCAAGCCCGGCCGTGTGGGCGGCTTCACCGCGTCGAAGGCGATTCACGACCTCTGTCTTGGCGCCGGCATCCCCGTCTGGTGCGGTGGCATGCTCGAGAGCGGGGTCGGCCGCGCGTACAACGTCGCCCTCGCCTCGCTGCCGAACTTTTCGCTCCCCGGCGACCTCAGCCCGAGCGCCCGCTATTGGACACGCGACATCGTCGATCCGGCGTGGACGATGGACGCCGACGGGATGGTACACGTGCCACGCACGCAGCCGGGACTTGGCGTGACCGTGGACGACGCGCTGATCGAGTCGCTCACCATGCGACGCGAGCTTTTGCGCGCGCCAAGCCCGACGGTGGTCGTGCAGTGAGCGAGCCGGCGCCCCTGGCCAACTCGACGTCCCGGCTGGGCGCCGGCCAGCGCGTGCCGGTCGAGCTGGAGCGGCGACTCGTCGCCCTGCGCCGCGATCTTCATCAACATCCCGAGCTGTCGTTCAAGGAAGAGCGCACGGCCTCGGTGTTGGCCCAGACACTCGGAGCCCTCGGGGTGGCGAACGTGACGCGCGTCGCCGGGACCGGGTTGGTGGCGCGCGTCGCCGGCCGCGACTCGGGTGCACCGCTCGTTGCCGTTCGCGGCGACATCGACGCCCTGCCGATTCAGGAGGCGACCGGCCTGTCGTTCGCGTCGGCGACTGCCGGCGTCATGCACGCCTGCGGGCACGACGTGCATGCGACGTGGACCGTCGGCGCCGCGGCGCTGTTGCGCGCCGAGCCGCCGGCCGGCGATGTGCTCGTCGTGCTACAGCCGGCGGAAGAGACGGGGAAGGGTGCGCGCGCGATGCTGGAGACCGGCGCCCTCGACAACGTGCAGGCCATCTTCGGCGCGCACGTCGACCGGCGTTTCGTCGTCGGACAAGTGGTGGCGCAAGCCGGACCACTTGCCGCATCGGCGGACACGTTTGAGATCGAGTTGGTCGGACGCGGCGCGCACGCGGCGCGTCCCCACGAGGCGGCGGATCCGATCGTCGGCGCGGCGGCGCTGATCGGCGCGTTGCAGACCATCGTCGCGCGCCGCGTGAATCCCGCCTCGCCGGCCGTCGTCACGATCGGCGTGCTCTCGGCGGGCACGGCGCCCAACATCATCCCGGATCGCGCGTTGTTGCGCGGCACGCTCCGCGCGGCCGACGCCGGCACGCGCGCGGTGCTGCACGCCGAGCTGCGCAGCATCTCGACGCACATCGCCGCCGCGCACGGCCTCGAAGCTCGCGTCGCCATCGACGAAGGCGTGCCGCCGGTCATCAACAGCGCGGACGCCGCGGCGTGGGCGGCCGACGCCGTGACGGCGCTATTCGGCCCGGAGGCGGTCGTGCCGCTCGGTGCCACGAACATGGCCGGCGAGGATTTTGCCTGCTACCTCGAGCACACCCGCGGATGCTTCCTGCGAGTGGGCGCGCTCGGCGACGGCGAGCCGATGATCGCCGCCCACTCGCCCGCGTTCGATGTCGCCGAAGAAGCCATCAGCGTCGGCGCCGCGGTGCTCGCGGAGTGCGCGCGACGCGCGTCGGCCGCCCTCGCCGGATCCGTCCGATGATTTTTCCCCGCCGACGCGAGCCACGCCGTGAACACCTGGCCTGACGGGGGAACCAATGCTTCGTGATATCGCTCGCGTCACGCTCGGCGTAGCGGTCGCGGTTGAGGGAGCGCTCCGCGCGAACGTGAAACAGGCGGGCGACGACCGGCGACTCGAGATGAGATCGTGACCGCGACACCCAGAGACGCGGAGCCGGCGAGGGAGCCGGCGACCCTTCGCCGCACGCTCGGCTTCACCGACCTCGTGATGCTCACGCTCGGCGCCGTGATCGGCTCGGGCATCTATCTCGTGCCGGGTGTCGTGCTGCGGCAGACCGGAGGCCACGTCGGCCTCGCGATGACCGTGTGGGTCGTTGCCGGCGTGCTCTCGCTGCTCGGCGCGCTGACGTACGCCGAGCTCGGCGCGATGCATCCGGAGGCCGGCGGCCTGTACGCTTACATCCGTGACGCGTTCGGGCCGCTTCCCGCGTTCCTCTATGGGTGGGCGAGCTTCATCGTAATTGCCAGCGGCTCGCTCGCCGCGCTCGCGGTCGCATTCTCCGGCTATCTCGGACAGATCATCCCGCTCGGCGCGACGGGCGCGCGCGTCGTCTCGGTGCTCGTCGTCGCCGTCATCACCGTCGTGAACATCGCCGGCACACGGAAGAGCGCCACGTTGCAGAATTGGACGACGGGCGCCAAGGTCGGCGTGCTGTTCGTGATGAGCGTGGCGATGGTCGCACTCGGCACGGGATGGCGCGGCGCCGCGCCCGCGCCGCTTGCGCCGTTGACGATGGCCGTACTGCCGAGCGTCGGCGCGGCGATGATCGGCGTGCTGTGGGCCTATGAGGGGTGGCAGTACGTGACCTTTTCGGCGGGTGAGACGCGCGACCCGCAGCGCGTCTTTCCGCGCGCGATCGCCGCCGCCACGTTCGCGCTGGTCGTGCTGTACCTCGTCGCCAATCTCGGCTACATCGCCGCGCTCGGGCCGGCGGCCGCATCCAGCAGCGATCACGTCGCCGCCGACGCGATGCGCGCGGTCTTCGGACCGCTGTCGGGGAGCGTGCTCAGCGCGCTCGTGCTGGTGTCGATCTTCAGCGCCGCGAATGGTCTCATGCTCACCGCGCCGCGCATGTACTTCACGATGGCGCGCGACGGTGTGTTTTTCGAACGGCTCGGCCGCGTGCACCCGACGTACGGCACGCCGGCATTCGCGATCGTGGCGATGGCGGTGTGGTCGGCGATCCTTGCCGCGAGCGGTACGTTCGAGCAACTGCTGACGTACGTCGTGTTCGCCGGCTGGATCTTCTACGGGCTGGGCGGTCTCGCGGTGTTCGTCTATCGCCGGCGACAGCCGAATGCGCGGCGCCCGTTTCGCGTTCCGGGCTATCCCGTGACACCGGTGCTGTTCGTCTTGTCGGCGGCGATGGTCGTGGTGAGCACGCTCATGGCGCAACCGACGCGCGGCGCGATCGGCATCGGCGCGGTGTTGCTCGGCACTCCCGTCTTCTATCTGTGGCGCGCGCGTGCGCGCCGCGGCGTCTAGCGCGTCGCACTTCAACCTCGAGCCAACCATGTCGACCACTCGCGTCGGTCCGCTGATCGCCGTTCTGGCAATAGCCGCAAGCGCGGCAGCGGTCGCCGTCTCCGCGCAGATTCCCGCCCAGGTCGAGATCCGTGTGCCAAAGGCGCCGACGGTGGCAGTCTTCGGTGCGGGGGCGTTCGCGGTCTACGAGCTGCACGTGACCAACGTGAGCACCGACACGATCACGCTTCAACGCCTCGAGGTCGTGGACGGTTCGGGTGGCAAGACGCTGTTGACTGCGCAGGACAGCGTGCTGCTGACGGCGCTCTCGCGGCCCGGCACTCCGATGCCGCGCGACCGGCGCGCCCGTGTTGATCCCGGACTCCGCGCCGTCATTTTCGTCTGGCTCCCGGTGGATGCTCAGCACCCGCCAGCGACGCTGCGCCAGCGGATTTCGCTGCGCAAGAGCGGCGCGGATTCCGCGTCACAGGTGCTCGACGGCGGGCTCGTGCGCGTGGAGGCTCATCCGGTTGCGATCGGCGCACCGCTGCGCGGGGAGTGGATGGCGGCGAACGGCCCGTCCAACGCCTCGGGTCATCGTCGCTCGGCGATCGCGACGAACGGCACCATCGCCATCGCGCAGCGCTTCGCGATCGACTTCGTCCGTGTCGATTCGGCCGGGAGCTCGTTCAGGGGTGACCGGTCGAAGAACGAGAATTTCTACGCCGAAGGGCAGGACGCACTCGCCGTCGCCGACGGCATCGTCGTCGAGACAAAGGACAGCATCCCCGAGAACACGGAAGGGCCGGCGTCGCGCGCCGTGCCGATCACGCTCGTCACCGTCGGCGGCAATCACGTCGTCGTCGACATCGGGCATGGACGCTACGCATTCTACGCGCACGTCAAGCCGGGGTCGCTGCGCGTGCACGTCGGCGACCGGGTGAAGCGTGCGCAGGTGCTGGCGCTCGTCGGCAACACCGGCAACTCCACGGAGCCACATCTGCATTTTCACATCTCGGACTCCCTGGCGTCCGGTACCTCGACGCTCGGCTCGGAGGGGCTCCCGTACACGCTTCCGTCGTTCGACGTGGTCGGCCACTGCACGATCGTCACGGAGATCAAGTGCTCGCGCGCCATGCCCGTCACGGTGCGGGGCGCGATGCCGATGGAGAATGAGATCGTGCGCTTCCCGAAGTAGGCGATGGGATCACGAGTGAACATTCGCTCGCTCACGTCGCACGAGGACTGCGACGCCTGCGTCGCGTTGCAGCGCGAGGTCTGGGGATTCGGCCAGGACGACATCGTTCCCTCCTCGGTGCTGCACATTGTGCAGTACGTCGGGGGCATCGCCGTCGGCGCGTTCGACGATGAGGGCCTGCTGCTCGGCTTCGTCTTCGGTGTCTCCGGGGTCCGCGACGGCGTGCTCTCACACTGGTCGCACATGCTCGGCGTTCGCGAGTCCGCGCGCAATTTGGGGCTCGGCCGAATGCTCAAGGAGCATCAGCGCCGCGCGCTTGCCGACATCGCCGTGAAACGGATCTACTGGACGTTCGATCCGCTCATGGCGAAGAACGCGCACTTCAATTTCAACCGGCTCTGCGCGCGCGTCGTCGAATACGTGCCCGACATGTACGGCGCATCGTCGAGCCCGATCCACCTTGGCCTCGCCACGGACCGGCTCGTCGTCTTCACCCCCACGACGCCGCCGCTTTCCGAGCCCGATCCCGCGTGGACGGCTGCGGTGGATACGCTCCCGGTGCTGACGCCGTTCCCGGCTGCCGGCGACGCAGTGCTCGCGCGCGGCGCGGAGCGTCCACCGGCCGTGCTGCTGGAGATGCCGGCCGACATCCTCGCCGACGCAGCGCGTGATGCCTCGGCCGCGCGCACGTGGCGCGAGGCGGTGCGCGCGAATTTCCTATGGGCGATCGGCAACGGGTACATTGTGGCTGGCGTGCGCCCCAGTTCTGACGGCAGTCGCTACTACTATGTGTTGGCGCCTGATAAAGCGTCTCCACGTCCGGACGGATCATAAATCGCGGCCGGCGCCCTCGCTGCCGTCCGTTGTGAACGAGGGCGCTGAGATCATGAGAGTCTCCAAAAGTTTGACGCCGCTTTCTTGGTAGGGTAGTGTGCTCTCGCACACCGGCCCGCGCGCCGGGTCGCTCGGCACTACGAACTTTGCGGAGCGCAGTTCATGTCGCGAGTTCTTGGCACGGGATACTATCGTCGTACGTTAGTAGCGACCGCGCGGGTTGCTGTCGCCGCCCTGTCGCTCTCGGGATGCCTACAACGCGATCCTTCTCCCGAGCAGATCCAAGCGCTCCTCGTGCAGAAGCCCGAGATTCTCTACGCCGCAATCGAAGCGCATCCGGCCGAGTTCCTTGCCGTGCTGAACAAGGCCGCCAAGGCCGCGCAGGGATCGCAGCAGGCGATGCAGGTACAGGCTGAGTCGATCCGCATCGAGCAGGAGCTGCGCAGCCCGAGGCACGCCGTAATCGACCACCGCGCCGTGCTGGGCAATCCCGCCGCGCCCGTCACGATCATAGAGTACACCGATTTCGAGTGTCCGTATTGCCGGCAGGAGCGCGACGTGCTCGTCGAGCTCTTCAAGCTGTACGGCGACAAGCTCCGGCTCGTCGTGAAGCAGATGCCGGTGACCGAGCTGCACCCGCGCGCGATGGCGGCGGCGCTCATGTTCGAAGCGGTCGCGCGGCAGGACCCGAACAAAGCGTATCGCTTCTACGACGATATTTACGAGCATCAAGAGCAGCTGCAGCGGAACGGCCAGCAATTTCTCGAGGATGCCGCGAAGCGCGCCGGCGCTGATGTGGAGCGCGCGCGCCGCGATCAGGCGAGCGATGCGATAAAGGCGATCGTCGCCGCCGACATGTCGGAAGGGAAGTCGTTCGGATTCACGGGCACACCGGGCTTTCTCGTGAATGGCGTGTCGCTGCAAGGGGCATATCCACTTGCCGCGTTTCAGTCGCTGATCGATCGACAGCTCAATGCGCGCGTGCTTGGCGTTGAGCCAGCGTCGCCGTAACCCGGGTCGTTGCAGGACCGGCACTCACCCGGCCGGGTCGTATGTCGTCGCACGTCGTCCCACTCCCTCGAGGAACAACACCGTGAGAAAGAGCGCACGTCGTGACGCTCCGGAACGGCAGCGCGTGGAAGCTGCAGACGGAATGGTCGAACAACGCCTTCGATTCGGGTTCAGGCTTCGCCAATCGCAGCGGGCAGAACGGATGCCTGCAGGGCTGAGCTCGGGCGCGCGATCGAGCAGGTAGAGAGCGCTCCGCGTAATTCGCGCGGAGCGCGCTTGCTCGTTGCTGGGTCCGCGATCGCCGCCGTCGTGCAGTCCGCGTGGTTACGTGACGTATCCGACGCGCATTCGCAGGGAGCTACTGTACGAGAGGAGGAACTCGTGCAGCACCGCATCGGCTTTACTGAACGCCAGTGTCCGGCGCCACGTGTCGGTTTCCGCGAAGCCGGCGTCGCATCCCGTTTCGTGAGATGACGGCGATGGAGACGCTCCGCTACGGCGCATGGACGCGCTTCCTCCGGCGATCCGTCGAGTTCGAGTTCCCCGATCTGCGAATGCGGATCAAGGTGCTCGTCGGCGACCAGGCGACCGCCAAGGTCGTCGCCGCCATCGAGCAGAGGCTGAGCGAGCTTGCCGAGCACGGCGAGCCGCTCCCGCTGCCGTCGTTCCCGCTCGCGGGCGGCGTCGACCTGCAGGTGCGCTGGTTCACGATCCACACCGCATCGCGGCGCCGGCGATCAAACAATCGGGTGGCTAACGAAGGCTGCGGCGCGGCAGGTACCTTGAACGCGAGGAGGCGCACCCGCTGGCCGTGAGTCCGCGACTCGACCACATTCCTTCGCATGCAACCAGAGACCGAAACGCTGGCGAAGGTCGAGGTGCTCGCCGACCTGGAGCCGATCGTCCACGACCTGATGGACGCGCACGAGGCGAAGCGCGTGTTGTGGTTTCCGAGCGAGCTGTTGATGGCGCCGCCGGACACCGACCCCGACGCGCACACTCGGTTGCTGCGCGGTCGCGCGACCGGCATCTCGCTTCCGGCGCGCGTGGCGCTCGCGCTCAACCTCCTGACCGAGGAGGGACTGCCCCATTTCCACCGACTGCTCGCGGCGTACTTGGGCGGCGACACGTTTTGGTCGAAGTGGACGAACCTCTGGACGGCGGAAGAGGACCGTCATGGGGCGGTGCTGCACGACTATACGCGGGATAGCCGCATCCTCGACAATCCGGTGCTCGAGCGCATGCAGTTCGAGTACCTCCGTGCCGGCTTCGAGCCGGCGTGGGACAAGGATCCGTATCGCGTCTTCGTGTACACGACGTTGCAGGAGCGCGCGACGCAGGTGAGCCACGCCAACACCGGCAAAGTCGCGAGCGAGCACGAGCCGACCATTGGCGACGTGCTCAACAACGTCGCCAAGGAGGAAGCGCGGCACTACGCCTTCTATCGCTCGATCTTCGCCGAGGTGCTCCTGCGCGACCCGAACCGCGCACTCGCGTCGGCGGCCGAGGTGATGCCATCGATCGACATGCCGGGCGTGAGCATGCCGCACTTTCGCGAGATGGCCGACGTCGTGCGCCGCGCCGGCATCTACGGCCCGCGCGACTACCTCAAGATCGTCGAGGAGCAGATTCGCTTCTGGGCGATCGACGCCGTCGATGGACTCGACGGCATGGGCCGCCGCGCGCAGGAGACGATTCTGGCGATTCCGGCGCGGCTCGAGCGCGTGGCCGACGTGCTGGAGACGCGCAGCCGCGCCAAGACGTTCTCCTTCGCCGTCGCCTTCGCGCGCGAGTTCCGCATGGCGTAGCGATCGGTGGGTGATGGCGGCCGGTGCGACCGAACGCCAAAGAAACTCTTGCCCGCGCGAGGCTCGTTGCCTACATTGGCGAAGGCACCACGATTTTCCCCTGAGGGGACTTCAATTCTGCGATGACAAACTCCTACGCAATTACTTCCTCGTTCCGCCGTCAGGCGCCCACCGCGTTCGCGCGTTGGGGCGTCGTGCGTCTCGGATCGCGGATCTTGGACGTCATGTCCGCCGGAGAGCGAGCACCCTAGAAGTCCGCGAGACCACGATGTCGTGATCCGGCCTTTCGGGTGCAGCCAACCCCCGAAAGGCTTTTTTGCTGCCCACCCTCAGCGGATCACGGACATGGACCAACAGATCATTACCCGGTACATCGGCCAGCCGGCGAGCATGCCGGCCGGGCTCCGGGCGCGCATCGAGCGCGACTGGGGCGGCCAGCCCATACATCTCTACGCGCTCGCGGACCTCGACCACGCGCTGATGCTTGGGCATTCGTGGCTCGCGCTCGGCGCGGATCACGTCGCGCTCGCGCTGCCCATTCCGGGTACGGACGGCGACTGGGACGTGCGTAGCGTCGCGCGCACGGCGATCACTGCCGTGCGGGAATCGCCCGGTCTGAGCGCGAACACGCTTTTCCTCGTCGCGCCGCACGGCGAGCCGGCGCTGAGCGTGCGCTACACCCAGCGGCAGCGCGGCGCGTTCGAGAACATCCGCTTCGTGCTCGACGAGGCGCTCGCGGGCCGCACGGTCGCGCCGAGCGATGCCGATCGCGTATACGCGGCGGCCGTCGCGCGTCCGATTCGCGACGCGCAGGCGCTCGTCGCCGGTCGCGAGTCGGTGGTGATTCTCCGGCTGCTACGCTATCTCGCGCCCTACCGGCGGCAGCTCACGCTCGGTCTCTCGGCGGCGGCGGTCGTCACGCTCGCCAGCTTGGTGCCGCCGTATCTCGCCGGCTACCTGCTCGACCGCGTCGTGCGGCCTGCGCAGGAGGGACGGCTGCCGCGCGGCGCGGCGATGACGATGGCGTGGATCGCCGTCGCGGCGATGGCGGCGCTCTACGTCGTGCGACAGACGGCGGCGCACGTGCGGCTGCGCCTCATGTCGGTGCTCGGCGAGTTCGTTGCGCGCGATCTGCGGGCGGAGTTGTACGAGCACATCCAGCGCATGAGCCTCGCCTTTTTCTCGAGAAAGAAGACGGGGAGCCTGATCACGCGCGTCACCGCCGATACGGACCGACTCTGGGAGTTCGTGGCCTTCGGCGTCGTCGACGTGTCGCTGTCGCTGGTGATGTTGCTCGGACTCGGCGTCGTGCTGCTGACGCTCGACTGGCGGTTGGGACTGGTGATGACGTTGCCGGTGCCGCTCTTCTGCTGGCTGATCTACCGGCACGGCGAGTCGCTCAACGCGCGCTTCATTCGCACGTGGCGGAAGTGGTCGCGCGTCACCGACATCCTGTCGGACACGATTCCCGGCATCCGAGTGGTGAAGGCCTTCAACCAGGAGGCGCGCGAGATCGACCGGTTTGTCGTGCGCAACGACGATGCGACGGACGAGATCAACGAGATCCACAAGATGTGGACGACGTTCTGGCCGCTGTTGATGTTCGCCGTTCACGCGACGACGGTGCTGGTGTGGCTGTTCGCCCTGCCGCGGCTGCTCGGCACCGGACATCCGCTGTCGCCGGGCGTGTTCGTCTCGTTCCTCCTGTACACGACGATGTTCGTCGCGCCGATCGAAGTGATCGGGCAGATGGTACGGACAATCAACCGGGCGACGAGCTCGGCGCATCGGGTGTTCGAAATACTGGACAGCGAGCCCGAGGTGCGTGACACGGGCGACGCGGTGCGGCTCACGCCGGTACGTGGCCGCGTCACGTTCGACGGCGTGACGTTCGCGTACGACGGCGTGCGGCAAGTGCTGCGGGGCGTGAGCTTCGACGTGCAGCCGGGCGAGCTGATCGGGCTCGTTGGACCGTCGGGCGGCGGCAAGTCGACCGTCGTCAGCTTGCTGGCGCGGTTCTACGACGTGACGGGCGGGGCGATTCGCGTCGACGGCGTGGACCTGCGGCAGCTCGACACGGGCCACTATAGGGAGCAGCTCGGCATGGTGCTCCAGGATCCGTACCTGTTCCACGGCACGGTGTTGGACAACATCCGCTACGGCCTGCCGGGCGCCTCGTTGGGCGCTGTGATCGCGGCGGCGCAGGCGGCGAATGCGCACGATTTCATCTGCAAGCTCGGGCAGGCGTACGACACCGTGGTCGGCGAGCGCGGCCACACGTTGAGCGGTGGCGAGCGTCAACGGATCTCGATCGCGAGGGCCGTGCTGCACGATCCGCGCATTCTCATTCTCGACGAGGCGACGAGCAGCGTCGACACGGAGACGGAGCGGGAGATTCAGGAGGCGCTCGAGCGGCTGATCGCCGGCCGGACGGTATTTGCCATCGCGCACCGCCTGTCGACCCTGCGCCGCGCGTCGCGCTTGTTCGTGATCGAGGAGGGGCGGTTGGCGGAAGCGGGAACGCACGGTGAACTGCTGTCGAAGAGCGATGGCATCTACCGGCGGTTGTACGAACTGCAGTTGCAGCTGCAATGACCGAGCTACGAACGTCAAGGAGATGATGGCTATGCCCCAAACAGTGACACCAATCTCGGAGCCAGCGATAGCGGAGGCGCTCGAACTGAGAACGTCGAGCGACGGACGTCTGTCGGTGATGGAGGATGGAAACTCGGTGACGGTGACCGTGCGCCAGTGCTTCCCGTGGTCGGAGCCGCACCGGCACCTCTCGTTGCGCGACGATGACCAGGCAGAGGTCGCGCTCGTCGACGATCCGGCGTCGCTCGCGCCGGCGTCGCGTCGCGCGCTCGAGCAGGCGCTCGCCGATGCCGGATTTGTGCTCGAGGTAACGCGGGTGCTGGAGATCGAGGAGGAGGTGGAGATTCGCCAGTGGACGGTCGACACCGCGCATGGGCGGCGATTGTTCCAGACGCATCTGGATGACTGGCCGCGCTCGCTGCCCGCGGGTGGGCTCCTCATCCGCGACGTGGCCGGCGATCTGTACCGGCTCGCGGCGCCGCATCAGATGGATCGCAAGAGCAGGGAATTGCTGTGGGCGTTCGTCGACTAGACGGGCTGGCCCACTTCGCGCGCTGCAGCGTCAGACGTGAACACGTAAACGCGGCGAGAGATCTCTCGCCGCGCTTACGTCTTCACGCTTTGCGTTTTGCAATCCTTATGTGATGCGTACCACTCTGGCGACGTACGCGACGCTCACCCGGTAGCTCGGGGCCAGCGATTCCCAGATGCGCATCATCTCGTCCGTCGTCATCTCGCTCGAGAGGAGCTGAATCGTCTCGGCGGCGCTCCAGTCCGCGTCGGCCGAGAGGGTGGAGCGGTCGAGGATCGGACGGCGCTGGAGTTGTTGCATGGCCCACGCGAGCACGGTCTGCTCGGTCGCGGCGCTCTTCGACCAGACGGTGAGGAGGTAGTGCAGGTCCAGCTCGAGCGGCGGATCGACGTGGGTCACGCCGCTCGGGCGCACCGCGCTACGCAGCCGGCCGTTGACGACCGCACGGTAGAGATACAGCGTGCAGCGCCCGTCGAGGTCCGCGTTCGCGGCCATTTCCCCGCTGGAGATCAGCGCGAAGTCGCACGGCGCGCTGGCGCGAAGCTCCGGTGGATAGGCGCCCCGGAGATAGTCGATCAACGACTGGCCGACCGAGTGGACGGCGAGGATGTTCGTCATGGGGCCTCGCGGTGCGGTTACGTCATCCCGTGCATCAGCTTGAACGTACCACCGCGCTCGACGAACTTCTTGCCCGCCTTTTTCCAATACTTTCGCAGTGGCCCTTTGATCGACTCGTACTGCCGCTTCTGGCGATCCGCGCTATCGATTTTCTTGTAGACGGCGTAACGCACTTCGCCGAACGGATCGATGATCAGGGTGCATCCGCCCATGAAGTCCATCAGCTCGTTGCCGCGCTTGACCGTGCACGACTGCGTCACCTCGGCCACGAGATCGAACAAGACGCTGCCGTTTTCCGAGGCGCGCCGCGTCGTTCGCACGGACTGCACAATTGGGAGCGACGCGTACGTGACGTTCTTCGGCAGCGGCGAGCCGGGCGCGACGAGATGCAACGCGTGCGCGTTGGCGGGCGCGGTGACAAAGCGGCCGAGGATGTTCGCCTGGCGCAGCAGCTCCGTTTCGTTCGCGGCGTGGCTCGGGTCCCCGTTGAAGCGTAGCTCGCTGAACGCGAGCTCGGGGATGCTGAGCGCCACCGACGGGCGCTGCCAGCGCACTGCGTCCTCCGACATGAAGGCCACGTGGTCGGGAAAGATGCGGCGCCGCTGGAACGAGCGCATCAGCGACTCGCGATAGCACCACCTGTCGTCGGCGACGACGTCGAGATCCGCGGTGATGAGCGCGCGCAAGTACTCGCCCATGTCCATGTCCACGGGCGGGCAGTAGTCGATGGCCCGGATGCAGATGTCGAGAAAGTGGCCCGCGATGTCGCTCGCCTCCTGCGCGACGAGCTTCACGAGCTCGTCGCCCATCGCGGCCGTCCCGATGTCCTTCGGATCGATGCCGGCGATGCGAAAGTAGCGGGCGCTCTTGCGGCGGAAGACGGTCGCGAACGCCTCGAAGATCGCCGACACGAGCACCGTCCCCATCTGGTGGGGCTCCATGTCGGGCCGATAGGCGAGGGGACCAATGGTCGCACCCGCGGCGGCGAGCGCGTCGGCATCGAACGTGTCGATGTGCTCGACGTCGACGGCCGACCGCAGCGGGAGCACGCTGCCGCGATGCGACGTCGCGTAGCCGAACTCGCGCGCGAGACCGGTGAGGAGCGCCGCTTGTCCGAGCGAGCCGCGCGATTCGCGCAGCGCTTCGGCGACGACCTCGGGAAAGGTGAAATGCTGCAGCAGCGCGATGACGTCGGCGAACCCTTCGTGGAATCCGAGCACGTCGGGGTTCATCGGCGACGCGAACTCGGAGCGGAGCGAGTCGAGGAGCGCGTGCGTGGTCTCGTGGGTCACGACGTCGTGCGAGAGCGCGGTGAAGACGAGACCATGCGGAATGGTGTGGCCTGCCGGATTCTTCTCGGCGTGGAACCAGCCGAACGCGAGGCCGCCCTCATCGCGATCGTAGTACGCGTTCTTTTCGTACATCCCGAACGGGCGCACCTTGAGCCGCGTCCACTGCTGCCCCTCGACCGGCGCGCACGCCCACGCCAGGTCGCGGCCGAGCGCGCGACGGAACGTGGCGTACGTGAGTGAGCAGACAGCGTAGACCATCTGCAGTGGAAAGCGGCCATCGGCCGGCGTCGGCGAGAGTCCGCTCGTGAGGAGCAAGGCGATTTGATCGAGGTCGAGCGGTTCGGCGGTGAGCGGATCGGGCGCCTTGTCGCACGTCACCGCGAACAGCCGGCCGACGGGACCTGGCTCGAGCTCCTCGTACGGCACGCTCACGGTGGCGACGCCGCCGAGCCGGTAAGAGACGGATGGGTCGAGCGTGTAGATACGGAGCGGGCGAACCGCCGGCGCGCCGGCGACGTGGCGCGTCGGCTCGGTACGCGCTTGGCGAGCGACGCGCGAGCTGATCTCGTACGTCGGCGCGGCGGGCGTGGCGGGCTTCTTGGTCGTGCGCGGCATTTGCTCGGGACTGGGAACGAATCACGTACAGGCGAAACGGCTACTCACGAGCGGCGGATCACGAGCCGATCGGGTGACCGCTCGACGATCTGGTATTCGGACGCGCCGGCCTTTGTGAATCGAAACGCGATCTTGCCCGCGTCGTCGCGCCACGTCGAGCGGTCGATTTCGTGCGCGCGATCGTCGGCACCGGTCGCGAACTTGCGCACGGTGCCGTCGGCGGAAAATTCGAGGTACTCCTTCGGACGACGGGAGAGCGGGATGTCGCCCTCCGCGTTGCGGAAGACGGCGCCACCGGCGGCGTCGTCCCCGTCGACGTGCACCCAGCGCGTGCCGACGATCGTCGCCGGATCGGTCATCGCGGGCGCGCCTCTCGCCGCCGCCGAAGGCTGCTCACGAGCGCGCTACCACAGCCCGCGGCGCGGGCCGGCGAGCGTCGCGCGAATGCGCGCCACCTGCTGCGTGGTCAGCATGAACATCGCGTCGTCGTCGGTATAATCCATGTAGTTCATGAACATGTCGCCGTTCGGGCCGTTGTTGCAGGTGATGGTCGGGAACGGCGGCTTGCCGAAGTTCGGCCCCGCGGCGTTCGGCGTGTCGGCGACGAGATCGGTTCCGCTGCAGTCGGGCGTGTCGCCCCAGATGTGACGCAGGTTGAAGTAGTGCCCGATCTCGTGCGTCGCCG
>JBDUCS010000250.1:0-6334 GCA_040003335.1 Gemmatimonadaceae bacterium | reverse complement strand
CGCCGATCACCGAGCTCGGCTTCGCCGGCGTCGGCGTCGGCGCGGCGATGGTCGGGCTGCGTCCGATCATCGAGTTCATGACGTGGAACTTTGCCCTGCTGGCGCTCGACCAGGTGGTCAACGCCGCGGCGAAGATGCTCTACATGTCGGGCGGACAATTCAACATGCCAATGGTCTTCCGCGGGCCGAACGGCGCCGCGCTGCAGCTTTCGGCGCAGCACTCGCAAGCGTGGGAGAGCTGGCTCGCCCACATTCCCGGCCTCAAGGTCGTCGCGCCCGGCACGCCGGCCGACGCGAAGGGGCTGCTCAAGGCGGCGATCCGCGACGACAATCCCGTGATCGTGCTCGAGGGCGAGATGCTGTACAACACGAAGGGCGACGTGCCGGATGGCGATGTCGTCGTGCCGATCGGCCAGGCCGAGCTCAAACGCGAGGGCGGCGACGCGACGATCGTCACGCACGGCAAGATGGTGCTCGTGGCGATGCAGGTCGCCGACCAGTTGGCGAAGGATGGCATCGGCATCGACGTCGTCGACCTGCGTACGATCCGTCCCATGGACGTCGAGGCCATCTCCAAATCCGTGCAGAAAACGAATCGCGCCATCGTGCTCGAGGAGGGGTGGGAAATGTGCGGCGTCGGCGCGCAGGTAGTCGATTTCATCCAGCGCGAATGCTTCGACGATCTGGACTCGTCGGTGCTCCGGGTGCATCAGGAGGACGTGCCGATGCCCTACGCGAAGAATCTCGAGAGAGCGGCGAAGCCGGACGCGGCCAAAACGATTTCCGCGCTCAGGAAAGTGCTGTACCTGGACTGACGGTGATCGGTGATCGGTGTTTGGTGATCGATCATCGCCCCCCGAAAAACCGAATACCGAACACCGAACACCGAACACCGAGAACAGAATGGCCACCAAAGTTGTGATGGAAGCGCTGTCGCCGACGATGGAAGAGGGGCGGCTCGTGAAGTGGCTGAAGAACGAGGGCGACGCCATAAAAAAAGGCGACATCCTCGCCGAGGTGGAGACGGACAAGGCCGTGATGGAGCTCGTCGCGCGTGGCGATGGCGTGTTGCGGAAGCGTCTCAAGGGTGAGGGCGAGACGGCGCCCGTCGGCACGCTGCTGGCCGTGATTGGAACGGCCGACGAAAACATCGACGCGCTGGTCGGTGCGGAGAGTGCGACGCCGGTGGCGGCGCCGCCCGCGGCGCCGGTGGCGGCCCCGGCCGCGGCGCCGGCTGCGGCTCCTCCTCAGGAGAAGGGGCCGAGCGTTGCCCCGCCGCGCCTCGGCAATGCCGCACCGCGGCACCAGGAGCCACCGCAGCCGGTGCCGGCAACCGAGCAAGCGCCGCACGCCGCGCACACGGAGCCCGCGCCTGCGGGCTCGGGTAACGGCGCGGGTGACACCGATCGCGCCAAGAGCTCACCGCTTGCGCGCCGTCTGGCGACGGACAAGGGACTCGACTTGGGCGCGGTGCGCGGCTCCGGCCCGGGCGGTCGCATCATCAAGCGCGACATCGAAGCGGCCACGCAGGGCGGTTCGGGCAAGTCTGCGGTACCTGCCGCCGCGCCCGTCGCGATTGCGCCGGCGCCGCGCCGCATCAGCACCGAGGGCGATTTCCAGGACGTGCCGCTGACGCAGATCCGCAAAACGATCGCGAAGCGGCTCTCCGAATCACTCGGTCCGATCCCCACCTTCTACCTCACGGTGGAGCTCGATCTCGAGCGCGTCGCCGAAATGCGCGCCGCGATGGCGGCGATGGGCGACGAGTACAAGGTGAGCGTCAACGACATCATCCTGAAGGCCGTGGCAACCGCGCTCGCGCTGCACCCGGAAGTGAACGCGCACTGGATGGGCGACAAGATCCGCTACTTCAACCGAGTGCACGTGGGCATGGCCGTCGCCGTCGAAGACGGGCTGATCACGCCCGTGATCTTCGACGCCGACCACAAGCGCCTGAGCGAGATCTCGCGCGAATCGCGCGAGCTGGCGAACCGTGGACGCGAGCGGAAGCTCAAGCCCGAGGAGTACACGGGCTCGACGTTCAGCGTCAGCAACCTCGGAATGTTCGGGATCGATCAGTTTACGGCGATCATCAATCCGCCCGAGGCCGGCATCATCGCGATTGGCGCGATGGAGGAGAAGCCGGTCGTCCAGGCCGGCGCGGTCGTCGTCCGGAAGCGCGTGCGTCTGACGATGAGTTGTGACCATCGCGTGATCGACGGCGCCACCGGCGCCAAGTTCCTGCAGACATTGCGACGCATGCTCGAAAATCCGTTGATGTTGATCTACTGAACCCGGTGATCGGTGATCGGTGCTCGCGGTTCGGGCGCCGTCGGGGACAATCCCGATCACCGAACACCGATCACCGATACCCGTGAGACAATGGCAAGCTTCGATGTGATCTTCATTGGCGGCGGACCGGCGGGATACGTCGGCGCGATCCGCTCGGCGCAGCTCGGGATGTCCGTCGCGGTGGTCGAGCGCGATGGGCTCGGCGGCACGTGCGTGCTGTGGGGATGCATTCCCGCCAAGGCGCTCCTCGAGTCGGCGTCGATGGCGGTGAAGGTGGCGAAGGCGGCCGAGTTCGGCGTCACGGTCGGCGAGATCAAGACCGACTACGGCGTGGCGATGAAGCGCTCACGCAGCGTGAGCACGCAGAACAGCAAAGGCGTCGAATTCCTGTTCAAGAAGAACAAGATCACGTGGCTCAAGGGCACGGCCCGGCTCGCCGGTGCCAACACGGTCGCGGTGAAGGGCGCGGATGGGAAGGAAGAGATGCACGACGCGAAGAAAGGCGTCGTGATCGCCACCGGATCTCGTGTGAAGGGCTTGCCGCAAGCTGGCCTCGAGCTCAACAAGACGACCGTCGTCTCGTCCGACGAGGTGCTCGTGTTCGAGCAGGCGCCGAAGACGATGGCCGTTGTCGGTGCCGGCGCCGTCGGCTGTGAGTTCGCCGACGTCTTCAACGCCTTCGGCACGCAGGTGACGCTGATCGAAGTGCTCCCCACGCTTCTGCCGCTCGAGGATGCCGACGTAAGCGCCGAGCTCCTCAAGGCGTTCAAGAAGCGAAAGATCGACGTGATGGTCGGCGCGAAGATCTCGGGGGTAAAGGTCGGCAAGGACAACGTGACGATGCAGGTCGAGGTCGGCGGTAAGAAGCAGCCGATGACGTTCGACAAGGTGCTCGTCGCCGCCGGCCGCGCACCGAACGTCGACCACCTCGGGTTGAAGGAAGCCGGCGTGCAGCTCACCGAGCGCGGCTTCATCAAGATCAACGAGCGAATGGAGACGAGCGCGAAAGGGATCTACGCGATCGGCGACGTCGCCGGCCCACCGATGCTCGCGCACAAGGGCTCGCGCGAAGGCGTCGTGGTCGCCGAGGTATTGTCGGGCGACCCACATGTGCATCTCGTCAACTACGGCAACATCCCCAATGCGACGTACTGCCACCCGGAAGTCGCGTCGATCGGCTACACCGAGCAACAGGTGAAGGACAAGAAGATCGAGTACAAAGTCGGAAAGTTTCCCTTCTCGGCCAACGGCCGCGCGCGCACGTCGGGGGAAACGGAGGGCTTCGTGAAGATCATCCGCGATGCGAAATACGGCGAGATTCTTGGCGCGCACATCATCGGCGCGCACGCGACGGAGTTGCTGCACGAGCTCGCCGTCGCGCGCGAGAACGAGTTCACCGTCGAGGAGGTGGACCTGGCGATTCACGCGCATCCCACGTTGTCGGAAGCGATCGCCGAGGCGGCGCTCGACTCGCTCGGCAAGATGATTCATGCATAGCGCGGCGCGGTGATGCGGAGCGCGAGAGAACGGTGGCGGCGAACGGGGGCCGCTCCCGTATTTTCGTTGTCGGGGGAGGGGCCCCGAGGCCCGTTCTACCCTCGCCCGTGAGCGACGACCGGCGGCTCCTCGTCGCAAACCTCGGGCTCACCCCGTACGAGGAGGCGCTGACTCTTCAGCGCGAGATCGCGCGCGCCAGAATTTCCGCCGCGATCGATCAGGACGTGTTGCTGCTCGTCGAGCACCCGCCGGTCGTGACGCTCGGCCGGAGCACAAAGAACAAGAATCTCATCGCGTCGCCCGAGCTCCTGCGCGCGAACGGTGTCGAGCGGTTCGAGGTCGAGCGCGGCGGCGACGTGACGTTCCATGGCCCCGGTCAGCTCGTCGGGTACCCGATCATCGATCTCAAGCGCCACACAAGAGACCTGCACTGGTACCTGCGACAAGTCGAAGAAGCGCTGATCCGCTCGCTGGCGACGTTCGGCCTCGCCGCTGAGCGCAGCACGGGCTACACCGGCGTGTGGACGTCAGGACGAAAGATCGCATCGATCGGCGTGCACGCCCGCGACTGGGTGACGTGGCACGGCTTCGCGCTCAACGTGTCAACGGAGCTGCGCTACTTCGATCTCATCGTGCCGTGCGGCATCGACGGCGTCGTGATGACCTCGGCGTCGCGCGAGCTCGGGGTCGACGTTGCAATGCCGGCGATGGCCGCGGCCGTCACGCGTGCGTTCGGCGACGTCTTTTCGCTCGAGCCCGTGCCGGTCTCGCGCGCCGCGCTCGAACACGCGCCGGGTGCAGCCGTCTGATGCGGCTCAGCGGGACGCCCCGGAACATCGTCGTCGTCCGCGCTCTTGGCGCGCTGTGGCTCGCGACCGGTGCGACGCTGCTCGCCGTCGGCGCACGGCAAGCCTCCGAGCCGATTCGCACGATCGCGTGGCCGTCGACGACGGGGACGGTGATCGACGCGCAGCTGCTCCGACGCGCGCGGCCGCACGGCGCGCTATTCGGATTGCTCGGCGATTCCGCGGCGACCGCGCAGGTGCGCTACCGGTACACACTCGACGGCGTACTCTTTCATAGCACGCGTCTCTCTTTCCGCAAAATGGGCCTCGGCAGCGAGCGCGAGGCGCGAGCCGCGCTGACGGGATACGCATCAGGAAGCGAGGTGCGCGTCTACTACGATCCGAGCCGTCCGTCGAACGCGGTGCTCGAGCACGGCGTTTCGTGGTTGACCGTCGCGGTGATGGTTGCCGGCGCAGTGCTCGTGGGCGTGGGGAGCCGATGGATGCGAACGCGTGCGCCGCGCGTCACGGGAGCGGCCTTGCCGAGTCGCGCGTAGTCGATGCGGGGGCCCCCCCACACCGAAGATAGTGTCGCGCCACTCGCCGACCGACACCGGTGCGCCGCCCGCGGTATCATTTCCTCCCCGCGCATCGCGCCCGCGATGCGATTCGGCGCGGCGCCTATATTCCGGCATGACGTCGCCGTCCGCCCCCAGCCATCCGCGAGATTTTGCCGCCGAACTGAATCCCGACCAGCGCGCCGCCGCCACGCACGGCGACGGTGCGCTCCTCATCGTCGCCGGCGCCGGCACCGGCAAGACGCGCACATTGGTGTATCGCGTCGCACATCTGATCGATCGTGGCGTGCGGCCGGAGCGCATTCTTCTCCTCACCTTTACCCGCCGCGCCGCGCAAGAGATGCTCGGCCGCGTGGGACGGCTCGTGGGCGGTGCGTCGGCGCGAGTGAGCGGCGGAACCTTTCACGCCACCGCGCACCGCCTCCTGCGCGCCTATGGGCAGCAGGCAGGCATCGCGCGCGGCTTCACGATTCTCGACCAAGGTGATGCCGAGGACTTGATGGGACTCTCGCGCGCCACCCTCGGTTTGGCGCAGAAGAAATCGCGATTCCCGAAGAAGGAATCGCTGCACTACATCTACAGCCGGCACGTGAACACCGAGATCGCCGTCGAGCGGATTGTCCGCGACGAGTTCCCGCAGTTCATCGACGAGACGCCGGAAGTCGTCCGCGTCTTCGCCGACTACGTGTCGCGCAAGGGCGAGCGGAACCTCGTCGACTACGACGATCTTCTCCTCTTCTGGGCCGGCATGCTCGAGTCGAGCGACGCGCTCGCCAACCGCATTGCGTCGCTCTACGACCACCTCCTGGTCGACGAATACCAGGACACGAACCTGCTCCAAGCCCGCATCCTTCGCGGGATGTGCCGCGCGCACGCCAACATCACCGTCGTCGGCGACGATGCGCAGAGCATCTACTCGTTCCGCGGCGCGACGGTGCGCAACATCCTCGACTTTCCGGCACAGTTTCCAACGGCGACGGTGATCACCCTCGAGCGAAACTATCGCTCGACGCAGCCGATCCTCGATGTCACCAACACGATCATCGCGCGGGCCGCCGAGCGCTTCACGAAGAACCTCTGGACAGAGCGCCGCGGGGGCGAGCAGCCGTGGCTCGTGGGCGCGCACGACGAGCATGAGCAGACGCAGTGGGTCGTCGACCGCATCATGGAATTGCACGAGAC
>JBDUCS010000249.1:0-6348 GCA_040003335.1 Gemmatimonadaceae bacterium | reverse complement strand
CGCATGGCTTACGTAGTCGATGCCCCCGCCCTGATCGAACAGATGCCGTCGGCGAGGCCGCGGCCGATTCACCTCAAGCGGCTCGAGTCGCTGCACGCGAAAGGGGCGATGACGCCGCGCCAAGTCGAGCGCTTCGCGTTCGCCATCGAGTCGATGTCGCTGGCGTCCGTCGCAGCGTGGGCCTCGATCCCTCGTACTATGCCGCGATGATCGTGCGCGAGCTGAAGAGCCGCGATTGGCACCGGCAGAACGCGGCGATCGAGGTGATGAAGAACGTCGGCCGCGAGCGCGTCTCCAAGCTGCCCGAGCCGCTCAGCGCGCGCTCGGCAACAATCTCCTGCAGGCCGCGGATGGAGTGGCGCGCGAGGCGGTGACGCTGCTCGAGGAGCTCGCCCCGACGACCGAGCCGTGGCCGCGTCCGTTCATCGAGGGGATCGTCGAAGAACGGCACGATCGTCCTCCGGCTCGTCGAGCGGATCAAGAAGGGGACCTGGGTCGCGAAGGTCTTCGTCGCCAAGGAAGTCGAGGGGATCATGGAGATCCTCCAGAACGTCGCGGTGCTCGACGCCGACGTCTTCCGGTCGCTGCGGCCGCTGGCCGACGTCCTCGCCGCGAGCAAGAAGCACCACGCCTGAGCGCCGGCGCGCTACTCGAGATACTCCGCCGCGAGGCGGCGGCCGGCCCACAGGCCGAAGCCGGTGCCCACGGTGCTGACGAAGAACGCGGTCCACAGGCCGAAGTAGGCGCCGACCCACCAACCGAGCCCGCCGGCGATGTTCATGCCGATGAAGCCCGCAACTCCCTTGGCCGTCACGCCGCGCTCGGCGGAGCTGCCCGCGCTCGCTCTGTTGGTACGTTCGACATGACGGCTCCGGCGGCGAGTTCGATCTGCAACGTAGCCTCGTTGTCCGCGACGTGCGGCTTGCGCTTCACTAGCGGGACGACCCGCAACACTCGGAGGGCACGATGCATCACGCGATAGCGGCGACGCGCGGCGCGACGCTCGCCATCATCCCTGAGCGACACTTCGGAAATTCGCATCACGTGTCGATCATTTAAGGTGCGGCGCCTCGGCTCCGCACCTTCTTCGCCTGGAGCGCCGCATGGATCGCGCGCCCACCCGCAGTGTACGACGACAGTACGACGAATCGGCATTGGACGACGGCGCGTGACAGTGACGCGGGCCGCTCGTCGCAGGAATAGCTTCGCAGTTCTTCCCGCAGTTCTTGCCGCAGTTCTTCGCGCAGTTCTTCCCGCAGTTCTTCCCGCAGTTCTTCCCGCGGTTCTCCCAGCCGTTTTCCCCGCTGCTCCCGTCGCAATTCATCCATGCGTCGCCGCATCCTCGTACCGATTCTGGCGCTCCTCGCGAGCGCCGTCACCGCCGGCGGTGTCGTCTACCGCGCCGAGTGGCTGGATCGTCGCGTGCTGGCGGGCGAGCGGATGGGGCATCGCGTCGCGACGGCGGCGAGCAAGCGCGGGGCGGCAAATCGCACGACGCGCTCCGAAGTGCAGCGGCTCTCCGGCGGCACGTACCTGTCGCAGATGGTCGCCGACCGCGACTCCATTCTCGAGCGCTGGCCGGACCGCACGACGCAACCGATTCGCGTCTGGATCAACCCCGACACGACCGTGCCCGGCTGGCGCCCCTCCTTCGCCGGCCGCGTGCACGACGCGTTCGAGGTCTGGAGCGCGCTCGGCATCCCGATCAGCTTCCGCTTCGTCGACGACTCCGCGAGCGCGGAGATGCGCGTTCGCTGGGTCGACTATCTCCCCGACGCGGCGTCGGGCCTGACGAAGTGGCGCTCGCGCGGCCACCGCTGGATCGTCGGCGCCGACATCGCACTCGCCATTCGCGCCACCGACGGTGCCGCCCAGAACGCCCGCGGCATGCGCGCGATCGCGCTGCACGAGATCGGGCACGGACTTGGGTTGGGCCACAGCAACGCGCGCGGGGACATCATGGCGCCGTGGGTCTTCTCCGACGAGCTGTCGGAGCGGGATCGTGCCACGGTTCGACTGTTGTACTCGCTACCGGCCGGCAAGGTCGAGTGACTGTCACTCTGGACCGCTTTCATCAATCCTGTTAATCCTGTCAATCCGGTCAATCTTGTCAAAAAAATGGACAGGATTTACAGGATTTACAGGATTTTGAAGTCGCCGCCCGTCAGCGCGGAGGCTCCTCTCTCCGATACTCCGAATCCTGTTAGTCCCTACAGGATTACAGGATCAAGCAGTTACCGGCCGTGAGGCTATTGAACCTTCGTCAGTCCGGTTCACAGGTTTCACCCGCCGGAAGCGAGCAGTCAGGAAAAACAGAACGGGGTGAGTCCGCTTCGCGGATCTCACCCCGTCCTGTTTCCGTCTTGACAAACTGCGAACTGCGAACTGAGAACTCAGCACTCGGCCACTTGAACACTGAGCACAGCCCTACAACGATGACGGCGACCCGGTTCCTGCTCGCGACCGCGTGACGACCGACAGCGGTTCCGGGGTGAAGTCCTCGCCCGGATTGATGAACTGGTCTTCCTCGACGTTGTGCTGGCGATCGTACAAATCCTTGTACCGTCCGCCGAGCTCCATCAGCTGGTGATGGTTGCCGCGCTCGACGATCTCGCCGTGCTCGAGGACGAGGATCTGGTTCGCGCTGCGAATCGTGGAGAGGCGGTGCGCGATCACGAATGTCGTACGACCACGGCGGAGCGTCCGTAGCCCGTCACGGATCTTTGCTTCGCTCTCGCTGTCGAGGCTCGACGTCGCCTCGTCGAGAATCAGAATGCGCGGATCGGCGAGAATCGCGCGGGCGATCGCCACGCGCTGGCGCTGGCCGCCCGAGAGCTTCACGCCGCGCTCGCCGACGATCGTCTCGTACTTCTCCGGAAACTGGTCGATGAACTCGTCGCAGTGCGCGATGCGGCTCACCGCCTTCACTTCGTCCAGCGTCGCGCCGGGCTTTGCGAAGCGAATGTTGTCGGCGATCGTGCCATCGAACAGAAAGTTGTCCTGAAGCACAACGCCCAGATGCGCGCGGTAGTCGCGCATCCGCAGCGCCTCCAGGTCGTGGCCGTCGACGAACAGCTTGCCCGACTTCGGATGGTTGAACGCCATCACCAGGCTGATCAGCGTGCTCTTGCCGGAACCGCTCGACCCGACGAGCGCCGTGGTCGAGCCAGCCGGTGCATGGAAGGAGACGTGCTTGAGCACCTCGACCCCGGCGGTATACTCGAAGGTCACGTCCTCGAACCGCACGTCGCCGCGGATGTCGTCGACCCCATCGCGCTCGGCGTCCGTCTCGTCCTCGCTCGGCATTGCCATGATCTCGCGAATGCGGTCGAGCCCGGCGAACGCCTCGCTGATCTGCGTGCCGATCGAAGCGATCCCGATCAGCGGCGCCGAGACGAGTCCGATGAAGATCGTGTACATGAAGACGTCGCCCGCGGTCATCGTGCCGTTCAGCACGGCGCGCCCGCCGACGAGCATGATCAAGATGCCGACGCCGCCGATGATCACCGACGTGAACGAGGTGATCGCCGAGATGCCGGTGATCGTCTTGGCGATGTTGCGGAAGAGCTTGTGCACCCCTTCGGCAAAAACCTTCTGCTCGCGCCGCTCGGCCGTGTAGACCTTGACGATACGGATACCGCCGAGCGTCTCGGCAAGCCGGCCGGTGACCTCCGCGCCGATCTTGCTGCGCTCGCGAAAGACGGGACGCAGCTTCGTGAAGGCGTACGCCATGGCGCCGCCGAAGGAGATCAGGAAGAGGAGCGTGAACGACGTCAGCTGCCAGTTGAGCCAAAAAAGGACGCCGAGCGCGACGACGGCCTTGATCAATCCGCCGACGAGCTGCACGAGACCCGTGCCGATCAGATTGCGAATCCCTTCCGCGTCTTCCATGATGCGCGCGATCAGGATGCCGGTCTTGGTCGAGTCGAAGTACGAGATCGGAAGCCGCATCACCTTGCGCTGCACCGCGCGCCGCATCTCCGCGATGGCGCGCTGGGCGGCGACGCTCATCACTTGCGAGAGGGCGAACGTCGTCACCGCTTGCACGAGCGTGGCGATGCCGACGGCGATCGTGAGCGGGAGGAGGAGGTCGGCGCGTCGCTTGCCGAGGACGTCATCGAGGAAGAACTTCGAGCTCGCGGGGAGCACGGGGCCGGCGACGAGATCGACGAGCATGATGCCGAAGCCGAGCGCGATCCGGCTGCGGTGGCGCCAGATGAGCCCGCGCGCTTCGCGCCACGTCGTCTTGAACGGCGGCTTCTTCTTTGTCGCTTGCGGTTCGGCCATGCTCTCGCCCTGGAATGCGCTGAGGAACTGCGGTCGTCACTAACCTATCGCGCGCGCGGCGTCGCGCGAAATCCGCTCGACGGCCGAGCGGTTGCGACGCATCTTGCCGCATGCTCGACATCATCAATCTCGACGGTCTCGAAACGCTGGCCGAAGCACGGCTCCCGCGCGGCACCTTCGACTACATCGCCGGCGGCGGCGGCGACGAGTGGACGCTGCGCGAGAACCGCGCGGCATTCGCGCGACTCGCGCTCCTCCCCCGCATGCTGCGCGGCGTCACGCCCTCGCTCGCGACCACGGTGCTCGGCGCGCCGCTCTCGTTTCCGGTGCTCGTCGCGCCGATGGCGATGCACGGACTCTGCTGCGACGACGCCGAGCTGGCGACCGCGCGCGCCGCCGCGGCGGCGCAGACGCTGTTCGTGGCGAGCACCCTGTCGAATCGATCGCTCGAGGAGATAGCTGGAACGGTCGACGCCCCCCGCTGGTTCCAGCTGTACGTATACCGGGACCGGGGCGTCACTCGCGCGCTGGTGGAGCGCGCCGCGGCAGCCGGCTACGACGCGCTCTGCTTGACGGTGGACACGCCGCTCACCGGCCAGCGCGACCGTGACAAACGCAACGCATTCCGGCCGCGGCCTGGCCTGTCATTCGGCAACTTCGAGGCAGAGAGCGCGACCGCCGATCTCGGTGCGCCCAACAACGAGTCGGCGCTCGCGACCTACATCGCCCACCAGTGGGACGCGGCGCTCACCTGGCGCGATGTCGAGTGGCTGCGAGAGATCTCGTCGATGCCGCTCGTGCTCAAAGGGATTCTCGCGCCCGCCGACGCGACGCTCGCGGTCGAGCACGGCGCGGCGGCGATCGTCGTGTCGAACCACGGCGGACGACAGCTCGACGGCGCGCCGGCGACGATCACCGCGCTCCCCGCGGTCGCCGACGCGATCGCTGGCCGCGCCGAGATTCTGCTCGATGGCGGCGTGCGCCGTGGCACCGACGTCATTAAGGCGCTCGCACACGGCGCGCGCGCGGTGCTGCTCGGCCGTCCAATCCTGTGGGGGCTCACGCTCGCCGGCGAAGCGGGCGCGCTCGCCGTGCTGGAGCACCTGCGTGCCGAGCTGCGATTGGCGATGACGCTCCTCGGCGCCGAATCGGTCACATCTCTGGGCCGCGACTCGTTGCTCAGGGTTGACGATTGATCCGTGAGATGGCGACGAAATCAGAAGTGATAGTCGAGCAGGCGATTTGATCGCCGACGCCGCACAACCGGAATCCGACCGATGGCGGTGACCGGTGATCGGTGTAGTCCTCGAACACCGATCTCCGAACACCGATCTCCGAACACCGATCTCCGATCACCGATCACCGAGCGTCTCGATGGTGAGGAACGCGACGAGTGCCGCGGCCAGCGCGAGGCCGGCGGCGAGGAGCATCACCTCTCGGTAGCCGTCGGTGAATGCGGCGGCGACGGCGCGATGCACTGCCGCGGCCGCCTCAGCGTCCAGCCCCGCTGGAATCTTGGCGTCGGCGAGGCGGACCGGCTCGCGCCTGAGCGCCTCGCGCGCCGCCGCCGGCACGTGCTCGGCGACAAGCCGCCCGTCGAACGATCGCGTGAAGCGGTGCGTCGCGATCATGCCAAAGACGGCGACCGCCAGCAATCCCGCCGTACGCGCGACGGCGTTGTTCACGCCGGAGGCGACGCCCGCGCGTCGCGCGTCGACCGCGTTCATCACCGTCGTGGTGAGCGGCGCGACGGCGATCGCCATCCCGACCCCGAGCACGACGACCGCGGGAAAGACGGTCGTCCAATAGCTGCCGCCCGTTCCGGCGACGGCGAAGAGCGCAAAGCCGGCCGCGGCCACGGCCGGACCGACCACTAGTGGAAGTCGCGCGCCGTATCGGGTGATCAGACCGCCCGCCCACCGCGACAACGCGAACAGGATGATGGCAAACGGCGTCAGCGCGGCGCCGGCCGCCGTCGGCGAGTAGTGATGCACCTCGATCAGATCGAACGGAAGAAAAAAGAGTGATCCGCCGAGCGCCGCGTAGAGGAGCAGCGTCAGG
>JBDUCS010000248.1:0-6366 GCA_040003335.1 Gemmatimonadaceae bacterium | reverse complement strand
TACGGACAAACCCACGTCGACGCCTGCTTCGCGTACCCAACGCGAGGGAGAACCTCGGAAGACGCGAGCACGAACGACCAGAGCACTAACAGCAGCGCCAACAGATGCGCCTTCCCTGATCGGTGCCGCCACGTCCACACCGACGTCCACACACCGGCAATGAATACGACGCTCACCGCGCCGAGATAGCCGGCAAGTCCGAGCCCGCAGCGCGCCGTGTACGGCCAGAAGATCACGCCGATCCCGACCGCGACGGCGAGCATCAACCGGAGAAAGACGCCGAGCGTCGACGTCTCCGCTCGCGTGGCCGCGACGCGTTCCTTCACCGCCGGCGGCGCGTTCTTCGGCGCCGGCAGCAACTCGCTGTCCGACACTCCCTCGAGCTGCTTGTCGATCTTGGCCATCTCCTTGTCCCAATCAGTGCTCATGCGGGCTCTCGCTTGGAAGGGCTCGGGGCGTCCGGCGTCGTCTCGCGAGTGAGCGAGTAGCGCTCGATCTTCTTGTAGAGATTGCTGCGCGGCATGTCGAGCGCGCGCGCGGTCTCGCTGACGTTCCAGTCGAACTGCCGGAGCTTCGCCAACAGGTATGCGCGCTCGGCGGCGTCCTTGAATTGCTCGAAGGTCGCGATCTCGGTCAGCGAGCCGATGCTCGTCTCCTCGCTCGCGCGGCGGCCGACGAGCCGGTCGACGTCGGCGCGCACGATCCGCGGACCGTTCGACAGAATCAAGAGCCGCTCGATCGTGTTGCGCAGCTCGCGGATGTTGCCGGGCCAGTCGTACGCCGTCAGCGCCTCGATGGCATCCGGCGCGAACGTGCGCGGTCCCATGCCGTCGTGGGCCGAGAGCGAGTTGGCGAAGTGCGCGATCAAGAGCGGAATGTCCTCGCGCCGGTCGCGAAGCGGCGGCACCACCACCGGCACCACGTTCAGCCGGTAAAACAGGTCCTCGCGGAAGTGCCCCTCGGCGATCTCCTCCTCGAGCGCCTTGTTCGTCGCCGCCAGCACGCGAACGTCGACGGCGATCGTCTTCTGGCCGCCGATCCGCGTCACCACGCTGTCCTCGAGCACGCGCAGCACCTTCGCCTGCGCGGCGAGGCTCATGTCGCCGACCTCGTCGAGAAAGAGCGTCCCGCCGTGCGCCTGCTCGAACTTGCCGGCGCGGTCCTGGATCGCGCCCGTGAAGCTGCCTTTCATGTGGCCGAACAGCTCGCTCTCGATCAGCTCGCTCGGGATCGCCGCGCAGTTTACCTCGATGAACGGCCCGCTCGCGCGCGCCGACAGCCGGTGGATCGCGCGGGCGACGAGCTCTTTGCCCGTACCGCTCTCGCCGGTGACCAGCACGCGCGCGGGCGTCGGCGCGACGCGCTCCACCTTCTCGATCAGCGCGCGCACGGCGTAGGACGTCCCGACCATCTCGTAGCGCGACTCGATCGTGCGCTTGAGCCGCGAGTTTTCTTCCTTGAGCTCGACATGCTGCAGCGCGTTGCGCAGGGTGACGAGAATCCGATCCGTGTCGAGCGGCTTCTCCAGAAAATCGTAGGCGCCGAGCTGCGTCGACTCGACCGCCGTCTGAATCGTGCCGTGGCCGCTGATCATCACGACGATCGCCGCCGGGTCGATCGTCCGCAGCCGCTTCAGCGTCTCCAGTCCGTCGATGCCCGCCATCTTTACGTCGAGAAAGACGAGATGCGGATGCCATTTCTCGTATTCGGAAATGGCATCGACGGCGTTGGCCGTCTGCTTGACCTCGTACCCCTCGTACTCCAACAGCTGGCTCAGCGCGCCGCGCACGCCCTTCTCATCGTCGACGATCAGCACGCGCCGGCTCATACGATGTCGCTCACGATGTGGTCTTGTAGAGAGTGATCTTGCCGCGCCCGATGCGGACGTCGCCAATGTACGGCGGCACTTTGAGCGGCAGTGCGTCGTCGGCCAACCCAGCGGGGCGCGTGCCGCGCTCGATTTTGCGCAGCAGTTTCGGGATGATCGCCGACGGCAGTGACAGCTCGCGGATCGTGAGCTCCTTCACGTGATACTCGGCGAGCCCCGGCCGCAACAGCTCGAGCGCGCCGCAGAATTGCACCGGCTCGCGATCACCGAGCATCGCGCCCAATGGGCCGAGTGCGCCGGCACCCCCCAGGTCGGCGAGCTTGACCGAGGAGCGCACGCAAAGCTGGTCGCCGATGATTGCCGCCTCCGTGTTCTGCGACGAGGGCGGCAACTGCTTCGACAGCTCCTGAAACACGTAGGCCGCGAGGTCGGCGCCTTTCACGTTAGTGAACACGGGCCCCCTTTTCGCGCTGAGCGTCGCGACGGCGCTCTTCGCGCGCGCGGCACCCTCCGGCGTCAGCGGTTCCCAGGCACTCGCGGGCGCCACCGCCGACGGCGGCGTCTCGCGATGCAGATACGGGATCCGGTCGCGAAACACCCACGCGACGACGGCGCCGATCATCAGCACCACCACGCATCCGATCGTTCGAAAGAAGCATCCCACGATCGTTCACTCCTTGAGCGGAAGGACCGACACCACGTCGTAGCGCGAGCCGCCGGCTGCGAGCGTGCTCGACATCACGTCCACCGACCGCACCGGCACCGAGCTGTGGTACGTCACGGCGCGCGCCGCGTTGCCAAGCGCGCGCGCGATCGACGCGGCGAGCGGCTTCCGCACACGTGCCACCGTAACGTGCGGGCTGAACGGCCGCCCCTCCAGCTCGTGCCCGAGGGCGACGCAGGCGCCCTCGACCTCGTGATACAGCAGCTCGAGCTTCGGTGAATGCGCCACGCCGACCCACATCACGCGCGGCGCGCGCCAGTGCGGAAACGCGCCCGCGCCGTCCACCTCGAGCTCGAACGCGCGATGGGCGCCCGCGACCGGCGCGAGCGCGGCCACAAGCGCGTCCGCGCGATCGCCATTGACCTCGCCGAGAAATTTCATCGTCAAATGCAGCGACGGCTCCTGCACCCAGCTCACGTCCGCCGGTGCCATCATGACCGCGCGCAGCGGCGAGATCGCTTCGGCAATCGCGCGCCGGTCGTCGGCGGGCAAGTTAATCGCGACGAACAGCCGCATCGGCCGCCGACAGCTCCAGTGCAACATGCGTGAAGCCATGATCCGCCGCGAGCGTGACGGCCACTGCACGCCGGCGCGCTTCGGTCCATTGGTCGGGCGACGAGGCGCGCAGCACGGCGAGCCTGCCGCGGGCCTCCACCTCAGCGTCGACCCCTTCGCGCGCCAGCGCGGTCCGTAGCGTCTCGGCGCTCATTCGCGAACGATCCCTTCGAGGACGTTGAGCGAGCCGGATCGAAATCCGTGCAGGTCGATCGCGACACGCGCGAAGCCGGCCGTGCGCACGGCGCGCTCGAGCTCGGCGACGTCGCGCGCGCCGAGCCAGCGATCGAGCTCGCTACTCGTCAGCTCTACCCGCGCGAGGTCGCCATGGTGCCGCACTCGGAGATCGCCCGTCACGCCCAGCTCGCGCAACACGCGCTCGGCGCGCTCGACGGCGCGCAGCCGCTCGACGGTCACGGGCGTGCCGTACGGCAGCCGCGACGCCAGACAGGGTGACGACGGCCGCGACCACGTGGGAATGCCGCGCTCCCGCGAGAGCGCGCGGATCTCGCTCTTCGTCAGGCCGACCTCGGCGAGCGGCGACCGCACCCCGTGCTCGGCGGCTGCCCGCGCACCGGGCCGATACTCGCACAGATCGTCGGCGTTGGTTCCATCGACCAGAACGCCGGCGCCCACCGCGTCGGCGATGGGACGCAGCCGCGACCAGAGCTCCGACTTGCAGAAGTAGCAGCGATTCGATGGGTTCGCCGCGTAGCGTGGGTCGGCGAGCTCGTCCGTATCGACTTCGCGCACCGTGAGCCCCACGCGCACGGCCACGGTGCGCGCGTTCGCCCACTGCTCTTCCGGATAGGACGCGCTCCGTCCGATCACCGCCGTGACACGATCGGCACCGAGCGCCTCAACGGCGACGCAGGCGAGGTAGGCCGAGTCGACGCCGCCGCTGAAGCCCACGACCACGTCTCCGGCGCTGCGGAGGAGCGCGATCAGCGCCGCTTCCTTCACGCGCGCCGCGCTGAGATCGGCCGGCATGTGGGGGGACGACATGACGTGAAAGCTAGCGGTCGCGAAGAAGACGTGCTCCTTCGCGGCGGGCCCGCGCGCTCATCATTGCTGGCAGGGCGCGACCCAGTACGGGTTCACGAACAGCTGCGTCGACGTGGCAGCGGGCGGAATCGCCGCGGCGAGGTCGGCATCGGATATCCATGTCTCGTTCGCGTGCGCCTTGAGCTGCTCTGGCGGCGCGGGAAATCGGAAGCGGATGCGCGAGAGCCCGCAGAACTCGACCTCGATCGCGTCGCCGCGCACGTATCCGCGCGCGCCGGCGAACGCGTAACGCAGCGAGGCGAAGGGCGAGTCCGTTGCCAGGCCGCGCGGCAGGTCGGCCGTGCCGCGCACGTGCCACATGGAGATCGGCATGGCGTCATCGATCACCGTGCCGAGCTGCGTGCCAAGGAGCGTCGTTTTGCCGAGGTGAAAGACGTACCACACCGTGCGCTCGCCGGGCTCGCCGGTCGGGACGTACGACAGAGAGTCCGGCGCGCACTCGCGCCGGATCGTGCGCGCCGTCGAATCGAAGCGAAGCGGCCCGATGCGCTCGGACGTGAGGAGCGGCCGCGCCGCGGCGCGGCCGCAGGTCGACACTGCTCCGCTGTCGGCGCGCGCGATCGACCCGGCGGCGGGCGCGGAAAGAATCGGCGCATGCTGAACGCATCCGGCGAGGAGCGCGACGACGAACAGAGTATACCGGTGGGGCGCGCGCATGCTCCTCCAGGAATCCGCCTCGCGACATCTGCGGGAGCTTTTCCGCGGAGGAAAGTCGGCCGCGGACCCCCGGATGTCCAGGAAGCGCTGACGTAAGCGTTCGCCGCGGCGATTGGATGCCAGCCCGCTCATCGAGCGACGATGGACGCCACGCCAGCGCTCGCGCCACCGGGCGCCGGCCGGTAGCGCAACGCCTCCGCCACGTGCACCTCGGCGACCGTCTCGGCTTCGTCGAGGTCGGCGATCGTCCGCGCGACGCGCAGCACGCGATGATAGCCGCGCGCCGAGAGCGCCAACCGCTCGGCGGCCCGAGCGAGCAGCGCGCGCGCCGCGGGCACGAGCGCGCTCGACGCGTCGAGCCACCGTGGCGGCGCATGCGCGTTGACCGCGATTGAGCCCCACTGCGGCGACGCGCGCGCGTAGCGCAGCCGCTGCGCTGCGCGCGCCATCTCCACCCGCGCGCGCACGCTCGCCGAGCGCTCGGCCGACCCGCCGCTCGACAGCGCGCGCAGCGGCACTGAGCCGACGAAGACGTGCATGTCGATGCGATCGGTCACCGGTCCCGAGATACGCGCGCGGTAGCGCGACACGTCGCCCTCGGGGCAGTAGCACGCGCGCGTCGCGTCGCCGGCATAGCCGCACGGGCAGGGATTCATCGCAGCGACGAGTGAGAAGCGCGCCGGGAAGACGACCGTGTGCCCCGCGCGCGCGATGACGACCCGGCCGTCTTCGAGCGGTTGGCGCAACGACTCGGTGACGTGCCGGCGAAACTCGAGGAGCTCGTCAAGAAAGAGAACGCCGCGGTGGGCGAGACTCACTTCACCGGGACGCGGCGGCGTCCCTCCGCCGATCAGCCCCGCGTCGGACACCGTGTGGTGGGGCGCGCGGAACGGTCGCTCGGTGATCAGCGGCCGGTCCGCCGGCAGGAGACCCGCCACCGAGTGCACCGCCGTGACCTCGAGCGCCTCCGCTTCGCCAAGCGCGGGCAAAATACCGGGCAGCCGGCGCGCCAGCATCGTCTTCCCCGCGCCGGGCGGACCGAAGAGAAGCACGTTGTGCCCGCCGGCCGCGGCGACCTCGAGCGCGCGCTTCGCCGCGCCTTGCCCCACGACGTCGGCGAAGTCGGGACCGCCGTCGCGCGACGGGGGAGCGGCCGGCGCCGCGCGCGCATCGGCAAGCGGGCCGCCGCGCAGCGCCGCGACGAGCCCGCCAAGCGTCGCGGGGGCGACGAGACGCACGCCACTGACGAGGCTCGCCTCAACGACGTTTGCGGGCGGCAGGATCAGCGTTGCGCCCGCGAGCTCGGCGACGCGACGCGCGACCGAAAGCGCGCCGCGCGTGCCACGGACGGCGCCGTCGAGGCCGAGCTCGCCCACAGCGACGCACGAGGCGAGCGAGCTCCCGGCGAGCTGCCCCGTGGCGACGAGGATGCCGAGCGCGATCGGGAGATCGAACGCGGTGCCGTCTTTCTTGATGTCGGCGGGGGCGAGATTTACGGTGATGCGGCGCGGGGGAAGGGCGAATCCTGAATTGAGCA
>JBDUCS010000247.1:0-6381 GCA_040003335.1 Gemmatimonadaceae bacterium | reverse complement strand
GATGACGCGAGCGAAGAAGGGGACCACGTGCGGGTGGTGCGCGCTCGACACTCAGCGGAGGCGTCCGATCGCCTTGTCCAGTAGGGCCTTCGCCTGGTCGATGGAAAGCTTCTTGGCCGGACTCAGTAGGGTGACCGAGAGGAGCACGCCCTTCACGCCGGCGGAACAACTGGACATGATGGGCGCCTTGTCGGATGCGGGCGGCGTCATGATCGAGCACCAAGCATTGCTGCCGAACTCCTTCTTCTCTTCCGTCCAGTGTTTGGCCTTGAGAAGGTCGATCCCTGGATTGTGTTTGAAGAGTGCCGGCACGCTCCCGTCCGGCGGCAGAGGGGTCATCATGCCCAGAGTAAGCCCGCCTTGGATGGCGGCAACGGACCACATGCAGTTGTGCGCTGTCGGGCTGTTCGGGGCTGTCGACATCGCCATTTCACTCGGGACGGGGGCGCTCGCCTTCGCGCCCAAGGCGACCTCGATGTCGCTCGCCGTCAGAAGGGAGCAGGCCGCTGCTTGTTGCGTGGCTGCCATGGCGGGCGCGCTCATCGACACGACCGCCGCTGCGAGAATCGCGCGCATCCGAATCTGGTGCATCGTCATTGTCGCTCCTTGCCGGCCGCGCCGGCTAATACGGAAAGTTTCCGACGAAATCGTCGAGTGAGCCGTTGTCGTTCGCGCTCAGGCAGAACACGTAGTTGTGTCGGGTCCACGACATGTACTTGTCGCCACGCAGCCAGCTCGGCTCCGTTCCGTGCGAGCCCGTCTCCTGGCCGACGTCGAGCGACTCGGCTGGGATGCTGTCGCAGATCAATTCCTCGGGACGCGACCCGCGCACTTCCTCCTGCGCGCTGGTGATGTCTGCGCGAAGTATTACGGTCAGCATGACGTGCTCGCCGTTCTTCGCGTAAAAGCCCATCACGCCGCCATTTCTCAAGCCGCCGAAGCGGTCGTTCACGCCCGTGCGCACGAACGCGCCGACGCGCGACGGTAGCAGTTGGTCGATGGCATCGCCCTGCGGCCACGGACGGCGGTCGATCGCGAAGGGGACGTTCTGCCCCGGCGTGTCCAGCGCGGCTCCGCCACTCGCCGTCGTCGCCGAGCCGAGCTGCTCGGCGATGCGCTTCGCGTCGCGCGCGATCGTGTCGAAGAAGTTCATGAAATCCATCTGCGCCCTCCGCTAGAGTCTGCTCACCGCTTTCGCGGCGATGGCTTTGCCCTTCTCGAGCCCCGCGCTGCCGAAGTCGACCTGCACGATCACGTCCTGCTTCACCACGTTCAGTCCCATCCCGAAGAAGATCGCGCCCTCCGACCAGGGCCCCGCGACGAGCGTGTCGGTGATGAGCTGCGCCGAGCCCGGCTTCACAGTGACGCCCGCTTTCTTCGCCAAGCTGCCGAGCACGCCGAGGAACTTCTGCGCGTCGGGATCTTTCGCCATCTCCTTGTCCATCGCGTCCCCGCCCTTGCCGGCGGTCGCTTCCGCCATCGACGGGTCGGCGACCCCGGCCTTGAACGCGCCGATGGTGGATTTCCCGCTGTCGAAGGTGCGGAAGCCATCCCTCCATCCGACGCTGATCGTCACCGCCGTCGGTCCCTCGCCGCCGTCGCGCGCGTGGTACGTGCACTGCGTTTGCGTCCCGCTTTTCTTCGGCACGGGCGCGCCGTCGAGCGGACCGAGTATCGCCTCGGCCTCGGCGCGCGTGACGAGCGCGCACGCGTCGGAGGGCTCGCGCGGATGTGGCGCAGTCGCCGTCGCGGCAGCGCTGTTGTACGCGAGCGGGTGATCGAGACGCCCGAACGCCATGGAAGCGAGATCGGCGGCGCCGGGCGCGCCCGCGCGCGATGAGCTCACATCAAGATCGAGGTAGACATCGCCCTTGAGCGCGAAGAAGTGGCCGAACATCCACTTCGCCTGGTCCCAAGTTCCTTCGAGCGTGTCGGTCTTCCCGTTGTCGGCGACGAACACTTTGCTGGTGAGGGCGCCCACCATTCCCAACGCTCCCATCGCCATCTTTCCATCTTTGAACCACGGCTCGATGCGGAGTTTGCGTCCGTCGACCGCGCGGTACTCGCAGACGCTGCCCGACGGGTCGGGATTTCCGGGACCGCCGATCCGATACGGGTCGTGCGCGAGCGGGCCCAAATACTTCTGCGCTTCGGCGCGCGAGATGAGGATGCACGGATCCGGGCGATCGCTTCCGCCCGACGAGCTGCCCGCGCGCGCGATCGCCTGCGCGATCGGGTTCGAGCTCTTGTCGCCGCCGCTGCAAGCAACGACGGCGATGGCGGCGAGCCCGATGATGGGAAGCATGAGTCGTACTGGCATGTTCAGTCCTCCTCTGGGGGCGGCATCAGTGACGTGAATTGCAGGGGCGGACGAGCTCGACGCGGCGATTGCGTGCGCGCCCTTCGGCGGTGCCGTTCGATGCGAGCGGGCGGGCAAGGCCGATGCCCGCGATCGCGAGCCGCGCGGTCGGAATGCCCTGGCCGGCAACGAGTCGATCCTTCACCGCTTGGGCGCGGCGCTGCGAGAGCTCCTGGTTGTACTTGGCTCCGCCGACGCTGTCGGTGTGTCCCTCGATGGTGACCGTCCAGTCGCCGTGCTTCTTCAGCATCGTCGCGACCTGGCCGAGCATCGGCTCGGAGAGCGGCGCGATCGTGGCGCTGTTGTAGGCGAAGTAGAACCCGTACGTCGGTGCGTGACACTCGGCGGCCAGCGCCGACTCCATCATCTTGATCTCATCGCCGCTCGACGTGTTCACCGTCGCGAGACGGACGTGGTACTCCATCCCGTTCGCGCTGTCGATCGTGCTGAGGAGCCACGGCGCCTGCGGATCGTCGAGGAACCACGCGTCGCGCGAGACATTGAGCTGCGGTGACATTCGCTGAAATCGCCCGCGCACGTGGAGTGCGCGCACCGGCACTGGCTTGCCGTCGGCGATGACGGTCAGCGTCTCGGGCGCTTGCCGCACGAGCTCGATGCGACCCTCGAGGCGCAGCGCCGGCGGACCGAAGTAGATGAAGAACGTCGCGAGGTCGGTCTGTCCGTCGCGCTTGAGCTCCGCGTACGAGCGGCGCGACAGCATCATGATCGTGCGGTTGCGCACGCCCGTCTCGTAGGCCGTCCCTCGTCCGACGTCGAGCGCGCGTGATCCATTCATCTCGCGCCGCGATACGGTGTCGTCCCATACGCGCTTGCCGCTCGTGACCTCGTCCATGAAAAACGCCTGGAAGATGGTCTCGCTCGAGTCGGCCGAGCGCACCGTGACCAGAAACTGGCGCTCTCCCTTCCACTGGAACTGTTTGTGGGAATAGTCCAGGACGAGTCCGGAGCGGATCGGAATCGCCTGGGCCGCGAGCGACGAGGCAGTGAGGCCGGCGATGGTGGCGAGCACGATCGGTTTCACTTGCAGCTCATCCCCGGCGGATCGTCCCACTCCCACTTCTTGTTCGGGCCGGTCTTGCGCTGGTCGCCGAGCGGAAATCCGAGGAACGATGCGGACACGCCGACGTCGAAGCCCGCAAGCACCTGCGAGTGCGTGCAGTGCAGGATGCCCGTCGCGCCGGTATGCGTGGAATTCGATGCGACGACGACATCGTAGTAGCCAGTGATATTGCTGCCGATGATGCCGAAGCCAAGCGCGATGCGCGGCACCTGCAGCGCGACCATGAGACCCGACACACCGAGACTCGACACGCCGTCCTCCTCTCCTTTCTCGGCGGTCGCGTCCGGGTCGCCCGACTCGCCGCTCACCGAGCTCGGCGTGATCGTGAACGACGCCCCCTTCTGAAAATCGATGTGACGCGAGCCTTTTGCGGTCGCGTGTTTGCTCGTCAGCGCCGGCGCGATCAGGGCGTTCACGCCGACCTCGAAGAACGCCGGCAGGCCGCCGATGATGAGCGGCGCACGAAACGTCACCGGCACCTCGACCTTCGTGCGGCCGGCGAAGACGGCGAGGTCGATGCGCGCCGCCCAATGGATGTCGGCGATGAGATGGAAGTCGGGATTCTCGAGCCGCGCGCTTTTCAGCAGCCCGCCCTCGATCTGGATGTCGCCCTTCGACTTGAATCCGGTGACGGTGCCCGCGGTCGTCACCTTGAACGCGGTGCGCGCGGTCAGCTCCTTCCAGATGGTGCCGACGCCCTCCTTCCAGCTCGACGGCATCTTGGGCATTTCAGGCAGCTTCGGTTTCCCATCGACCGAATTGCGACTTGGCTTGCCGTACTTCTTCTCGTATTCGGCCTGCGCGTCCTCCTCCTCCTCCTTCTGCTTCTGCTGCTCCTCGCTCGTCTTCGGGATCGGCGACTTGAGACCGGGACCATTGCCACTGGTGATCTTTCCTTCGTCGCGGATCTCTTTGACTCTTGCTTTGGCCGCTTTCGCATCCTTGTCGCGCTGCTCCTGCTGCTTCTTGAGCCAGTCGGCGAACTTGTTCCCGTATTTCTCGGCGATCGCCAAGTCTGGCGGCAGAGACACCGGCTCCTCGACATCCTCGCCGTAGCCGAATTGCGCGTAGAAGTTCAACGTGTCCTCGGCTGCGGCGCCGTACGCCATCGCGACGCCGTAGCTGCCGACCTTCACCTTGAACGATTGCTGATAGAGTGCGGGCGGGTCTTCAGCCGTCGTGTCTTGCGCCACGAGCGAGGCGAAGCGGAGGGATGACGCGGTGCTCGATGGTCCGCGCGTTCTACCGACGAACTTCACCGAGTCTTCCTTGCGCGGAACGCGGATCGCGATTGCGCCTTGGCGCAGATGCGCGGGCGCATCCCACGAGATGCTGGCGTCGGTAACGGCATCCGTGAGCTGCGCTTCCTGCGTCGTTACGACGATCTCATCACCGTCGCGATCGACGCGATTCACGCGGCGGATCGCCAGCCCCCACACGAGCAACACCGATCCGGGACGCAAACGCTGCACGACCGGCTCGGTCGCATCGAAGCGCCACGTCACACCGTCCCAAGTGGCCGAGTGCAGCGCGCGAATGGCCGCGTCGCGATCGACGTAGACGGTTTGCGGCGCGTACGTGACGCGCACGCGCGCGCCAACCACGGTGTCTACGTATCTGAGGAAGTGCTGCAGCGACGCGCGGTCGCCGCGGAGCACGACTCCAGTGGGGAATAGTGTGCCGTCAGGAGCGGAGACGAGCGTGGCCGAGGTGGGCGTGGCGGCGGCGGGCGCCGCGGGCGCCGTAGGCGTCGCGCCGCGTGGCGCGTCGGCTGACGTTTCGCGTTGCGCGCCCTTACACGACACGAACCCGAGCGAGCCAAGTATGGCGAGTGCGACGAATCGGCCACCTGACATCGATGCTCCAGCGTTAATTCGCTGGCCAGTCTAACGCGCCGCTGTCGCCTGACCGACTCCTGCGCGTTACCTTCGAGATAACGCGGTCCTCCGCTCTCCCCGAGCTGTCCGGTGCCTCGCCTTCACGTCCTTGGCACGCTCGACCTTCGCGATGATGCCGGTCGCGAGATCGCTCCCGTGCTCGCTCAGCCCAAGCGCCTCGCGGTGCTCGCGTATCTCGCGGCGGCCGAGCCGTTCGGCTTCCACCGGCGCGACACACTGCTCGCGCTGTTCTGGCCCGAGCTCGACGACGAGCAGAGCCGGCGCGGCCTGCGACAGGCACTGCACTTCCTCCGCAAGCATCTGGGCGCGGATGCGATCGTTTCGCGCGGGGACGAAGAGCTCGCGGTAGACGACGCCGAGCTCTCGTGTGATGCGCGCGATCTGGTGCGCCGAGCCGATGCCGGCGACGCCGAAGGTGCGCTCGCGCTGTACCAGGGCGATCTACTGCCGGGCTTTCACGTCGCCGACGGCGCGCCCGAGCTCGACGAGTGGCTCGAGCGCACGCGTGCGCGACTTCACCGCCGCGCGACGGACTCAGCGGCCGCGCTCGCGCAGCTCGCGTCGGACTCCAACCATCTCGTCGATGCGGCGCGGTGGGCTCGTCGCGGACTCGAGCTGGATTCGGAGAGCGAGACGGCCGCGCGCTGTCTGATCGCCGCGCTCGAGCACGCCGGCGATAGAGCCGGCGCGCTGCGCACCTACGCCGAATTCGAGCAGCGGCTGGGCGAGCAGTACGGCGGTTCTCCTTCGCGGGAGACGCGTGCGCTCGTCGCGACGATTCGCGCGCGCCACGACACACCGGCCGAGCTTCCGTCGCCGCGGTTCGCGCCGCGCATCGCGCCCACACAGCCGCCGGCCGCGCCGCCGGGCGACGCTGTCACCGCGCCGGTCGCGACGAGCGCGCGGTCGTGGCGACGTGCCACGATCACCGTGAGCGTGCTCGCGCTCGGCGCGCTGGCCTGGTCGTTCGGCAGCCTTGCGCGCCGGTCGCCCGTGACGACCGCGATCGGCGAGATCGAGGACTTCACGCGCGCACCAACCTC
>JBDUCS010000246.1:0-6444 GCA_040003335.1 Gemmatimonadaceae bacterium | reverse complement strand
ACGACGGGCTTCTGCACTTCGATACCGCCGTCATCCGTTTTCTTGCACGCGCCCACGGCGAGAGCCGCTGCGAGTCCGACCGCCAGCACTGTCTTGCGCATCGCTTCCTCCGAAATGAGAACGGGTTTAACCAAAGCAAGCCCCGCGCCACTGTGCCGAACCCGGAGCCTTCAGTCCTCGAATTGCTCCCGCTGCAATCGCCGCACGCGGCGCAGCTCGTAGACTTGACCGATCTCGCCGCCGAGGATGAAAATCAACGCCGCGTAGTACGTCCAAAAAACGATGATGACGAGCGCCGCAACGGTGCCGCTGTATAGGCTGCTCGGATTGAACGAACGCACGTACATGGTGAAGCCCTGCTTGGCGAGCTCGAACAGCCCGCCCGCGACAACAGCGGCGAGCGCGGCCGACTTCCAGCGAACGCGGCGCTTCGGGAGATACTTGTAGAGCGAATAAAACATGAGCGTGATGAACAGCGTCGCCAGGCCCCGACCGATCATGTATTCGAGCTGGCCCATCGATTCCTTGCGCAGCCCGTACGCCGACAGCACCGCCACGCCGTGCGTCGTCGCGGCGCCGAGATACGCGGTGAGCACGGAATAGGCGACGAAAAGAAGGGTGCCGACGACGGTGATTTTGACGTCGAAGAGTTTCCCCTCGATGATTCCGCGCTCTTGATCGATGTCGAACACGTGCGCAAGCACGGTCCGCAGCGAGCCGAACAGGCGCGTCGAGAACCAGACGAAGCCGATCAGCCCGACGATCCCGACGCGTCCACGCGTCGAGATGATGTCGTTGAGCATCTTGTGGATCGGCGAATCGGCGGTTTCAGCGTGCGGGGGGAGGAGCCGGTCGATGAACAGCCACAGGTCGGCGGACGATTGCGCCGCGTTCACGTTCAGGAGGTAGCCGAGCCCCGAGAGGAGGAGCAGCAAAAACGGCACGGCGGCGAGGAGGATGTTGAACGCGATCCCGCCGGCGAGGAAGAAGATGTTGTCTTCGCCGCTATTGTCCCACACGCGCGACGCGTAGTCGCGCACGGCCCACCAGACGCGAAGCCACAGCGGGCGTACGCGCACCGGGCGCCGAGCCGTTTGGCCCGGCGCCATCGCGTCGTCAGGTGCCGGAGCTGTCGACGTCGTCGTCGTTCGTCTCGGTAGCGGCCGCGAGCGGCCGATTGCGGCGCGCGACATCGGCGCCGGCCTTGTATGCCGCTTTCGTCTCGGAGATGCGGCGCTCCAGCTCATCGCGTGCCTGCTGCGCCGCCTCACGGCCGGCGCGAATCGCCTCGGTCGCCTGTGCCTTCTTCATCTCAATCGCCTGTCGCGCCGACTCGATGCGCTCCTCGACCGCCTGGCGCGCGTGCTCGTATTTGTCGGTCACGTTGTCGCGCAGCTCGCCCGCCGCATCTTGTGCCGTATCCTTCGCTCGCCGCGCGCCTTGGCCGATTCTCCGGCGCGTCTCCTCGCCCGAGTCGGGCGCGAAGAGGAGCGCGATGCCCGCGCCGATGGCCAACCCCCAGAGGAAGGAGCCCGCGCTCCCGCCCCGCTTTTCGATGATGACGTACGGTTCGTCGTCGTCGTCGAACTCGTCCCGATGCCGCATAATCCGAATCTCCTCGACAGCGTGTGGGCGCCTCAGCGCCGTCCCTTTGGCTTTCCCTTCGCTTTGTCGGCGGCCCTCGCCTTGGCCGGCAGCGCTGCGGACTTCGCCTGTGTGACCGGCTCTGGCTCCGTCCCGTTCCTGTTCCTGTTCTCCGCGCCGTCGCCGTCGCCGTCCCGTCGCCCGTCGCCGAGCACCAATGCAAGCTCCGCGCGCACGTCGCCGCGTGTCATGCCGAGCACGGTGGCCGCCCGGTCGACGTCCCCACCCGTCATGGCAACCGTCTTGAGCACCAACTGCCTCCGCGTATCAGCAAGCGTCGAGCCGACGGCAACGCTGAGGGGCGCTTGGTGCTCGCCGGTGTTTCGCAGATGCCGCGGCATGATGTCTTCGGCGCTGATGACCGATCCGCGCGACATGATCACGGCGCGCTCGAGCGCGTTCTTGAGCTCGCGCACGTTACCCGGCCAGGAATGGGACAGAATCCATTCCCACGCCGCGTCGTCGAAGCCGGCGATCTGCTTGCCGTTCTGCGACGCGAAGCGAGCCAGGAACTCGTTGGCCAGCAGCTTGATGTCCCCGACGCGCTCGCGCAACGGCGGGAGATAGAGCTCGACCACGGCGAGCCGGTAGTAGAGGTCCTCCCGCAGATCGTTGTCCGCCAGCGCCTTCTGGAGATCTTTGTTCGTCGCCGCGAGTATCCGAATGTCGACCTCGATCTCTTTCTTTCCGCCAAGCCGCCGAATCGTTCGCGTCTCGAGTGCCCGCAATAGCTTGACCTGGATGTCCGGTGACATCTCGGCGACTTCGTCGAGAAAGAGGGTGCCGCCATCGGCCATCTCGAACGCGCCCGGCTTTTCGTTCGTCGAGCCGGTGAAGGCACCCTTCTCATGACCGAACAGCTCATTCTCGAGAATGTCCTTGGGTAGCGCGGCACAGTTGAGCGCGAGGAACGGGCCTTTTCCCCGCTCGCTCTTCGTGTGCAGCGCACGCGCGACGAGCTCTTTGCCGGTGCCCGACTCCCCGAGGATGAGCACGCTCGCCGAGGACGGCGCGACGGCACCGATCACCTGATAGACCGATCGCATCGCCTCGCTCCGGCCCGTCAGCTCGCCATAGTGCGTCAGGTTCTCGATCTGCGTCGTGAGCGCGGCATTCGCCTGCTTGACGTTAAACTTGTCGAGCGCTTTGGGGATGAGCGCCTTGAGCCGGTTGAGCTTTTCGGCGTTGAGCGGCTTCTCGATGTAGTCGTACGCGCCCTCGCGCATCGCCTGCACGGCGCTGTCGACCGTCGCCTGACCGGTGACGATGATGCACTCGGTCGCGATCTGGCGCGTCTGCATCTCCTTGAGCAGGGCGATGCCGTCGATCTTGGGCATCTTGAGATCGGCGAGCACGACACCGTAGCTATCGGCCATGAGACGGTCGAGCGCCTTCTGCCCGTCGGTGGCGACGTCGACCGAATAGCCTTCGCCGCCGAGGATCGCGCTGAGTCCGTCGGCGATCGCCTTCTCGTCGTCGGCGATGAGGATCCTGGCTCCCTTCATAGCGCTCTACGCTCCGAGATCATCACGCTGGACATTCGATCCGCACGCCGTCCGGCGACACCGTCATCACCACGCCGTGCGCCCGCCACACCTCTTGCGGCGGCGCCTCGACGTGCAACGCCGCGCCGCTCGCCGCGAGCGCCGGCCGGCCGTCGACTCGCTGTACCACGCATCGAACCGCCGCTCCCGACGCATCCATCACGCACGCGACGGCGGCCCGCACCACGTCGGCCGGCGCCGACGTCTCCAGCGATTCATCGCCCGAGCGTTCGAGCACCACGCTGCCGCCATCGCGCGCGGCCAGCGCGCCGTACACGAAGGCCAGCCGCTCGCTCTCGGCCCACAAATCTACGCCCGCGGGCTCTCGCCGCGCCAATCGCAGGAGCGCATCGATCAATGCCGCGACGCGCTCGGTTTCCGCCGACGCCGACTCGGCGAATGCCATGACGCTCGCCGCGGACGCGCCGCTCTGGCCGGCGAGCTGCCGCACGACGGTCAGTCCGAGCAACGCGCCGTTGAGCGGGTTGCGCAGTTCATGGCCCAGCCGGTCGACCAGATCGCGCAGCGTGCGCAGCCACTGGAGCTCGGCGGCGGCGCGCGCCGAAGCCTCAGTCACTCAGGTCCGCATCGTTGGGCGCCGCGATGCCGGCCGACGCATGGTGCTGCGCGACGGGCTTCACGAACGTCCTCACCGCCGCAACCGTGTCGCCGACCGCGAGCTGGGTAAAGAGGAAGGTGAACTTCTCGTCGTACGCCTTGGCGAGCGCGGCCTTCACATCGGCCGGCAGATCCCAGAAGCGGCGCTTGAACGGACCGAGTGCCTTCTTTCGCGTCTTGTAAAAGAACTGCTCGTCGGAGTCGGTCGCCTTTCGCTCGTCCTTCGCGTTGGTGCGAAGCCATTCGTACACCTCCTGCCGTAGCTCGGCCGGCAAGTGATCGAAGAGCATCGTCTGGAAGTTCGTCGCGAGGTGAATTTCCGCGGTCTCGACTCGCGGGAAGTTGTGGAACGCACCGTCGGGCAGCGTGGACGCGCCGTGCTGCACCGCGCCGGCCAGCCCATACCCCGTGCGCGCGATCTCACCGAGCTGGTGGAGCGTCTCGAAGTCGAGCTGGACATCGGCGATCGAGCCGTCGGCGAGCACGACGCCGCCGTGCGACGTTCCGGACTGCACGCTGATCTTCGACAGGCCGACTTCCTTCGCGGGCCGGGACGTGATGCGCTCGATCGCCTTGTTGAAGCCGTCCATGTACGCACGGAGCTCGGGGACGGTTGAGTTCTCCGTGCCGACCTCGCCGATCTCGCCGCCGATTGAGATCGTGACGCCCTTGGGCTGGAGTCCGCGAACGAACGCGGCCAGCTCGGCGCCGGTCTCGTAGTTCTTGCGCTGCTGCTCTTCCAGCGTCGGCTGCGACAAATCGACGAGCGTGGAGGTATCGACATCGATGTTGTAGAAGCCGGCGGCGATCGCTTCGCGCACCAGCGCCTTCACGCCATCGACCTCCAGTTTGGGGTCGATGGCAAATTTTTTGGCGCTGACCTGGAAGTGATCGCCCTGGATGAACACGGGGCCGCGAAAGCCCTCGCGCAGGGCGGCGGCCAGCATCACCGCTACGTACTCGGCGGGCCGCTGGTCGGTGTAGGCGATCTCCGAGCGCGCGATCTCGAGTATGAAGGCACCGGCGTTCATCTTGATCGCCGTGCGGAAGATCGCGCGCGCCGTGTCGTAGGCCATGCCCCGCACGTTCATCGCCGGCACGGTAAAGCCGTGCGCGTCCCCGCGCCCGCGCGCGAGATAGAGATCGTGAATCGATGCCGGCTGCACGCCGACCGCCTGTCCAATCTCCCAGATCAACCAGCGCGCTTTTTCTTTCTTGGCGTCGTCACCGAATACCGCGTCGCGAACGAGTGCGTCCATCTGCGCGCTCTGCAGGGCGGCGTCCGCCTCTACCGTCACGGAGGCGCCGGAGATTTTCACGCCGGTGATCGGTGACTCTGTCGCTGAGGGTGCTGTCATGGTCGCGATGGCGTGGAGTATGTCGGAAAATGCGGTCAGCGATGATAGTAGCGGGGCAAGTGACTTGTCGACACTACGGCCTTACTAGACAGGATTCACACAGTGGCCAGGGTCGGCACTATTCACACGAATTTTGGCTGCGGTTTTGGCAGCGCCGCCCATTCCTTGCGCGCCGACTCGGCATCTGGGCGGTTGAGCTGCGCGTACGTGAACTGTTTGCCGAGCTCGACCCCTGGCTGGTCGAGTGGGTCGACGCCATAGAGGGCGCCGGCGTAGATCGTCGCGTACTCGAGCATCATGATCATCGCACCAAGATGATGGGCATCGATTTGATCGATGTGGATCGCCATGCTCGGTTTGCCGTTGCGCGCGAGCGCGGCGGCCGTCGCACGCTGCTCCACGTCGAGCAATTCCTTGAGGGTGTGCCCGCCGAGGTACGCCAGCTCCGTCACGTTCTGGTGGAGCTTGGGGATGGTGATGTCCACCGGCACCTGCTTCACCACGATGAAGGTGAGCGTCTTGTCGCGCGGCCCCTGCATGAAGAGCTGCACCTGACTGTGCTGGTCGGTGACGCCGAGCGCGGGAATCGGCGTGGGGCCGACACGGGTTCCGTCGGGGCGGATCTTGCCGAGGCTCTCGGCCCACAGCTGCACCCACCACGCGCTGAACTCCCGCAGCGGATCCGAGTACGGCATCATGATCTGGTTGTGGCAGCCGAGCTCGGTATCGGCGAGCCACTGCAGCAGCGCGAATGTTCCCGCGGGATTGTTCGACAGGTCGTCGTTTTCGCAACGCGTGGCCATCTCGCGCGCTCCGGCCTGCAGCGCGTCGATGTCGACGCCGACGGCGGCGAGCGGAAACAGTCCAACGGGCGCCAGCACGCTGAAGCGTCCACCGACGTTCGACGGGAGCTCGAAGGCGACGGTGCCTTCGTGCGTCGCGATCTCGCGCAGAGCCCCATTTTTCGGATCCGTGACGAGCACCATGTGATGGTGGGCGCGGTCGCCGAGCGCCTTCTCGAGGCGGTCGCGGACGATCAGGTACTGCGACATCGTCTCGGCCGTCCCCCCCGATTTCGAGATGGCGACGAAGAGCGTGCGGTCGAGCGCGAGCCGGTCCAGGAGCTCGTGGACGCTCGTCGGATCGATGTTCTCGAGGACGTGCAGGCGCGGCGACCCGTTGCGCCGGGTCTGGTCGAGCTCGTTCCACCGGGGTGAGCGGAGCGCCGAGCGCAGCGCGATGGTGCCGAGCGCCGAGCCGCCGATGCCGAGGACGACGAT
>JBDUCS010000245.1:0-6459 GCA_040003335.1 Gemmatimonadaceae bacterium | reverse complement strand
CAAGCCGTTTCTGTACGGACTCGCCTTCGACCGCGGCTACACGCCGGCATCGATACTCGCCGATGTCGCGCGCACGTATCAGACGGCCACCGGTCCGTATCATCCACGCAACTACGATCGCACGACACACGGACCGGTGCGCGCGCGCGAGGCGCTCGCCAGCTCGTACAACATTCCGGCGGTCGAGCTGGCGAACGATGTCGGCGCGCCGAGCCTGCTCGAGACGCTGCATCTCGCCGGCTTCTCGTCGCTCGACCGGAGCGCGGAGCACTACGGCCTCGGGCTCGCGCTCGGCAACGGCGACGTGACGCTCGTCGAGCTGGCGAACGGCTATCGCGCCCTGGCGAACGGCGGCGTGTGGCGGCCGTATCGCTGGCGGGCGAGCGACGCCGGCGACACGGCGCCGGCGACGTCCGGGCACCGCCTGATGTCGACCGCGTCGGCCGCGCTCGTGCTCGACATCTTGGGCGACGCGGAAGCGCGCATTCCCGGATTCGGGCTCGAGACGCCGTTCGACTTTCCATTTCCGGTCGCGGTCAAGACCGGCACGAGCCGCCACTTCACGGACAACTGGGCGGCGGCGACGACGGGCAACTTCACCGTCGCGGTGTGGGTCGGAAACTTCAATGGCCGGCCGATGGACGGCGTGAGCGGTGTGACGGGCGCCGGTCCGCTGCTGCGCCGCGCCGTGCTCCTCACCTCGCAGCGCGTCGCGCCGGGCGTGCTGCCGACCCCGGCGAGCGTCGGCGCGACGGCCGTCGAGATCTGCCGCGTGTCGGGATTGCGCGCGGGAGCGGAGTGCCCGCGCTTGGTGGAATGGTTCGCGCCGGGCAAGGCGCCGCGCGTGGAATGTGATTGGCATCGCGACGGGCGGACGGTGCTGCCGGCGCGGTTCGCCGAGTGGGCGGCGAGTGAGGATCGTGGCTTGCGGATCGAGGATCGAGGGCACCGCATCACGGACCGCGGATCGCGGATCGCCGATCGGGGCGCTGATCGCGATTCCGCCGCCGCGCCTGCTGCGTTTCGCATCGTGTCGCCGAAAAACGGCGACCGCTATCGCGTTCCGCCAGGCGTCGATCCGCGGTTCTCCAGTGTCGGGCTCGTCGCGGTGGGCGCCGACGTGCGCGACGTGCGCTGGTTCATCGACGGGCGGCGCGCCGTCGACGCGCGGTTCCACCTCACGGGCGGACGGCATACGATCGAGGCGATTGCGCGCGGCGACTCATCACGAGTGACGGTGGAGGTCTACTGATGTGTCGCCGGCTCGGGAGTGCGTGGCCCGGCCTGGCCGCGCTGCTGTGTGTCTCCACGTCACTGGCCGCGCAGGCTGGCTCGATCGCCGGGACGGCAACGGATTCTGGCGGCCGCGCCATCACGGGAGCGACGGCGACGCTCGCCGAGCTCGCGCGCTCCGTGTTGAGCGGCCTGCGCGGCGAGTTTCGATTCTCGAACGTGCCGCCGGGCACGTACACGCTTACCGTGCAGCAAATCGCCTTCGCACCGGCGACCGCTCGCGTGACCGTCGCCACCGGCGAGATGCTGGAGCTCGACGTGACGCTCGACCCGCGCGTGCAGATGCTCGCCGAAACGCGCGTGACGGCCAAGGAGACGAGCGTAAAGCTGCAGGGCTTCGAGCAGCGACGAGCCGCGGGGATCGGCTCGTTCTTCACCCGCGCGACGCTCGATAGCGCCGCGGCGCGCGCGGTCACGCTGTCCGAGCTGCTGCGGCGCCACGTGTCCGCCGCGCACGAAGTGATGAACCAAAAAAACGGCGCGCTCTACGTCGCGCTCGCGCGCGGCACCGGCACGTTCCGCCTGCCGCGCGCCGACCCGTTCGATCCGACGTCGCCCGTCGGCTGCTTCAGCCAGGTGATCGTGGACGGCGCGCGCATCTACGCGCCGGCAGCGGGCGCCACATCGATGCCGGCGCCCGACCTGCGCAACCTGCATCTCGAGACGCTGTCGGGCGTCGAGTTCTACTCCGGACCGGCGACGACGCCGATGGAGTTCGGCGGAACCGCGGCCACCTGCGGCACACTCGTCGTCTGGACCAAAGACCGCTGATCAAAATAAGTCGAAGTCGCCGTCCATCACCCGGTCGAGCCGTCCCGTGCGCCATTGACGAACGCCGTCTCGCACCAGCGGGCTTGGCTCCTCGCGATAGCGGCGCACGATCAGCGGCGCTCCCTCGTTCGGCACATCGACGGCCCCGAGCGCCTGCGCGCGCAACGCGTTCGGCGCGTCGCCGGCCGGCGCATCGGGTTGCGGCGCCACCTTCACCGTCGCGCGCGCCCGGTTGAACGACTTCTCGTCCTGCGGCGTCTCGAGCACGTGCACGCCGCTCTCGCTTTCGAGAATCCCGAACGCGGCGAATCCGGAGACGGCGAGCACGCATCGATACGGCTCGCCGGCGGTCGCGCCATCCTCGAGCACGACCATCTGCATGCGCCGCTTCTCGGCCCAGCGCCGGTACATCGTCGCCAGGCGGCGCGCGAACGCATCGCTCACGGCCGCGTCCGCGCCCGGGTCGCGGCTCGCGCGCACCGAGACAAATGCATCGCGAGGAAGGCCGGACGCGAGTCCCTCGCACGCCTCGTCCACGAGATAGAGCTGCTGCGCGATCCGCTCCACCAACTCGCGCGGCACCGGCGCGTCCGCACCGCGCGTGCGCTTGGTGAGACGGCCGAGGAGGGACCCGGCCGTCTCCAGACCGACCTCTATGCGGTCCATGTACTCCGCGAGGCCGAGCGTCGCGAAGCGGTCGCGTGAACTCCAGAATCCAGAGGACGACATGCGCGTCAGCGCCTCGCTCTTGCGCAGCTGCCACGCGTCGCCGCGCACGAGCGCGGCGATCGCGTCGTGCTCGCGCTCGATGTAGCGCACCTCGGCCGCCGTCCCGCGCGCATCGAGCATCAGCTCCTCGAGGCTCATCTCACCCGACGGCTCGGCCAGGCCGGCCAGCGCGGAGTCTGCCGCGTCTGGATCGATGAACTCGACCTCGATCGCTGCGCCGCCGGAGCGCACGAACAGGAACTGGTCGCCCTCGGGATACTGGTGGTTCACGATCGCCATCGCGAGCGGCGCCAGGAGATAGCGCTCGACGGCGCGCTTGAGCGGACGCGCGCCCAAATCGGCGCTAAACCCTTTTTGGAGCAGGAAATCGATCGCCGACTCCTCCCACTCAACGGCCCAGGCGCGATTGCGCAGCCCGCGCCGGAGCAGCACGTCGTGCAATTCCTTCCGCAACAACTCGCGCATGACGCCGCGGCCGAGTGGATGGAAAACGACGACGCGATCGAGCCGGTTGATGAACTCGCGGCGAAACGACTGCGCGACCGCTTTCTCGACGTCGGCGCCGGCAAAGCCCGAGGCCGTGCTCGCGCCGAAGCCGATGCTCGAGCCGGCGGCGATCGTCGCGCCCAAGTTCGACGTCATGATCACGATGCAGTGCCGGAAATCGGCGATGTCGCCGCGCCGATCGGTGAGGCGGCCGTCGTCGAACAGCTGGAGGAACAAATCCCAGATGTTCGGGTGCGCCTTCTCGAACTCATCGAGCAGCACGACGGAAAACGGCTGCTTGCGAATGTGATTCACGAGTGCCGTCCCCTCGACGACGGTGCCACGCTCGCCGAGGATGCGGTCGAGCGATTCGATCGACTGCAGCTCGCTCATGTCGAGCCGGATCATCCGGTCGGGCGAGCCGAAGAGGAATTCGGCCAGCGCCTTGGCGATCTCCGTCTTGCCCGTCCCGGTTGGCCCGACGAAGAGAAAGACGCCCGCCGGCCGCGTCGGGTCGGTGACGCCGGCCTTGATCATGGCCACGCGCTCGACGAGCGTGTCGACGGCTTCAGGTTGGCCGAGCACGCGCTGGGCGAAGAAGGCTCGGAGCGCGGCGGGGTCGAGGGCGCGGCTATCGTCGAGCATCGCCGTCGGCAGTCCGGTCATCTCCGACAGCGTCTCGAGCAGGTCGCCCGTCGTAATGGCATTGCCCGACGGCACGCGTCGCTCGGCGCGGCCGCGCGCCGCGTTGAGCAGGCCGAGCACGTTGCCGGGCGGCGCCTTGTCGCCGAGATACTGTTTCGCCAGCTGCAACGCCTCGCGCAGCGTCACATCACCGGCGCGAGGCGGGGCGCCGGCCGCACTGTGTTGCGCGACCCAACGGCGCGCGACGTCCATCGTCTCGTCGTCGCCCAACGGCTCGATACGCACGGCGTGAAAGAGATCGCGCACGCGCGGCTGTTGCTGCACGAGCTGCTCGTATGCCGCTGCCGTCGACTCGGCGATCACCTTGAGGGCGCCGCTCTCGACGTGCGGCAGAATGAGGTCGAGCGCGCCGCTCGGACTGTGCTGGTGGCGGCCGGCCCACACCATCTCCTGCACGTTCGGGATCACCCAGAGCGCGTTGCGGCCGCGAAGATTCTCGACGGTCGTCTTGACGCGCTCCTCGAGCTGCCCGATGTACATCTGTCCGGAGAGGAGATCGGCGGCCGACGCCTCGAAGACCGTCCATCCGTCCGCGACGAAGCCGCGAGCGAGCATCCGCACAATGGACGTTTTGCCGGCGCCCGGCTCGCCGACGATCATCGACGAGCGTGGGGGCGTGCGCCGCAGCGCGGCGGCGATGTCGGCGACGGACGCGTCGGCCGACGGATATTCGACGAACGAGCCCTCGAGTGCATCGCCGGTACGCCAGACGCGACCGAAGGAGCGAAGGAAGGCGACGTCGATCCGCGTCGCGTTCCACGTCTTGAGCTCGGCGATCATCGCATCGGGGAGCGCGATGGCGATGGGCGCGAGCGTCGCCTGCAACCAGGCGCCTTGCTCGGGCGTCAGCCGCTCGAGCTCGGTGCCAAAGACCGGTGATTCGCCGTCGGCAATACTTTGCGCAATGAAATTGCGGACCGTGGCGAGGAGAATCGGCTCGCCCCACGCCGTATCCATGCGCACGAGAAAGGCGGCGACGACGGCGCCACGCGCGCGAGCGGCGAGCGCGCGAAGCGCGAACCAGCGCACCCAATAATTTGGCGCGTTGATTCCGTCGAGGAGAGTCGCGAACGGATCGGGGCCTTCGCGTCGGGCCAGCGCCTCAAGCGCCATGCAGGCCAGAACCGGATTGCTGCGCCGGAAGTGCATGAAGAGATCGTCGTCGGAGACTGCCGGCAGCGTGAGCATCGCGACGCCCTCGAGGAACGGCGGGTGCTCGGCCAAGTCTCTCGGATGCGACGACGCCTGGTAGAAGTCGGCGACGCGCGCCGCGATGTCGTAGATGGTCGCCGGCGCCGCCGGCGGAGATGGTGGCTCCGGTGGTGCGGCGATTGGTGGCTCGAGCGGTGTCATCGGCTCGCCGACCGGTGGCGGCGCGGCCGGATTCTCGCGCGTCCGCGGCACATCGGCGTCCAGCGGCGGCGCGCCGAACCGCGCGTTGCGGGCGACCGCGGCGCCGGCGACAAAGGCCACGAGGACGAGCAGAATCCAGAGGGTGACCGTCATCGGGCAGGCGGGAATGGTGAAGAGGCGCAGTACCGCAGACGTCGACCGCGAACGAATGTAGTTTCCGCCTGGCGATGTTGCACCGGCATGCCGGAACTGACGTCTGACGGCTGTCCACTCTCGCGGGAGTCGTGCGTGAAAGCAGTGGTGATCGGCGGCGGCCCCGCCGGGTTGTACTTCGCCATTCTGATGAAGGTCGCCGACCGATCGCACGAAGTCGTCGTCGTTGAGCGCAACCGGGCCGACGACACCTTCGGGTGGGGCGTCGTCTTTTCCGACCAGACGCTGGAGAAATTCCGTGCCGCGGACGAGGGGACCTACCGGTCGATCACCGAGCGCTTCGCGCACTGGGATGACATCGACGTTCACGTGAAGGGGCGCACGATCACGTCGGGCGGGCATGGATTCAGCGGGATCGCGCGGCGCACGCTGCTGCGGATACTGCAGGAGCGCGCGACGGAGCTCGGCGTCGACCTTCGATTTCAGTGCGACCTGCGCGACCTCGAACAGCTCGGCGCAATCGGTCTCGAGGACGCCGATGTGATCGTCGCCGCCGACGGCGTGAACAGCCTCACGCGCACCGCGCTGGCGCACGAGTTCCGCCCCGACCTCGACGTGCGGCCGGCGAAATTCGTCTGGCTCGGGACGACGCGAAAGTTCGACGCGTTCACGTTCCTGTTCGTTGAGAACGATTGGGGCGTCTTCCAGGCCCACTGCTATCGCTTCGACGCCGAGCATTCGACGTTCATCGTCGAGTGCGATGCGGAGAGTTGGCGCAAGGCCGGTTTCGACCGCGCCGATGCCGCGGCCACCGTCGCGACGTGCGAGCGGATGTTCGCGCCGTGGCTCGACGGACACCCGCTGCTGCACAACGCGCCGCACCTACCGGGCGGCGGCTGGACGCAGTTCGTGCGCGTGCGCAACGAGCGCTGGTACCACGGACGAATCGTATTGATGGGTGACGCGGCG
>JBDUCS010000244.1:0-6463 GCA_040003335.1 Gemmatimonadaceae bacterium | reverse complement strand
GCGCCGGTGGAACCGGCGCGGCGACGCGACAGCGAGATAGGCGAGGAGGCCCAGCCGCTTCGGTTGCTGGAGAATCGGGCGGAACTCGTGACCATCGGCGCCGCGCAAGTCGAGCACGCCGAGCGTACGAAGTTCGATCATACGGCAACCGTGCGAGGAGTGAGGCGGCCAACGTACGAGCGCTCCAAGGACGCGGCAATCCCGCACCCGCTACGACGCGGTGGAGCTCGAACAGCTCCGACGACGCCGGTCTTGCAAGGGTGCCGGGGAGGCGCGACGTGCATGATCGCGCGGAACGGGTCGGAAGCGGGACGATTGGAGCATCGTCGTCCGAGGCTGCCACGACAAGCCAACAGCTGCACTCGGAGCGGCGATGGCGTTACTTGATCGCGCCCGGCGGGAGCTGGTACAGAAGGCGAGCCGTATTGCGATCGGCATCGGTGAGCCGATACTGCCGCCCCTCGGTCGTCGCGGACATCATGTCGGCCGCGGCCGGAGAATGCTCGAGCCCGAGCACGTGCCCCGCCTCGTGCAGCGCCGTGTTTTGCACCGCGTACACGTCGACCGTGGTCGAGAGGATGACGTGCGCCAGCACCACCTCACCACGCTCATCGGCCAACCGGAAGGTGTAGCCGAGCTGCTCGCTGCTCGGCATCCTCGCGCTCCAGGTAACGACAACGTCGCCTTCGGTCGAGTCCGCGGTGATGGTGAAGGTCACGCCCAAGCCGAGCTCGCTCCACTTTCGAAACGCGGCGCGCGTCACCTCGGGAAACGCGGCGTCGAAGCCGCGCTCGCTCGACCGGGGCTGCACCCATACGCGGATGGGCTCGTCGCTCGCGCGCCAGCGGATCACAACCTCGTGATTCATCGCCAGCACCGCATCGAGGTACGTGCCGACCCGCGCGCGGCGCAGCACGTCTCCGGTCGCCGCGGCGCGCGCGTCGCGCTCCGAATCCGGCGCGGGCTGGTGGCGTGTCGCGGCGATGCGCACCACGTCGGCGAAGAGGCGCTCGAGCTGTACGTCGCGAATCCACGCCGGCGGCTGGTAGCGGCCACTCATCGCGGCGATTTGCGCGGCGTAGCTGCGGCGCACGCGTGCGCTGTCGAGACGCGAGAGCCGCGGCGCTGGTGGCAACGCGCTTCGCGGGCGATCGCCGAGCGCCACTTCGCCGACGACGAACGCACCGAGCACAATCACGGCGCCGAGGACGACACGGTCACTCTTCACGTCGTAGCTTGATCCCGTTGAAACCGGCAAATCACCATCATCCTACCATGACGTCTGGCCCCAGGCTCCCGTGACAACCGTTCTATTCGCCACGTGTCGCGCCGTTCCGAGCTTCACGCCGAGCGATGCGCTCGCGGCGGCGGCGCTCAGCGCGCGCGGACTGACGGTGCGGAGCGCGATCTGGGATAGCACCGAGCCACGCGATCTCGACGCGGGCACCGTCGTCGTGATGCGATCGGTGTGGGACTACCACCTCCACGCCGACCGGTTTCGCGGGTGGATCACCGGCCTCGAGCATCGGCGCTTTCGCGTCTTCAACTCACCTGCGCTCTCCCGCTGGAACATGGACAAAGGCTATCTCCGGGACTTGCGCCGCGGGAAGATCGAGACGCTCCCCACATCGTTCGTGCCGAAGGGCGAGCGAACGACGCTGGCCCACGAGCTCGGCGCGCTCGGCGCGATCGAGGCCGTCGTGAAGCCGGCGATATCGGCGAGCGCGCACGACACGTGGCGGACGTCGCTGGCGGCCGTCGCGGATGACGAAGCACGGTTCACCGCGCTGCTCGCGCGCGGCGCCGTGCTGGTGCAGGAGTACACTCACACCATCGAGAGCGAGGGCGAATGGTCGCTGGTTTTTTTGGCCGGCCGGTTTAGCCACGCGGTGCGCAAGCGCCCCAAGGCGGGGGATTTTCGCGTGCAGCGGGAGCACGGCGGTACGGCAACGCTGGAGCGGGCACCGGCGGCGGTGATCGCGGCGGCGTCGCGGGTGCTCGACGCGCTCGACGAGGTGCCGCTGTTCGCGCGCGTCGACGGCATCGAGATCGGCGGCCGGTTCACGCTGATGGAGTTGGAGTGCCTCGACCCCGAGCTCTTCTTCGAGCTCGTGCCGCACGCGGCGGAGTCGTTCGCCGCGGCGCTCGTCGCCGCGATATAGCGCGCGAGTATGGTCGAGATCCGCCGCGGCTCTATCTTGCGTCGCGGCACGCCACACGCGCGCGGCCGCAACCAGTCATCCGAGTGAGCATGGCGAGCGCAGGCGATGACGAAAGGGAATCGGTGCCTCTGGCGATCCGATGGATCGCCGGCCTGGCGCTCGCCGTGCTGATCGCCCACGTCGTCGTCAACGCGCTGACGCCGTACGGCTATCATCGCGACGAATTTCTGTACATGGCGATGGGGCGCCACCTCCGTGTCTGGCGGATGGATTTCCCTCCGTTCATCGCGATGCTGTCGCAAGCGACGCGCGCCACGTTCGGCGACTCCCTCGTCGCGTTGCGTCTCGGGCCGGCCGCGGCGGGCGCCGGCGTCGTGGTCATGGCGGCGCTGATCGCTCGCGAGATGGGCGGTGACCGTTTCGCGCAGGCGCTCGCAGCATTCGCCGTCGCGACCTGTCCCCTCTTCTTGCGCGCGGCTGCGCTGTTTCAGCCGGTCGTATTCGATCAGCTGTGGTGGACGATGGCGCTCTTCGTGCTCGCGCGGCTCGCGCGCGATGCGCCGTGGCCCAATACGCTGAGCGTGGAGCCGAAGTGGTGGCTCGCGCTGGGCGTCGTGTGCGGCGTCGCGGTGCTGACCAAGTTCAGCGCCCTCCTCCTCGGGGCAGCGATGGCCGCGGGCTTGGTGTTGTCGCCGCAGCGACGGACGCTCCTCACGCGGTGGCCGTGGGCCGCGGCGATGATCGCGCTCGCTATCGGTAGCCCGAGCCTCGTTGGACAAGCGCGCCTCGGCTTTCCCGTCGTCGGCCAGATGGGCGCTCTGCAGCACGGACAGCTCGCCCACGTCTCCGTCTGGTCCTTTGTTGGCGAACAGTTTCTGTGGGGACCCTCGACGCTGCTCGCGTTCGCCGGCGCCGTCTACCTGTTGCGCGCCGTGTCGCTGCGGCGGTTTCGTCCCGTCGGGTGGACCTGCGTGATCGCGTTCGCGATCCTGCTCGCCGTGCACGGCAAGTCGTACTACATCGGCGCCGCCTACCCGACATGGTACGCCGCCGGCGCAACGGCGCTTTCGGCGTGGACGGGCGCTCGCCGGCGCCCGGCGCGCGCGGCGGTGCGCGCCTCCAGCGTGGTGGTCCTCGCCGCATTCGTCGCGCTCGTGCTTCCCTTCTGCCTGCCGATTCTTCCACCGAAGCAGATGGCCGAGTTCGGCGATCGCAGCGGGATCGCGCCGGCGACGCGCACGAACATGGGCGTGCAGCTCCAGCTCCCGCAGGATTACGCGGACATGTTGGGATGGCGCGAGGAGATTGCCGCGGTCGCGCACGTCGTGGACTCGCTCCCCGCGCCGGCACGCGCGGCGCTGGTGGTCATCGGCCAGAACTACGGAGAGGCCGGCGCGCTCGATTTCTATGGTCCGCGCTTCGGGTTGCCGCGCGCCGTGAGCGGGGCCGGGAGCTACTGGTTTTTCGGGCCGGGCGACAAGCCCGGCGCGGTTGCGGTCACGATCGGCGTGGCGCGCGCGGATCTCGAGCGCTTCGACGAGCGCGTCACGCCGGCGGGCCGCGTGCGCAACGCGTGGGGCGTGCCCGAGGAATCGGACGTCCCGATTTTTGTCGCCGAGGGTCCGCGCACGACGCTGCAGCGGCTTTGGCCGTCGCTGGCCGGTCGCAACTGATTGGGGCCGCGGCTCGCAACGACGCGCCCGACAGGCTAGGAAACGAGAGCGCGGCATATATTGGCCGGCAGCACTCTCTCGTCATCTTCCGCAGGAGCTCGCTCGAATGTCCAGCTTTCCTGGCCGGCTGCTCACACGCATTGGGCGTAGGTGCGCCTCCATCGCCGCGTCGCTGCTGCTCGCGTGTGCGAGCGGTCTCGCGGCGCAGGCGGGCCCCGCCTTCTCCGTCTCGTTCAGCAAGGAGGCGCACGCGACGCCGATCACCGGCCGCGTCTTCGTGGCGATCAGCCGCGCGAGCGATCCGCGCAGCACGCCGGTCCAGCAGGCGGGCGAGACCGGCGCGCCGCTGTTCGGCGTGAACATGGACAACGTCGCCCCGGGCGCGACGGTAACGATCGGCGCCGACGCGTTCGGCCATCCCGTGCAGAGTTTGCGCGACATTCCCGCCGGCGAGTACTGGGTACAACCGTTCGTCAACATCTACACCAAGTTCGCACGCGCCGACGGACACACCGTGTGGATGCACATGGACCAGTGGGAAGGTCAGCACTGGCAGCGCTCGCCGGGCAACATCTATGGCGAGCCGGTGAAGGTGACGTTCGATCCGCGCTCGGCAACGCCCATCGCGCTCGTCGCCGACAAGGTGATCCCGCCCATCCAGGTGCCGGAGGAGACGCCGAGCGTCAAGCGCATCAAGCTGCGCAGCGAGATCCTTTCGAAGTGGTGGGGCCAGCCGATCTACCTGGGCGCCGTCGTCCTCCTACCGAAAGACTACGATCAGCATCCCGGCGTGAAGTACCCGGTCGTGTACGACGAGGGGCACTTTTCACTGCGCGCGCCCGCGGTCGGCTCGACCCCGTACTGGACGGCCGACGGCACGCCGCGCGTGATCGTCGTCACGCTGCAGCATCCATCGCCGTACTACGACGACTCGTACGGCGTGAACTCCGCGAACAACGGACCGTACGGCGACGCGATCATGCAGGAGCTGATTCCGGCGGTGGAGACGAAGTTTCGCGTCATTCGTGAGCCCTGGGCTCGGCTCCTCACCGGCGGCTCCACGGGCGGCTGGATCTCGCTCGCCCACCAGGTGCTCTATCCCGATTTTTACGGTGGCACGTGGTCGCTCTGTCCCGACGGCGTCGACTTTCGCTATCACCAGATCGTCAACGTCTACAGCGACACGAACGCGTACTGGCTCAATCGCGGCTGGATGAAAATCGATCGCCCGACACAGCGGCGCCCCGACGGCAACATCACGGCGATGATGAAGGACGAGAACTGGTTCGAGCTCGCGTCGGGCGATCACGCGCGCTCGAGCGGGCAGTGGGACATCTGGGAAGCGACCTACGGGCCCGTCGGCAGCGACGGCTACCCCCAGCCGATCTGGGACAAGCGCACCGGCGTCATCGATCACGCCGTGGCGGACTACTGGAAGCAACACTACGACTTGCGGAACATCCTCGAGACGAACTGGTCGACGCTCGGCCCCAAGCTGGCCGACAAGATCAATGTCTACGTCGGCGACGCGGACAGCTACTACCTCAACATGGGGACGCATCTGCTCGATGAATTTCTGCGCAAGGCAGCGGCGCCGAAGTGGACGGGCGAGATCGTCTTTCAGCCGATGGCGCCGCATTGCTGGGGGCCGAGCATGCAGGAGCTGCTGCCGAAGATGGCCGCGCAGATGAACCGGCACGCGCCCGCGGACGCCGATGTGAAGAGCTGGCGATACTGAGCGCGCGATTCCCGTTCAGCGAACGGCCGGCGCCGTTCGCACGAAGCGCGCGCCGACCATTCGAAGCGCGGACACACTTCCTCGCTCATCCAACTCGAAGGTGACGAGGAGCGCGCCATGATGCGCGACACTGCTGGGGAACGCGAGCGCGCGTCCTTGCGTCTCCTCACGCGCCGGGCGCACGTTATGCGCGCGCGGTTCCCGCCTGGCACGTCACCGAGCACCTCGGAGCCATCTTGCAGCTCGTCATGCAGGGTCTGTCCAAGACCTACCCCAACGGCGTTCGAGCGCTGAACGATGTCTCGCTGACCATTCCGACGGGGATGTTCGGCCTGCTCGGCCCCAACGGCGCCGGCAAATCGACCCTCATGCGCACGATCGCGACGCTGCAGCAGCCGGACGCGGGCACGATCACCTTCGGCGACATCGACGTGATCAGGCAGCCCGAAGAGATCCGCAGAGTGCTCGGCTACCTGCCGCAGGAATTCGGACTCTATCCCAATCTCTCGGCGGAGATGGTGCTCGATCACTTCGCGACGTTGAAGGGCGTGATGGATGGCAAGGAGCGACGCGCGCTGGTGAAGGCGCTGTTGCAGCAGACAAATCTGTACGACGTGCGCGGCAAGCGCGTCGGCGGATTCTCGGGCGGCATGAAGCAGCGCCTCGGCATCGCGATCGCGCTCGCCGGGAGTCCCAAGCTCATCATCGTCGATGAGCCGACGGCGGGGCTCGACCCCACGGAGCGCCATCGCTTTCTGAACCTGCTGGCCGAGATCGGCAGCGGCGTCGTGGTCATCCTGTCGACGCACATCGTCGAGGACGTGCGCGAGCTCTGCAGCAGCATGGCGATCATCGACAAGGGCGAGGTCGTGCTCTCCGGCGATCCGGCG